>JBPPMT010000105.1:0-199907 GCA_051306195.1 Solirubrobacterales bacterium
GATTCACTCGACGACTTCACCCTGACCTGCGACCAGAGTTCGACTGGCGCGAGACTCAAGACCAAGTCAGCCAAGGTCAAGAAAGGCAAGGCCACCCTTAAGGTCATCTGCCCGGAAGCCGAAGGCATCGACTGCAAGGTCACCGTCACCGCCACCAAAGGCAGGAAGACCCTCGCCAAAGGTTCCGGCAAGGTGAAGTCCGGAAAGACCGGGTCGGTGAAGGTCAAGCTGACCAGGGCCGGCAAGGGCGGCAAAGCGAAGAAACTCACCCTCAAGACGAAGACGGTGATGACCGACAAGACCGGGGTCAAGGTCGCAACGACGACTCCGGAGCTGGTGCTCAGTCGATGAAGACCCGGGCGTTTATTTCAGGAGTACTCGTTGGTGCCGCTGCTTCAGCTGCCCTTGTCATCCCGGGGGTGGCCGGTGCCTCGACGGCGTCGGTCAACAGCGACGGTGAATTGCGGTTCTTCGCACCTGCCGGGGAAACGAACAGCGTCACTATCTCGCTCGAGAGTCCCAGCTACGTGATCAGGGACCCTGGCTCAACGATCACGGCAGGGAGTGACTGTGTCTCGATAAACACAAATCGCGTCGATTGTGTAGCGACCGAGGTGGTTGATCGTGTGACGATGGAACTCGGCGACCTCGATGACCAGGGGACCCTGGCTGCTTCGATCCCTGAACTGAGCAGCGACTCGGTGGTTTCGGGCGAAGCCGGGATCGACGTCATTTCCAACCTCGGACCGTTCGATATGCAGGCTTCCGGAGGGATCGGCAACGACACCCTGATCGGTGGCTCCGGTCGCGACCGGTTGACCGGGGGTACCGGGGACGACACGCTCCAGGGCAATGCCGGGCGGGACAACTTCGATCCTGGCGAAGGCAAGGACTCTTCGAGCGGTGCCGCCGGGCAGGACTCCTTTGAGGCGGGAGCGGTTGCAGATGAGGCCGACACTTTCGCTGGAGGTGACGATCTTGACGAAATCAGGTACTCCAGCAGGGCCAATCCAGTGAACGTCAGCCTGAACGGCGTTGGCGAGGATGGCGAGTCCGGGGAAGGCGACAACGTCGGTGCTGACATCGAATTCGCCCAGGGCGGCAGCGCGGGTGACACCCTGACCGGAAGCCCTGCTGAAAATGACCTCGAAGGAAATTCCGGTCCCGACACGATCTCGGGGGATGTGGGTGCCGACGAGCTAAGTGGCGGCGGTGGAGATGACACCCTGGTCGCCGGGCCGGGAGACGACGAAGTTGGAGGCGGTGACGGTGCGGACTCGATCGCCGGCAACCAAGGCGACGACAGGATGTCGTTCGAGTTCTCCGACGGCGATCTCGACCAGATCAGCGGTGGTCCGGATCTCGACTCTTACACCGAGTTCTCTGTCCTCGGACTGAGGATCGACCTCGACGGCGTCGCCGACGACGGTTACCGGGATCCACTCGAAGGAGCGGCGACCGACAATGTCGGCGCAGACGTTGAAGACCTGTTCATCACCAGCAGGGCCAACGACATCCTGATCGGCAACAACGCCGCCAACCAGATCGATGGTGGCTCCGGAGACGACCTGATCAACGGTCTCGGTGGCCCCGACGCTCTGCTCGGAGGTCCGGGAGGAGACCTGGTCGACGGTGGTAGTGGGATTGATGAACTCGATGGATCAAGCGGGGCCGACACCTTGAGGAGCAGAGACTCGAGCCCGGATGAAGTCAACTGCGGCTCATCCTCGGACTCCCTTCTCGCTGATGCTCGCGACGACTTCAGTCTGAACTGCGACTCGAGTTCGACCGGGGCGAGACTCAAGACCAAGTCAGCCAAACTCAAGAATGGTAAAGCAACTCTGAATGTCATCTGCCCCGTCGCTGAAGGAATTGACTGCGAAGTCACCGTCACCGCAAGCAAAGGCAAGAAGACCCTCGCCAAAGGTTCTGGCAAGGTGAAGTCGGGAAAGACCGGGTCGGTCAAGGTCAAACTGACAAAGGCCGGCAAGAGCGGCAAGGCGAAGAAACTGACCCTGGAGACGAAGACGGTGCTGACCGATGCGACCGGCGCCAAAGTCGCAACCACGACGCCCAGGCTGACCCTCAGTCGCTGACCTCCGCCGGGCCATATGATCGACGCCGTCCCGTCCGGGCCGGTAGCTCAGTTGGTTAGAGCAGCGGACTCATAATCCGTAGGTCGAAGGTTCGAGTCCTTCCCGGCCCACTCCACGGCGAACGAGCGGCTCACGGCAGGCCCGGCTCAGGCGTGCTCTCCGCGCCACCGGTAGCGCTCACTGCAGAAGATCCTGCCGCAGGTCTTGAACCAGCCGACGAAGCTCACCAGGTCGCTTTGCAGCTCGACCGAAAACTTGCCCGTGCTGTTTCGCGAGTCGATGTCCTTGAAGGTTCCTCTCCAAGTCTCTGTGGGGCCATCTTTGTCACGGACACCACGGATATTGCCTATGAGCTCGCCGTTGTCGTAGTACTTGCCTTTGATGGTGTCGTCCCCGCGCTTTTCGATCAGGTCAATTCTGAGCTTGGGACTGCCGAACTTGTGTTTTGTGTTCCAGGTTCCGGACCAATTGTCCGCGGCCGAAGCGGGCGCTGCGGAGAATGCCAGCGTCGCCAGGACCGGAGCGAGAACCAACGTCGCCGATATTGCCCTGAGACGTGGTCGCGGAGCGTTTCCAAACCAGTTCATGGGATTCCTCCAGACGGTTGCCTACCCAGGAGGCTAACCGCACCACCCCCACCTCGTCAAGCTACGGCCACCCGCCGGCGGTGACTTCGTCGGGCCGCTTGACGAGCGGCTGCTCAGGAAGCGGCGTAGTGATCGTCCCGGGGGTCGGCGGGGCGGATCACGTGAAAATGGCCGGCTTCGATCGAGGTGACGTGAATTGCGTTGAGCTGGACCTCGTGGAAGTCCTCTTCGCGGTACGAATTACTCCTTTCCGGATACCAGATGGCTCCTAGGCACCTGATGAAGCCATGCTCGGCGAAGAGTTCGGTGAGCTGAGTGGCAGAGCCGAAGACATGGAACTTCTGGCCGTCGGAAAGACTGACCAGCGACACCGAATCGGCCTCGTACTTCCAGCGCTCGTTCTTTTTTCCAAACAGTCCCACGGAACTCCCGATCTTCTCTCCGGCAAGGAATCGGACTTTACATGCGGAAGTGCCCCCGCCTTTAGCTGACCTTAAGTTTCGGGAACTGATCCATCAATTGAGCGACCGCGTATCGCTATCAAGCGGGATTTGGTCGTCGTGGGGTTCCGAACCTGAAAAGTCGTAAGTCAGGAGCAGGAAATGTCAGTTGATTTGAAGCTGGAAGACGTTGACGTAGACGGAGCGATCCAGGAGATGGCGCACGACGCCCACGAAGGCATCGACGAAGGCGATACACGTCGAGGCATCATGAAGAAGGCCGGCATTGCCGGTGGAGCTTTGATGAGCGGCGGAGCCCTCATGAGCCTTCTCGCACCGGGAACCGCGATGGCTGCGGGTCGTCCTCCGGCCTCATTCGGAAAGGGCGACGTCGGCATCCTCAACTTCGCCTTGACCCTCGAGTACCTGGAAGCGGCTTTCTACAACGAGGCGACCCGCGAGAACAGGAAGCGCAAGTACCTCAAGGACGCCAAGGAGAAGGCCTTCCTGAAGACCACGACGCGGGACGAAAATGCCCACGTCAAGGCCCTCAAGGCAGCCCTTGGTTCGAAGGCGGTCAAGAAGCCGAAGTTCAACTTCATGGGTACCACCAAGTCCCGGAAGAAGTTCATCGACACGGCGTTCGTCCTCGAGAACGAAGGTGTGCACGCGTACAACGGTCAGGCCCTGAACATCAAGGACCCGGCAATCGTTGCCGCGGCACTTTCGATCGTCACGATCGAGGCGCGTCACGCGTCAGTGATCGGTGTCATCAGGTCGGCGACACCCAAGGGCATTTCGCCCGACGGACCCTTCGATACCCCGTTCACGGCGCAGAAGGTGCTCAAGGACGTCACGGCCACAGGCTTCATCGTCGGCTAGGTATCTGCTTCGTGAATTTGGGAATCGGTGTCGGCCCGCCAGGGCCGGCACCGTTTTGTTCAAGGGACCGAGTCGGGTCAGGCGGCGAGCCAGATCGCGTCGTTGCCCATTGCGATGCGTTTCGCTTTGCGGTCGCCAAGGAGGGTGACGAGCATCCGTTCGGCTTCGATCCGGTCCGGATCGTCATTGCCTTTGGCCATGATCGCTGCGACCTCCTGGGTCGAAAGCCCTCCGCGGTAGAGCTGGAGGGCCTCCAGCGGTGATTCCGGAGGAGCGTGCCGGGTGAGTTCCGGGTTGAGGTTGGCGATGGCGGCACTGTATGCCTGCACCGGCTGGAATCCACCCACTTCGATCCTCTGCGGGCCAGCTTCGAAGATGATCGTTGGCGGTGTATAACGAACGCCGTCTGGGGTGTCGGCGGTCTTTCCGAGGTGATGGGTCGGCCCTCCCTCCGCGGTGCGGGTCTCGGCCCAGTCGGTCCGGTAGGCATCCTGGACTTCGTGACTGTCGAGAGAGTCGATGATCCGGTCGGCAGCAAGCCCTTCGACGGTGCTCAGGGCTGCGCGAAGCTGCTCGTCATCATCGATCAGGAGTGGCGAGTTGAAATGGAGGAGCTGTAGGCCCCGCAGGGTCTTCCATTCGCTACCTGGCTGGATCAGCCGGGCGGCCACAACCGCCTGGCAGGCCCTCGAGCTGGTGATCGCCCGGACCTTGGGTTCGACCGCGAATGGCATGCCGTAGCGATTCCGCATGTCGATGTAATAGACCGCCAGTTCGGTCGGGCTGAACATGCGCTTTGTCGTGCCGGGCTCGGAAAGTCCGATCATTACAAGTTCCCATTCGATCTGGTCCCGATAGAGCCACTCGATCGTTCTGAGTGCCGGACTCGCTGAATATCCGAACGGGCAAGCCGGATCAATGAAGAGCCTGGCCGTGATCGGGCTTGTGTACGACGGAGATTGGTTCATTCGTGGGAGGCTCCTGACTGAAAGAGGGGGTTGACGCAGAATAGACAGCAACTGTCGCGGCCGGGCGGGTTACACTCATAGTGGTGAATGCGACCTTTGACAGACGGATGGCGGGACTCCTGCTGGTGGCGGTTGGCTGGGCCCTTTGCCTTGCCCTGACGGGCTCCCCCGAGGTGCTGCTTTTCACTGCTCCAGTTTTCCTGCTGGCAGCACCGCTGGCATTCGGCCGATACGTCGGCGAAGATCTGATCAAGGCTGCCGGGCACCGGGCCCGGACCCGCCGCCCGAAGTCGGCCGGGGCGATTCCCGTTCGGATATCGGAGTTTGGTCATTCACCCATCAGTTCGCTCCTCATTGCTTCGAATCTGGCTGGCCGGGCACCTCCGGCAGCGTTCGCCTGAACAGATTCCCGCGCCTCCGATCCAAGGAGCCAGACAATGAAGCGCCTTCTCGGCACGTTAGCCGTACTTGTTTTGATGTCGGCCGCAGTGCCGGCCGCATCCGCCCATCAGGGCAACCCCAACTTCAGATCAGAAATCACGTCGGTTACCCCGGCGGCGGCTGCTGACGGCCTGAGGGTCGAAGTCCAGAACTTCGACGACAGCGTTCAGCTGGCCAACCGGACCGGCAGTGAGGTGCTGGTCAAGGGATACGACGGCGAGCCATACCTTCGCTTCAGCCCGGATGGCCTGGTCGAGGTCAACCTGAACTCACCTGCGTACTACCTGAACGAGGATCGCTTCGCCGACGTATCGATCCCGCAGCGGGCCGATGCGGAGGCCCCTCCGAAGTGGAAGATGGTCGGTGAAAGCGGGCTCTATTCCTGGCACGACCATCGCTCCCATTACATGGGAATCGGAACCCCTCCGCAGGTCGATGATCCGTCAACCGAGACCAAGGTCTTTGACTATTCGATCCCGGTGACGGTCGGTGGCAAGCCGGCCGACGTGAACGGCACCCTGACCTGGGTGGGAGAGCAGTCGGGATTTCCGATCGCCCCGTTCATCGGCCTCGCGCTTCTCATCGTGATGGGCGCGGTCGCGATTTCGCTGGTCCGCAAGCGCCGGGGTGACGATGATGATCGGGGCGACAAGGAGAATGAGGAGTCGACCGAAGCCTGGTGATGCCGTTCCGCCCCCGGATAGTCCTGCCGCTGATCGCGGCGTTCCTGGTCCTTCTGCTCCTGCCCGGTGCGGCGTCAGCCCATGCCGTGCTCGAGTCGTCGAGTCCGACCCGGGGACAGGTCCTGAAGCAGGCCCCTGACGAAGTCACCTTCGAGTTCAACGAACCGGTGGAGGCCAGTTTCGGCGCGGTCAGGGTATTCGACACCGAAGCAAACGAAGTTCAGTCCGGGGAAGTGTTCCGCCCCGGTGGCAGCGACCAAGCGATCGGCGTCGCCCTTTCCGACGATCTGGAGGACGGCACCTACACGGCCACCTATCGGGTGGTCTCGGCCGACGCCCACCCGATCTCCGGCGGGCTTGTCTTCACGGTAGGCAAGGGCGGGGGTGTGTCCGACAAGACGATTTCCGAGTTGATCGCCCAGACGGACTCGGGCCTGGTCACAGGGGTCGCGTTCTGGCTCGACCGGTGGATCGGATTCCTGGCCATAGCGCTGGCAGTCGGTTCGCTCGCTTTCCTGGTGATGCTCTGGACCCCGCTTCTCACGAAGCACCGCGAACTCCTCGAGCCTCGGGCGGAAGAGACGGGCCAGCGGCTCAAGCTGATCCTCGGTCTGGCCGTAGCCGCCGGGCTGATCGCTTCGATACTGGCGATCCCTTTACAGGGTGCGATCGCCGCCGGAACCGACTTCTGGTCGGCCTTGAAACCCGAAGTGTTCGGGGAGGTGGTCGACACCAGGTTCGGCATGGTCATGGTCCTGAGAATTCTCTCGTGGCTTTCCCTGATCCCGTTGGTCCTGATGTCCACGAGCCTGACCCGAAGCGACCGAAGGTTCGGCCCGACGATCGCCTTCTCGATTCTCACGGCCGGTTTCCTCGTCGTATCACCGGGTCTCGCCGGCCACGCCTCGACCCAGGATCCCGCCTGGCTCCTCTTCCCGTCCGACGTGCTCCACGTGGCTGCGATGTCGATCTGGGCCGGTGGACTGGCGGCCTTGATCTTCCTGCTCCCGGCGACCACCCGGGGGCTCAACAGCGGAGTAGACCGCAGTTCCGTGCTCACCGATTTCCTCCTGCGCTTCTCAACGGTTGCCCTCGGCTGCGTGATCGTGATCGCGGTCACCGGAACGATCCAGGCGATCGTCGAAGTGAACTCTTTCTTCGCTCTCGTGGATACCGCTTTCGGGCGGGCCGTCCTGATCAAGATCATCCTGTTCTTCATCCTGATCGGCCTCGGAGCGAAGAACCGCAGGCGAATAATCCCCGCCCTCGTGGCCCGCCGTGAAAAGGGCGAGGGTCCGGGCTCGCCGGGCATCCTCGCCCGCAACAACCTGCGGATTGAAGTGGTGATCGTCACGGTCGTGCTCGCGGTGACGGCGGCCCTGGTCAGTTATCCGCCACCGACCACGGAAGGGGCGGGTCCGGTGAGCGGATCGGTCGCGGCGGGTCCTGACCTGCTCGAGTACACGGTTGATCCGGCCCGGGTCGGCAGTAACGAAGTCCATATCTACCTCTTCGACAATCAGACCGGGGCACCGGTGGAGATCCGCTCGCTCGAGCTTTCGTTCTCTCTGCCGGACGCGGACATCGCTCCGATCGAAGCGGACCTGCGCAAGTCCGGTCCCGGCCACTACGTCGCTCCGGCGGCCGTACTCGCAGTGAAAGGCGACTGGCAGGCCGAAGCGGCGGTCCGCGTGTCCCGCTTCGACGAAGAACTCGTCGATTTCGAGGTGCCGGTCAAATGAACGCAATGAACTTCCTGATCGCGATCGCTCCGCTCCTGTTGCTGCTCACGGCACTCATGCTGAAGCGCTACCCGGGCGAAGCGGCGATCGAGCGGATCAGGATCCTGCTCGAGATCGCCTCCTCGACCCATCTTCGAAAGCTGCCCCACGGGGGGCGCCTTCCGACCTTTCAGGTAACGGTCCGCGGAGGCAGGCTGATCGCCTGCTCCCTGGCCGGCCGGGCGCCTCCGGTTCCTTCCGCAGTCTGAAAACGATTGAACCAGATCATTTTCGCGACCGGTCGATACCGGTCGCATGGAAGGAATCAAATGAATCTCAAACTGAAACTGTTTGTTGCGATAGCGGCCTTCGCGGGCCTGCTCCTGCCCGGCGTTGCCGTGGCTCATGTGACCGTCTCTCCGGAGGAAGCCCCGTCGGAGGGCTACGCGATGCTGAACATCACGGTGCCCCACGGCTGTGAGCAATCACCGACCACCTCGGTCAGCGTCAAGATGCCGCCTCAGGTGATCTCGGCTACTCCGGGCGTAGTAGCCGGTTGGAGCATCAAGGCGACCGAAGGCAAGCTGCCTGAACCGGCCGAGCAGCACGGCGAGAAAATCACCGAAGGTGTCCGGCAGGTCACCTGGACTGGCGGACCGCTCGCTTCGGATCAGCTCCAGCAGTTCCCGCTCAGCGTCGCTTTTGCCGGTGAAGAAGGCGAGGTCGCGGAGTTCAAGACGATCCAGACATGCGCCAACGGCAGCGAGACGGCCTGGATCCAGCCGACGATCGAAGGTGAAGAGGAGCCGGAGCATCCCGCTCCCGCGGTAACCCTTGGTGCTGCTGAAGCCGAGCATGGTGCAGCCGCGGATTCCGAAGAAGCCGAAGAGGCCCACTCGGAAGCTGTGAGCGCGAATACGAGCTCCGACGACGGTTCCGGTGACGGCCTCTCGATCGTGGCACTGATCGTTGGTGCTCTCGGACTGATCGTCGGTTGCGCGGCACTGATCACGGCCCGCCGTTCAGGGCAGTAGAAATAGAAGCATGAGAAAAGCGCTGATATTCCTGGTTGCGCTTCTGGTCACCCCGGCTCTGCCGGGTGTGGCCGGGGCGCATGTCGACGTTGCTCCGACCGAGGCTCCGGCGGGCAAGGCGACAAAGCTGAGCATGGTGATCGGGCACGGATGCGAAGGTGCGTCCACGACGTCGGTAACTGTCCAGGTGCCGGATTCGGTCAAGGATGCGACCGCCGGGTCCGTAGATGGATGGAAGGCATCCAACAAAAAAGGACAGATGAAGTGGACCGGGGGACCCCTCCCGGATCATGACGTCCAGGAGCTGCCCTTTACCGCCACCTTCTTCGGCAAGAAAGGGGAGCGGGTTCCGCTCAAATTGATCCAGGGTTGCGAGGGAAATCTCACGACCGCCTGGATTCAGGTCGTGCCTGAAGGCGCGGCCGAGCCCGAGACACCGGCTCCGATCGTCACCCTTACGACGACGGCCAGCGAGCCGGCTGCCAAACCGACACCTGCTGAGCCAGGCACTGCGGGCGTGACTGGATCGCAAAGCGATGATCAGCCGGAAGCCGATCAGGCCGGCAGCGCCGATGAAGACGAAGGACTGGCCGACGGATTGATCATCGGAATGTTCGCTCTTGCCGCGGTAGGCCTAATCGCCGGCGGCATCTACTGGGTAAAACGAAACCCTGGGAACTAGTAGCGGGGCCGTCGCCTCTTGCCCGAGGGGCGGCGGCCACGTTTTTCCAGCCGGTCGCGACTCGACTCGTTTGCCCTGACGGTCCTCAGGCCCCTGGTCTGGTTGTAGAGGATCTCTTCGGCACAGCGCTGGTGCCAGTGCGAATGTTCGGTGCCGCCGATTCGCCCGATGTACTGCACAACGACGTGTTCGTCGCCGACCTCGATCGAGTCATAACAGCCCTGGCACTTGTAGAACTTCTGCGAAATCGAGCGGATAATCCAGATCTCATCACCATCTTCGGTGTGTCCGGTGAGGCTCTGGCGGCGATTTGGCAATCCTGAGAAGGAATTCATAAACCCCTGCACTTAGAAGGGAAACGGGGTGGGGGGGCGAATTGGATCGGCGTGAGCACAGTGACTGCCGAAACAAAGACCCTGTCAACTTACATCCAGGACCGGATCGACGAATTTTCCCGATCGCAGAAGGATGTGGCCCGCTACATAGTCGATCATCTCGACGAAGCGGCCTTCCTGACAGCCGAAGAGCTGGCCCGTCGGGCCGGTACTTCGTCTTCGACGGTTGTTCGTTTCTCGCAGGCTCGGGGGTTCGAGGGCTATCCCGAACTTCAGAACTCGGCGATCGAGGAATACCGCGCCACGGTCGGCGGCGGATCCGAGGCCAACAACGGCCGCATGCTCTTTTCCTTCGATCACTCCGAGTTCGAGGCTTCACTCGGCACCGATCACGCAAACTTGGAAGAAACCGCCAGGAAGCTTGACCAGGAACAGATCGACGGCGCTGTTGCCGCGCTTGCTGCCGCGAATCAGGTCGTGATCGTCGGTACCGACCAGATGGCCTTCTTCGCCAGCTACCTCCGGCATACGCTCAGTCTGCTCGACATCCGGGCGGAGATCGTCACCTCAACCGCAGGACCCTCACTCCAGCGCCTCGGACGGATCGATCCGGAGACGCTCCTGATCACCCTTTCCGCCGGTCGCTCCCACCCGCTGCTTGCCCGGGCGATGAAGCTGGCCGAGCACCGCGAGGCCCGTACCCTGGCGATCGCCGACGCCACCCTTTCCGACGCCGTCAAGAAGGCCGACATGAGCCTCTATTACTCGTCGAACAGCCCTTCGTTCCTGCGCTCGAACACCGCTCTGATGGCGCTGGTCCACGCGCTCGCCCACGGTGTGTACTCACGGGACGAAGACGCGCATCGCGATCGCATTCGTGCCTACAAGCTGAAGTAGCGAGGGCTGCGGCATTCCGTCGCCGTAAGCCGTCCCCTTTTGCCACATCGTCCAGAACCTCGGCAACCCGGACTCTTTATGCTGGGGGAGATGGCAGAAGAAGCGACATTCCGAGTCAAGACCGGCCTGGCAGAGATGCTCAAGGGCGGTGTGATCATGGACGTGGTCGATGCCGAACAGGCAAAGATCGCCGAGGATTCCGGGGCTTGTGCGGTAATGGCCCTCGAGAGGGTCCCGTCCGACATTCGCCGGGACGGCGGGGTTGCCCGCATGTCAAATCCGCGCATGATCAAGGAAATCCAGGCGACTGTCTCGATTCCGGTCATGGCCAAGGTCCGTATCGGCCATTTCGCCGAAGCCCAGGTCCTTGAATCGCTCAACATCGACTTCATCGACGAGTCGGAAGTCCTGACCCCTGCCGACGAGTTCAACCACGTTGACAAGTTCGAGTTCAAGGCACCTTTCGTCTGTGGCGCGACCAATCTCGGAGAAGCCCTTCGCCGGATCGGTGAAGGCGCGGCGATGATCCGCTCAAAAGGCGAGGCCGGCACCGGCAACATCGTCGAAGCCGTGCGCCACATGAGGGAGATCACTTCCGGAATTCGCCATCTCGGCACGCTCAGTTCAACCGAGCTGCCGACCGCAGCCAAGAATCTTTCGGCCCCGCTGGAGCTGGTCAGGGATGTCGCAACCAGGGGCTGGCTGCCGGTTCCCGTCTTCTGCGCGGGTGGAATCGCAACCCCGGCCGACGCCGCCCTGATGATGCAGCTGGGAGCCGAAGGCAACTTCGTCGGCTCCGGCATCTTCAAGTCGGATGATCCCGAACGCCGCGCCAAGGCGATTGTCGACGCGACCACCCACTTCAACGATCCCGAGCGAATCGCCGCTGCTTCCGAACAGCTCGGAGACGCCATGCCCGGGATCGAGATGTCAGCGCTCGGCGACGACGGACGCCTTGCCAGCCGCGGCTGGTAATCACTCAACCGATCCCGTTGACGCGCCGGTGAGAATCGGCGTCCTCGCCGTGCAGGGTGGCTTCGCTGCGCATGCCGCCCACCTGAACTCAGTTGGTGCGAGAGCAGTGGAAGTCCGAACGCCGGAGGACTTCGCGGGGCTCGACGGGCTGATCCTGCCTGGCGGCGAGAGCACCACGATCACGATGGGTATCGAATCGGCCGGTCTGGGCGATTCAATCGCGGCACACCACGCGGCAGGCAAGCCGATCCTTGGCACCTGTGCCGGAATGATCGTGGCCGACCGCGACCACCTCGGACTTATCGACATCACGACGAAGCGGAATGCTTTCGGACGTCAGCTGGCCAGCTTCGAAGACGATATCGACCTAGACCGGATCATCGACAGTCCGGTTCGGGGGATCTTCATCCGTGCGCCGTGGGTCGAAGAGATGGGGGAGGGCGTTGAAGTCCTGGCGACGGTTCGGGATCACCCGGTTGCGGTTCGTGAGGGCACCGTAACTGCGATCTCTTTCCATCCGGAGCTGACGGCGGACGATCGTGTCCACGCCTGGTTCGCGGATGTCTGCCGGAACGCCTAGCGGCCGGGCAGGGAAGATCCGGCGGAAGTCAGGAACCAGATGATCAGCGAGAAGAAAGCGATGATCACCGAACCGACGATCACGGTCTCGAGCACTGACGGTGGTTCGTCGGACTTCTCCGAATCGCGGAGACTCTTCATCCATCCCATCCGGAGTGGGGCTACGGTGCGACTGCCGGTCAGGCTGAGGTAGACCTCGTTCATCAGTCCGATCAGCCAGGCGACGATCAGGATCGAGACGATTACCCCAATCAGAGTGACGACGTAGGGCCCGAGACTGGGGAACTGGGTTGCGGCAAGCTGGGAACCGATCCAGAGCCACGCCAGCGGGATAATCGTCCACAGGGAAAGCGCAGACAGGAGCATGGCCGCGGCGACGAAAGCAGCAGCGATCCGATGCTGCTTTTTCTCGGGGATTTGCGTTGTCATCGGGTCACCATAGAATCAAAGTATGTCTGGTCATTCGAAATGGTCTTCGATCAAGCACAAGAAAGGAGCTGCTGACGCCAAGCGCGGTCAGCGGTTCACAAAGCTCGCCAAGGCCATCACCGTTGCCGCCCGAGAAGGTGGCGGCGACCCCGACGGAAACCCCACTCTAGCTACGGCGATGCAGAAGGCACGGGACGAATCAATGCCGAAGGCGAACATCGAGCGGGCGATTGATCGCGGAACCGGAGAAGGCGATGACGCGGTGATCGTCGAGCGGATCCAGTTCGAGGGTTACGGCCCGGGCGGGGCGGCGATCCTGGTTGATGCTCTGACCGACAATCGCAATCGGACATCGGCCGAAGTCCGGCACGCCTTCAGCCGTCACGGAGGCAACCTCGGCGAGCCCGGTTCGGTCGCCTGGATGTTCGAGACCCACGGCGTGGTCGTGGTTGACGGCGACAGGTACGGTGAAGACGACCTGATCATGGCGATCGACGCCGGAGCCAGTGACGTCATAGAAGAAGACGGCAAGCTGCGAGTGCTGGCTGAGCCGACAGACCTGACAGCGGTCAAGGAGGCCATTGTGGCTGGCGGGATCGAGATCGAATCGGTCGGACTCGCCGTCGAGCCGACCAACACCGTGGAGGTCGCCGAATCCGAAGCCGGAACCCTGATCAAGCTGCTCGAAGCGATTGAAGAGCAGGACGATGTAAACGACGTCCACGCAAATTTCGAAATCCCGGACGAGGTTCTTGAGCGCTTGGCAGGGTAATTCGGTCTACCGTCTTGGCGGGCAAAGCCGAATAAGGGACAGACGTTCGGTTTCGCCCTCTCTCCGCCATCACAGCTTTTTCATAAGGCAGGGATTTCCTTAACTGGGAAATCCCTGTTTGCTGCAGTGAAGGCATCCGACGCTGCGTACAGAATGAGGAGACATGAGAGTCGTAATGGGCATAGATCCCGGGACGGCCAACCTGGGCTTCGGAGTGGTGCGCATCGAGGGCGGACACATGGTTGCGCTCGATGGCGGAGTCATCGAAACCGAATCCGGTCAATCAGCCGAACTTCGTCTGGTCCGAATCCACGAATCTCTCATCGAACTGATCGAATGGCATCAGCCTTCAGCTCTGGCAATTGAAGACCTCTACTTCGGCAAGAACGTCGCTTCGGCGATGAAGGTCGGACAGGCTTCGGGCGTCGTCATGCTCGCCGCCGCACAGAAGACCGTCGATTGCTTCGCCTACACACCACAGGCGATCAAGACCGCCGTCTGCGGATCGGGTAATGCCAACAAGCGCCAGGTCCAGAAGATGGTCGCAACACTGCTCGGACTTAACGAAGTACCGAGACCGGATCACGCCGCCGATGCATTGGCGGTAGCGATCTGCCACGGCGGTACCGCCGGGCGTCGCGATGCCATTGAGTCCGCGAATGCGATTTCCGCGGCCAAGGCGAAGCAGCCCGTGCGGGTGCCGGGTTGATCGCCACCGTCCGAGGCGAGGTGCTGGTCAGGCGTACCGATCACGTCGTGATCGAGGCATCCGGTGTCGGTTATCGACTCACGGTCAGCGCCGAGACCCTGCGGAGTGTCCCGGCGGCCGGCCAGCAGACCTTCCTCCACGCGGAGACGATCAGCAGGGACGATTCACTCCTGCTCTATGGCTTTGCTTCGGAAGAAGAGCGAGACCTCTTCAATCAGTTGATCGGCGTCAGCGGTATCGGACCCAAGGTCGCGATCGCCGCGCTCTCCGGCGGACCTCACCGCGAATTGATCACGGCCATCGTCGCCGGCGACGCAAAACGATTTCAGGCAGTCCCCGGAATTGGAAAACGAACCGCCGAAAGAATCATTCTCGAACTGAAGGACCGGGTCACCGAAGAAGTCGCCCAGGCCGGCGGCGAGATCGCCACGCCGGAAGCGGGTAATGCTCGTTCGATGGCTCGGGACGGATTGATCAACCTCGGCTACGTGCCGCTGGAGGCAGAGCAGATGCTTGACGGCCTCGAGGCAGCCGACGACGCACAGACGCTGATCGCCGCCGCCCTCAAGCGCGCCGGAACCGGCCGGGTCGGGGAGAAGTGATGGCCGACCTTCCCGACTTCGGCGGCAGCCGGATCAACCTGAGCATGGATGCGGACCTGCCCGAAGGGGCGGAGCCACGGGTCCATGACGCAAGGGCCGACCTGCCGGACCAGGAGCTTGATGTCTCGCTCAGGCCTCCAAGTCTCGCCGACTTTGTCAACCAGACCCAGGTCACCGACCAACTCGCTCTCTTCATCGAAGCAGCGCGGCGCCGGAATGAACCGCTGGACCACGTACTCCTGGCCGGACCACCCGGCCTCGGCAAAACGTCGCTGGCCAACATCGTGGCGGCCGAGATGGGCGTGAACCTGGTGCAGACTGCCGGCCCTGCGCTCGAACGAAAGGGCGATGTCGCGGCCTTTCTGACCTCCCTGGAGCCGGGAAGTGTCTTCTTCATCGACGAGATTCACCGCTTGGGCAGGGCAGTCGAAGAGACTCTCTACCCGGCGATGGAAGACGGTGAACTGCCCGTCGTGCTCGGTCAGGGCGCCGGGGCCCAGACCGTGACCCTGCCGCTGCCGCCGTTCACCCTGATCGGTGCGACCACCAGGAGCGGACTGCTGACGACTCCGCTGAGGGACCGTTTCGGAGTGTCGCATCGCCTCGAGTACTACACGCCGGCCGACCTCGCGAAGATCGTCATCCGTTCGGCCGAGATCCTCAAGGTGGAGATCGATGATGCTGGAGCCCATGCGATCGCCGAGCGTTCGCGAGGCACACCACGCGTTGCCAACCGGCTGCTGAAGAGGGTTCGGGACTTCGCCGAAGTCAAGGGGACCGGTGTGGTCGATTCCGAAATCGCCGCCGCCGCCCTCGAGATGCTCGAGGTCGACAAGGCAGGGCTGGACCGCTCCGACAGGGCCCTGCTCGAACTGGTCGCAGTCAAGTTCAACGGTGGTCCGGTCGGGCTGTCGACCATCGCCGTCGCGATCGGAGAAGAGCAGGACACGATCGAAGACGTACTAGAGCCCTACCTGCTCCAGCAGGGAATGCTCAAACGCACCCCACGGGGGAGAGTCCTCACTCCGGCCGCCTTCGAGCACCTGGGAATCCCGGTGCCAAGCGGCAACGATCAACTGTTTTGAGCCAGGTCCTCGGCGAAACCGGTTCGCCAGGAGGCAAACGAAGGCTGCCAGCCCAGCTCCTCCCTGGCCTTCGCATTGCTGGCTCCGCGCATGTTGATTGCCGATTCCGTCAGGGACTTGCCGGCGACCAGGCGGGCGAGCCAGGCAGGCACCTTCCGGGGTGGTTTGGCGCCGATGGCCTCCGCGTAGACCGGCAACCACTCCTTGAGGGCGGCCGGTTCGTCGTCAACTATGTTGTAGATCCCGGGCGAGCCCTGGGTGGTCGCAAGGACCGTCGCCGCTGCGGCGTCTTCGACATGAACGAAGGAGAAGGTTCCGGTGGCCGGGCCGACCAGGGGGAGTCGGCGGCGACGGACCTCGGAGGCAGTCGAGCCGTCGGCCGCGTAGTAGGTACCGGGTCCGTAGAAGAAGCCGTAGCGCAGGATCAAGCCGTCGATCCCTTCAGCGTCCAGCAGGTCCTGCTCGAGGGTGAGGGCAGACTGAAAGGCGATGCTCATCGGATCATCGAAGACGGGCACGGTGGGGTCGGTCTCGACCTTGACCCACGATCCTTTCGGCAGGTAGGTGAAAGCGATGCTCTGGGTGACGAGGCGCCTGACGCCCGCTGCCCGGGCCGCCTCGATCAGGATCTTGCCGCCTTCCGTTCGGAGCCGGTTCGTCGCCGTGAAGAAGTCGGGATCTCGCTGGTCGCCCATTGTGGGCAGGTTCGTCAACTGGTTGATGACCACGTCTGGCGCGGCGTCGGCCACGGCTTTCGTCACGGCCTCCTGATCGAAGGCGTCGCAGATCACCGGAGTGGCCCCGGACGATTCGATCTCCCGCGCCTTGTTGTCGCTGCGAGTTGTGCCAGTGACTTCGTGACCGGCTGCAATGAGCTGCCTGGCGAGTGGCTGGCCGACGACCCCGCTCGCTCCAGCGACAAAGACCCTCAACGTCAGGCCCCGAGGGTCTGCGTCGCGCCACCTGACTTGTTCCGGCGGGCCATGAACCAGGCGAACAGCGCTCCGTTGGTGAACATGAAGAGGCTGTAGACGCCGGCTGGCACGATGAATGCATCGTCGCCGAGCAAATCGCCGACCGTGATTGCCACGGTCGCGTTGTGGATGCCGAGCTCGAGTGAGATCGCGGTAGCCGCACGATCGCCGAGCTTGAGTGCTTTGGCAGCACCGAAGCTCAGACCCATCGCCAGCAGGTTGAGGGTCAGAGTCGCCAGGGCAACTGCTGCGAAGTTGTCGAGGATCGTGTCCCACTCGGAAACGACAGCTGCGATCACGACGAGCACGAAGACGATCAGGGCGGCCCGGTCAAGGCTGGGCTTCCGCAGTGCGGTCCAGGTCGGCTTACGGCTGCTGACCAGCATGCCGAGCACCAGGGGAACGAGGGTGATGGCGATAACCCGGGCTGCGACTCCGACCATGTTGACGTCGTCGATCAGGTTGCCACCACCGAAGTGGTTGTCGGCAAGTTTCAGGTAGACCGGAACGGTGATCACGCAGAGGACGCTCGAAAGGGCGGTCAGGGTCACAGAGAGTGCGGTCTCACCCTTGGCCAGGTGTGTGTACATGTTGGCCATGGTTCCGCCGGGCGCTGAGCCGAGGAGCACCAAGCCGACCGCGAGGACCGGGTCCAGATCAAAAACCGTGGCCACGACTGCGGCGAGTAAAGGGGCGACGAAGAGGAGGTTGACCATGCCGACCGCCACGCCGCGCGGAATCTTCAAAACCCGGCGGAAGTCTTCCGGAGTGAGGCTCAGGCCGATGTTGAACATGATGAAGATCAGCGAAAGCGGTAATACGACCTCGATCATGCGCCCGTCCTCCCGGATTGCCAATCATTCCCAACGACCATTCGGCGAATCTACAAGTATTCGCCTTACCCGGGCTTGGGACACCTGCTGCTCTGACGCATTTCGGCGACTCATGAAGCGGGCGAAGATGCGGCCGTGGAAGAACATGAAGAAGCTGTAGACGCCCGCGGGGATCAGGAGGTCGTCGTTGCCGAGCAGGGCACCGACCGCGAGCGCGGTTTCACCCTTGGCCATATGGGTGACATATTGGCCGTGGTGCCACCGGGAGACGCCCGAGGTATCAGTAGCAGGCGCTTGAAGTCGTTGGTGACGAGGTTCAAGCCGATGTTGAACATCACGAACATCAGCGCCAGCGACAGCAGCAATCCGATCAAGACCCGAATCCTCCCGATATACAAAGTTACGTCACTGTCACTTACCGATAGGTTGCAGGGCTTCGCGTCGGGAGCGAAGCATCAAGGCGCGTCGAGCGGGCGGCTTCACTAGCCTTGCCTCCGATGCCCTTCTTCATCTGTCCCAATTGCGGCAACCGCGAAGCTGGCGGAGACCGCACCGCCGGTTTCAGCACGCGGCCGAAAGGCTGCTCGAAGTGCGGATTCGGTTTTGTTTTCGAACTGCTCGACGACTATTACCCGGCCCCGAACGCCGCCTTTTTCGTCTGCGACCAGGAGGGCCGCGTGATCGACGCCGGTCGCGGCAGCTACGAGCTGACTGGATTGACTGACGAAGACGTCATTGGCCGGCCGGTCAAGGATGTGCTAGGCCTGAAGTGGGTCGATCGCGGCGACGGGGGCGAGACTGCCGACACCAACGGAGACGGCGAGACCGATCCGATTGAAACCTCGCTCGAGTGGGGCGTGCGTTCTCTCGGCAAGCGGGTTGCAGTCAATTCCGAGAACGATTCCGCGGCTGAAGCGATCGCCGATGTCTTCCCCGCGTATGACGACGATGGGGGCTTGATGATCGTCCTCACGCCGGAGGGATAAACTCCGCGCATGGGAGGCAGGCGCCGCAATATATTCGTGCTGCTGTTCGTGGCGGGGCTGGTCATTGCATCGGTCGTCGTTTCGGTCAGCAAGCCGACTCAGCTGGGCCTGGACCTCCAGGGCGGCATCGAGCTGACCCTCCAGGGACGCCCGACTCCGCAGGCGCCCGAAGTCACGACCGAAGCGATGGACCAGTCGGTCGACATCATCCGTTCGGGCTGTGACCGCCTCGGTATTTCCGAAATTGAAGTCTCCCGCCTCGGTCGAGACCAAATCTCGGTTGGCATCCCCGGAGCGACATCGGTAGGCAAGGCCACGGAATGCGCGACCAAGCCGGCCCGCCTCTATTTCTATGACTGGCAGAACAATCTTGTTGGACCGGCCAAGGACGTTCAGACCGACCTCGGTGACAACGATCCGGAAAAGGTCGCGGACAAGCAGCGCCAGAAGTGGATCGACGCCGGGCGTCCGCCGACCGAAGGCTTCAACCGCCAGCTGATCAGCCTCGGTGCTGAGCCCACCATGTGGGATGCCGTAACGCTTGCTTCCAAGCAACCCCGGGTTGATGACTGCCCCAATTGTGCAGCGCCGGACCAGTTCTACCTGTTCTCCGACGACAAGGAGCACACCTACCTTTCCGGACCGGTCAACGACAAGCAGGACCTCTACTTCAACGATCAGGGAACGCCGATCCCGAAGGAGAACACGATCGTCAAGGAGGTGCCTCAGGGCACCGTCGTAGTCACCGAGCAGGCTACTGATTCAGGCACCGGCAAGACCGTGGACGGCGAAGAGAACGCTGGCTACTACGTGTTGGAAGACAACGCCGCCCTCTCGGGTAGTGACATCAAGGACCCGCAGCAGCAGACCGATCAGGGGACCGGCCAGCCGAACGTAACCTTCGACTTCACGGACGACGGCCGAAAGGCATTCCAGGAAGTCACCCGGAAGATTGCCCAGGACGGACAGGCCCGCGCGATCGGTCCCGTAGACGCCACCCAGGCATCGAACCTTTCCGGCAACTTCGCGATCGTGCTCGACGGCGGCGTCGTCTCGCGGCCGATCATCAACTTCGTCGAAAACCCCGACGGAATCGACGGTCGCACCGGTGCCCAGATCTCGGGCGGATTCGATATTGCCGAGGCCCAGAACCTAGCCGAGTTCCTGCAGCGTGGCGCTCTGCCAATCGATCTCACCTTGACCAGCCAGAGCCAGGTCTCCGCCAGCCTCGGCCAGGAGGCCCTCGATCAGGGCGTACTCGCCCTGCTGATCGGCCTCGCGCTGGTGATCCTCTTCCTGATCGTCTTCTACAGGTTCCTCGGTCTGGTCGCGTCGCTCGCGCTGATCGTCTACGCGATCATTTTCCTGGCGATGATCAAGGTGATTCCGATCACCATGACGCTGCCGGGTATCGCCGGCCTCGTGTTGACCATCGGTGTTGCCGCCGACTCAAACATCGTCATATTCGAGCGAATAAAGGAAGAGATGCGGCTCGGGAGATCCGTCACCTCTTCCATCTCGATCGGGTATCGCCGCGGCATCGGCACGATCATCGACGCAAACGTCGTCACCCTACTCACCGCGTTCATCCTGTTCGTCCTTGCCACGTCCGGGATCAAGGGATTCGCTTTCACCCTCGGTATCGGCACCCTGGTCTCACTGCTGACCGCAGTTGTCTTCACCCAGGCCCTGCTCTTCTCGATGAGCAATACGAATTTCCTGAGATCCGGCAAGGGTTTCAGCGGGATCGAAGGCAAGCAGCGCTGGCATTTCGACTTCATGGGCAACGCCAAATGGCTCTTTGCGATCTCGGGAGTGATCCTGCTGATCGGTGCGATGGCGCTGACCACCAAGGGTCTGAACTTCGGCATCGACTTCGAGTCGGGTACCCGAATCGAAGTCGCGCTCGACCAGGACATCACGGCAGAGGAACTGCGCACAGCTGTATCCGCTGACGGGCTGGCCGACGCGGAGATCCAGGCGGTCGACAACCCGGTTCTCGGTGGAAACGCCTTCCAGATCGAGAGCGACACGCTTGACCCGAACGAACTTGCCGCGGTCGAAGAGACCCTCAACGACGAGTTCGGAGTTTCAGAAGACGGCTTCAGCAGCACCAGCGTCGGCCCGACGTTCGGTGCCTCGGTCGCACGCAGCGCCCTGCTCGCGGTCGCTTTCTCGCTGCTTCTGATCACGGGATACGTGGCGATCCGGTTTGAACCGAAGTACTCGGTGCCGATCCTCATCGCGATCATGCACGACATCCTGATTGCCCTTGGCGTCTACGCATTGATTGGTGCCGAGGTCTCCAGCGCTACCGTCGCGGCCTTCCTCACGATTCTGGGCTATTCGCTCTACGACACGATCATCGTGTTCGACAGAATCCGGGAGAACCAGCCAAGGATGCCGCGAGCGACTTTCTCCCAGATCACGAACAAGTCGATGTCGGAAGTCATGACACGCTCGCTGGCAACCAGCCTCTGCACCCTGCTCGGAGTGGTGTCGCTGCTGATCTTCGGCGGCGAGACGCTGCGTGCCTTCGCGATCGCGATCCTGGTCGGCATCGCGTCCGGTACCTACTCGTCGATCTTCATCGCGTCACCGGTTCTTGCGCTCTGGAAAGAACGTGAGCCCGGGTTCCGCAGGCGCCGTCGCCAGCAGATTGAGACACAGGGCTACGTTCCTGCTTTCGCCACTGACCTGGAAGTCTCCAAGGTGGACGATGACGACGGGGCAGTCGAAGACGAGTCCAAGGTGGCCGAGACAGTTCCAAAGCATCCGAGTCCGCGCCGCAAGAGAGGAAACAAATAATGGCGATCGTTGTCTGGTTCACCGTTGGTCTCGCTCTCTGGCACTTCTCGATCTTCGTGCCCGAACGTTTCTGGCAGGGCATCATTGGTGCCCTGCTGGGTGCGCTGATCGGCGCCCTGATTTCCGGGGCCATCGTTCAGATAGCGCTCGGCGAAGGAATCAACGACACCAACGTCCTGACTTTCGTCAACGCCATCCCGGGAACCCTCCTCGGTGTCGCTTTCATTTACTGGATCGGCACCCGTTCCGGCGAGCCGGAACTGGAAATCTAGGTTCGATCAATCTCCTTTGAGGCTCAGCCTTACCGGGTCGAAGAGGCGCAGAGACTCGCCGCGGAACTGAACCTGAGCCGGCCGATTGCCACGGCCCTCGTACGCCGCGGCCACCGGACGGTGGCAGAGGCACAGGCCTTTCTCGCTGCGGACGAGCATCACGACGAATCACTGTTCGACGGAATGGACGTCGCGGTTGGTCAGATCCTCGAGGCAGTCGAAGCGGGCGGCGCGATCACGGTCTACGGCGACTACGACGTTGACGGCGTTGCTTCCACATCGATTCTGGTCGGCCTGTTGCGGGGACTCGGGGCGACCTGTGACTGGTTCATTCCGGACCGGGACGAGGGCTATGGCCTGAACGAAGTGGCGATCAGGTCGATCAGCGAACGCGGAACAAGCCTGGTGGTAACGGTTGACTGTGGAGTGACCTCGGTTGACGAGGTCGCCCTGGCAAAAGAGCTGGGCATGAAGATCATCGTCACTGATCACCATCAGGCCGACGCCGTCCTGCCTGACTGCCCGATTCTTCATCCGGTGATCAGCGGGTACCCGTTCAAGGAGCTCTGCGGTGCCGCGGTTGCCTGGAAGCTCGCCTGTGCGATCCGCGCCGCAAGCGGCCTTGATCCTGCCCTGAACGAGAACGATCTCGACCTGGTGGGGCTGGCGACTGTCGCTGACGTTATGCCCCTGGTCGGCGAGAACCGCAGGCTGGTCCGCGAGGGTGTGAAGGTCGCCCGCCGGGCCGAACGGGTCGGAATGAGGGCTTTGCTCGAAGAGGCCCGGGTGACGCCGACCCAACTCAGTTCGGAGGACTTCGGGTTCCGGTTGGGGCCTCGGATAAATGCGGCCGGCCGCATGTACCGCGCCGACGCAGGGGTTGAACTGTTCCTCGCCGATTCACCGGAGCGGGCGGCCGAGATCGGGGTGGAACTGGGCAGGGCGAACATGGATCGTCGCAAGGTGGAGCGCGAGGTCGAAACCGCAGCCGAGGCGGCGCGCCGGGACCTCGAAGATCCGGATGCGGCCGCGCTCGTGGTCGCCGGCGAAGGCTGGCATCAGGGAGTGATCGGAATCGTTGCGTCCCGGCTGGTCCGGAAGCACAGGGCGCCCGCCGTGGTGATCGCGATCGGCAACGGCCTTGCCAGGGGCTCAGCCCGGAGCGTGCCCGGACTCGATCTTCACCTCGCTATCTCAAGATGCTCGGACCTGCTCGAAGGTTTTGGTGGTCACAAGGCCGCGGCCGGTATCCAGATACTTCCCGAGCGGATCGACGAGTTCAGAACCGCATTGGCTGCGGCGGTGGTCGAGCAGATCGGTACCGACCCGCCACAACCGAAGCTTCAGGTGGATGCGATCGTCGGCGGGACCGATCTCGGGCTGCCGCTGGCGGAGGAGCTCGAGAAGCTCGCACCATTCGGCCAGGCAAACCGGCCCGTGATGCTGCTGGTACCTGGCGCCCGGATCTGTGACGTCCGGGAGATCGGGGACGGAAAGCACGCGAAGTTCAGTCTGGATTCCGGCGGCCACCGGGCTGCGGGAATCTGCTTCGGGAGGACGAGCTTTGGAGTCGGTGAGGCCGATCCGGTCGATGTCGCAGCAGATCTGAGCGTCAATCACTGGAACGGCTCGGTCGAGGCGCAGGTGAAGCTCGAAGAGGTCTTTCCGGTTGAAGCTGGCGAGAACGGCCCGCTGCCCGGTTGCGAAAGTTTGGAGTGGTGGACCCGCTTTGAATCTGCGGTGGAAGGCCCCGATGGCCCGGAAGCAACCCGACCGGGCAGCGGCGGGCGTGAAGAGGCCATGCCGGGCGGTTTGCCCGGCGTGCGGATCGCCGATCTGATCACCTCCGGCGAAGGCGTCGCGATCGCAACTTCCGATGCGGTGCGGCGCTGGCGGGACCTCGGTGGGGTCGCCGGACTCAGCCGGTTCCGGGAAGGCGCGCAAGTATCCGGCATCTGGTCCGGCAGCCCTTCAGCCGAAGTCGAAGCTGCTCTGGCAAGGACCGACGGGGTCCTGGTCTTCGACTATTCCCTGCTTTGCCAGCGTCCCGAGCTGGTCTCGGGGTTCAGCAATGTGGTGTCACTGGATCCGCCGGGCCTGGCGCCGGAAGCGGAAGGCCTGAATGCCGGAGCGGGACTGATTCACGCGATATCCGGGGCCGACGAATTTGAGTTTGCCGAGAAGGCCGCAGCACACAGGTACGAGCTGACCGGCCAGCTGAGGCAGCTCTTCCGGGCGCTCAGGGACGCTGATGCGATTCGCGGAGAGCTGCTTCGGAACGTGCTGATCGGGGTACCTTCTGACCCGCGGTCGCCGGAGCAATCCGGACTGCTGGTCAGGATTCTCGAAGAGGTCGGTCTCATTCTGAGTGAGGGCCAGGGCGATGCCCGCAGCCTCGGGGTCGTATCCTCAGAGAAGGTGAACCTCGATGAGTCATCGGCGTTTTCCTCGTCACAAGCCCTATTTCAGGAGCGTCTCGCATTTCTCAGGCAGTCGAAAAGGCCAACGAACAGCTGAACGAATTGACTTCGGGGCTCACGCCGCGAGAGCGTTCCCTGCTCGATGACCTGATTGCGGTGATCGATCAGTTCGAGACCCAGATCATCGGATCGAATGGCTCGAGCCAGTCCCTGATTGACCGGAACGAAGTCGCCAGCGCCTTCGTTTTCGCCTGCCGTCACCACGCTGACCAGAAGCGCCAGTCGGGCCACGAATTCATCACCCATCCGGTTGGTGTCGCCCGGATCTGCGTCGGCATGAGCCTCGACACGGACACGCTCTGCGCTGCGTTGCTCCACGACACGGTCGAGGACACCTCGGCGAGCCTCGACGAGATCGAGCAGAGTTTCGGCAAGGACATCGCCGATCTGGTCGACGGTGTCACCAAGCTCACCGAGATCACTTTCGAGAGCCGCGACGAACGCCAGGCCGAGAACTACCGCAAGATGATGGTCGCGATGGCCAAGGACATCAGGGTCATCCTGATCAAGCTGGCCGACCGCCTCCACAACATGCGGACGCTGAGTTCGCTTCCCAAGCAGAAGCAGATCGCGAAGTCGCGAGAGACGCTCGAGATCTACGCCCCGCTTGCCCATCGCCTCGGCATCCACGCGATCAAGTGGGAACTGGAGGACCTCGCGTTCGCGACGCTCCACCCGCGCAAGTACTCCGAGATCAAACATCTCGTCGCCCAGCAGCGGGCTGAGCGTGACACCTATGTCGACGAGGCCGGCGGATTCCTCGCTGAAGAACTGAAGAAAGTCGGCATCGACGCCGAGATCGCCGGGCGCGCCAAGCACTTCTATTCGATCTACACGAAGATGACCAAGAAGGGCCGGGAGTTCAACGAGATCTTCGATCTCACGGCGATGCGCGTCATCGTCGGCTCGGTCAAGGACTGTTACGGAGCAATCGGTGTGATCCATTCGCTCTGGAAGCCGCTGCCCGGACGTTTCAAGGATTACGTCGCGATGCCCAAGGCCAACATGTACCAGGCACTTCACACCACGGTGATCGGGCTGGAGGGCAAGCCGCTCGAGATCCAGATCCGCACCGAGGAGATGCATCGCCTCGCCGAATACGGCATCGCCGCCCACGTGTCCTACAAGGAGGGCACCGGCCCGAACTCTTCGCGCGAAAAGATGACCTGGCTCAGGCAGCTGGTCGAATCCGAGTCCGAGCAGAACCCGGCCGAGTTCCTCGAGTCACTCAAGGAAGACCTTTTCGAGGACGAAGTCTTCGTCTTCACGCCCAAGGGCGAAGTGATGAACCTTTCCGCCGGAGCGACCCCGGTCGACTTCGCCTACTCGATTCACACCGACGTCGGTCACCGCTGTGTCGGGGCAAAGGTCAACGGCAAAATCGTGCCGCTTCACTACGCGCTGAAGTCAGGCGACATCGTCGAAGTCATGACTGCGAAACAGGAGCGGGGGCCGTCGCGCGACTGGATCAAGGTCGTGCGGACCAGTCGCGCGCGCAACAAGATCCGGGCCTGGTTCCGCGAGGAGCGACGGGAAGACGCTGAACGGGACGGCCGGGACGCGCTGGCCAAGGCCCTTCGCAAACGCGACCTGCCGCCGCAGAAGTTCTCCGGCTCGCCGATGCTGGCCGACGTCATGCGGGAGATGGGCTTCCGCAAGGCCGACGACTTCTACATCGCGCTCGGCCAGGGAAAGATCTCCGCCAAGACCACGGCAAACAAGCTGATCCAGCGCCTGCGCGCCGGCGAGATGCTGGAGCCCGAGCCGGTCGAGGAAATCACCAAGGGACGGGGCAAGAAGAGGATCCGCGAAGCCTCCGAGTTCGGCATCTCGGTCCAGGGCGTCGAGAACGTCGCCCTGCGACTGGCCAAGTGCTGCCGCCCGGTCCCGGGCGACGACATCCTCGGCTACGTCTCCCTGGGCCGTGGCATCACGATCCATCGGGTCGATTGCCGGAACGTCGCCGATCTCGGCAACTCACCGGAGCGGATGGTCGAAGTGTCCTGGGAGGGCGAGAACGAAGCCACATTCCGCGTCGAGATCCAGATCGACGCCTACGACCGCACCCGCCTGCTCGAGGACCTTTCGCGAACTTTCGCCGAGGTCGGGGTGAACATCATCTCGGCCGAGTGCTCCACAAACCCGCCAATGGTCAAGAACCGCTTCGTGATCGAAGTGGGGGACACGGGCCAGCTGAAGCAATGCATCGCCAGAGTGCGCCACGTTGAGTCAGTCTTCGACGCCTACCGGGTAACCCCCGGCGAGTAACCCCGCAGACCGAGCCCCCGAAGCCCCGGAAGAGCTCCGAGATCCCGATTTTCACCCGTAGTACCGGAAAATCAGGATCTCGCGGCTCCTAGAGGCGGTCTTCTACTGACTTCACTTTGGATTCGAGGGTCTGGTCCTTGTCGGTCCTCTGATCCAGCTTCAGGACCGTGTAGACCCGGGGGACACCTTCGTTGAAGGGCAGCGAGTGGAGTTCTGCGGCGAGGGCGAAGATGTCCTCGGCGGACCCGTCCAGCGAGGTGCCCATCGCGTGCATTTCGAAGCGCACCCTGTCTTGCGCGTCGAGGTGTTGCCTTAGGGCGACCAGGAGGTCACCGACGCTCGCTCCTTCCCGACCAATCGGCAGGACGGTTATGTCAGCTGTGGCCATCAATCAATGGTACTCGGCCGAAATTCCGTTGCCAGGCTCTCGGCCTTGATCAGGCGATGATGGTGAGGGATTCGGGCGCGGCTTCGAGAGTGATTTCTTCGAAGTTCCCGATGTAGTCGCCGTCTACCTGGACCGGGAAGCTGCGGGTAACCCCGTCTTCGTCGTCGGACAGCGAACGGATCTTCGCTTCCATCATGTGCTCGAACGTCTCGACCTGTGCATGCTTTGAGGCCGAGAGCCTGTTCGAGAGCAGCCTGGGGACGATGCTCATCACGTCGAGCTGGTTGGCCCGCTTGAGCAGGACCATGCCGAGGGAACCATCGTCGATCGTGCAGTTCTCGCAGACGTGGATCGGCTGCTTGCCGAAGTAGGAGAACGGATCGGAGTTCTGGGTCAGGGCGGTGACGCCTTCGTGCTTTTCGCCGTCGACCGTCACCTCTAGCCGGACCGGGTTCCGCATGTAGTTCCTCAGGTAGCCGGACACGGCGTGCCAGGAGTAGAAGTAGGGGCCGGCCCTGGACTTGAGGCGGGGGTTGGCGTCCACCCGTTCGACCACGGTCGCGTCGATACCGGCACCGCAGGAGAAGACGAAGTAACGGTCGTTGATCTTGCCGAGGTCGATCTTCCTCGGCATGAAGTCGTCGGCCAGAGACAGCAGGTGCTCGGTTGCGTCCACCACGTCGTTCGGGATCCCCAGCGTCCGGCAGACAACGTTCGTATTGCCCCCCGGAAGGAAGGTGACCGGGATGTTCGTGCCGGCCAGACCGTTGACCACTTCGTTGACCGTGCCGTCGCCTCCGAACGCGACCACCAGATCGTAATCGCCGTCGCGGGCGTCGCGGCCGATCTCGATCGCGTGTTCCTGCCGGTCGGTGGCTTCGACCTCCACCTCGAATCGGCCCTGTAGCGCGTAGATGACCAGGTTCTTCAGTCGATCGGAAACGGTTGTGGCGTAAGGGTTGACGATGACCAGAACGCGGCGCTTTCCTTCGCTCACTTGACCACTTCGAAGCGGTCGAATTCGCCGTCATTTGAAACCGAGACCCGGCCTTCCTCGATCAGGATGTCCAGGTGGCCGATCACTTCGGAAAGGGTCAGATAAGCCTGAGTCAGAGCGATATTCCCCCAGATCGCTTCGGCGATCGAGTGGGCGACGCTGTTGCCATCGGCGACCAGAGAGTAGACCTTCTCGGTTCGCCGGTCCTGCGACGCGATCCGTTTGTCGATCAGGTCAACGTGGTCGGTGATCGGCAGTCCGTGTCCGGAGAGCATGAGTTCAATCGGGTCGGCCCTGGTTTTCGCCAGGGACTCGCGATAGTCGATCAGGGCGCGGGTGCGCTCTCCTTCGCCGACCAGCGGCGTCGATATCAGGGGATTGGAGGAAATGTGGGACAGCAAATGGTCGCCAGCGAACATCAGCTTGTGCCCGGCGTCCCAAAAGACGGTGTCCGAAGGGCTGTGACCGGGCCTCAGGAAGACTTCGTACTCGCGGGAGCCCATGACCAGCTTGCCACCGTCTGAAACCGGAACGGTGACCATGACCGGGCTGCCCCATTCCTGGAAGCTCTTCGTGACTTCCTTGAGCGCGCTGGCGATATCCGCCGGCACTCCGTTTCGCACCATCAGGTCCATCGCCACCTGTTCGTCGCGCTCGGATCCGAAGGTATAGGAGGCAAGCCGGTTGACCGAGATGTCGATTGCTGCTACCTCGGCCCCCGACCTTTCGGCGACGGTGCCCATCAGGCCGATGTGGTCGATGTGCTGATGGGTCGAAACCACAAGTTCGATGTCCTCGAGCTTGTACCCGGTTGATTCGATCCCGGCCTCCAGGAACTCGAGTGAGCGGTCGGATTTCGGTCCGGCGTCGATGAGAGTCAGAGGGTCGCCTTCGAGCAGATAGCAATTGACGCGGCCGACCGCAAACGGTGTGGGGACCGGGATCGTGTGGACGCCCATGGCAGCTGCGTCGGCGAGGCTGGACTTCGCCTCGGGGGTCATCTCGGGCTCGGCCATCAGCCCTTGTCGCTTTCGCCATCGTTGGTATCAGCCACGAAGGCCGCCCGCAGGGTCCTGTAACTGTCTTCCAGCGACTGCGGCATCACCCGGTGGTCGGCGATGACCGGCATGAAGTTCGTATCCCCGCTCCAGCGCGGGACCACATGCATATGGATGTGGTGCTCGACTCCCGCTCCGGCAGCCTTTCCCTGGTTGAAGCCGACGTTGAAGCCATGCGGACGGTAGACGTCTTCGAGCCGATTCATCGCCAGCTTCGCCATCTCCAGCATCTCGGTGATCGTTCCGGCGGGGATGTCCTGGATCCGGCCGACGTGCTCGTAAGGGGAGACCATCAGGTGACCGTTCGTATACGGGTAGAGGTTCAGCATCACGAAACAGTTCTCGGCCCGATGCACGATCAGGGCGGTTTCGTCGTCTCCGAGCGCGGGCTTGGCGCAGAAGACGCACTGGTCTTCGTTGTCCTTGTCAGCGTCCTTGACGTAGCGAAGGCGCCACGGCGCCCAGATGCGGTTCTCACTCATTCGGAGGTCAGGCTATAGCCAGCGGCGCTTGCGGAAGTACCCGACCATGCCGATCAGGATGACCAGCATCACCCCGACGACGATGTAGAACTGCGTATCCGTGGATGTCTGGGGGTCCCCGCCGCCAGGCAGACCCACGTTCATGCCGAAGATCGATGCGATCAGGGTCAGGGGGAGGACGATCACGCTGATCGCCGTCAGCACGCGCAGGACGTCGTTCACGCGGTGGCTGAGGAAGGACTCGTTCGTTTCTTCGAGCCCGACGACGACTTCCTTGTAGTTCTCCAGCATGTCCCAGATCCGTTCGTGTGCGTCGACGATGTCGTCGAAGTAGATTTCGAGATCGAGGTCCGAAGCGAGGTACCTCGATTTGACCTTCTCGAGGTCACGCAGCACGGGACGCTGCGGGCGGATGACCTTGCGAAAGTTGATGATCTCCTGCTTGGTGTTGGAGATGTCGCGGACCACGTCTTCCGAGTGGCCTTCGAAAATCTCGTCTTCAAGGGCGTCGAGCTTGTTGCCGATCTTCCTCAGCATCGGGAAGCAGTAGTCGAAGCTGTCATCGACCAGGCGATACATCAGGTAACCGGAACCGCGTGAGAAGAGCTTGGTCCTCAGCTTCTCGTCGTCCTGGCACCGTGAGAACAGGTACTCGACCGGAGGAACCGGCTGGTTCGGCAGGGTGACGACGAAGTCGGGGCCGACGAAGAGGTCGATCTCGCCCGCGCCGAGTCGCCCGGCGTTTCGATCGAAAACCGGTACGTGGAGGATCAGGAAGAGGTAGTCCGGGTATTCGTCGATCTTCGGTCGCTGATTGCGCGAAAGAACGTCTTCGATATCAAGTGGATGGAAGTCGAAATGCTCTTCCAGCCAGGCGCGTTCAGCACCGCCCGGGTGCTCGATGTTGAACCAGCGGAGGCCGTCGGCCTCGATGACTTCAACCTGAGGCTTGGCGGGATCCGGTGCGGCCTGCGAGCCCGAAGAACCTAGCGGCTCACGAGGCCGTCTGAGACGAGGGAGGTTCGGCATCGCCGCCTCCTTGGGTGTCGGCTCGTTTCACAGGCATGGGGGAAGGTTATGCCAAGCGGGAAAAGAGCGTGTTTCCGGGGAGTAAATGAACACAGCCGACCAGCTTTGATACGTTTTGGACCAGACATAAGCGCCACATCTAGAGGGGTGGAGGGACTTGGCCCAATGAAACCCCGGCAACCACATCAGACGAAAGTCCTTTGAAGGTGCCAAATCCAGCGACTCGATGAGTCGGGAGATGTGGGGAGAAGTCCGATCGGACCTTCGCCCCACAGGCGAAGGTTTTTTCATTTTGAAAGGTGATCGGATGGCAGCAGAAAACTTGAGATGTAAAGAATGCAAGGCCGAGTACGACCTCGGTGCCGACTTCTTCTGCAGCGTGTGCTTCGGCCCGCTGGAGGTCGTTTACGACTACTCCGGAATGAATCCCGAGGAAGCCCGCCGTCGGATCCAGGCCGGATCCCAGGGCATCTGGCGGTACTCGGACTTCCTGCCGTTCGACGGCAAGGCTTCCGACCCGCTCGAGCCGGGCATGACACCGCTGATTAAGGCGGACCGTCTTGCCGAGCGCCTGGGCACCGACGCCGAGATCTGGATCAAGAACGACGCGGCCAACCCGACCCACTCCTTCAAGGACCGGGTGGTTGCCGTCGCGATCGCCAAGGCCAAGGAGCTCGGATTCGAGACTGTCGCCTGCGCCTCGACCGGAAACCTGGCCAACGCCGTAGCCGCTCATGCGGCCGCAGCCGGCCTTGATTCCTACGTCTTCGTTCCGGCCAACCTCGAGGAGCAGAAGCTCCTGGCGACCGACATCTACGGGACCAACCTGGTCGGTGTCAACGGCAACTACGACGACGTCAACCGGCTCTGTACGCAGCTCGCCGACGAGAAGCCGTGGGCTTTCGTCAACGTGAACCTGCGCCCGTACTACGCCGAGGGTTCAAAGACCCTGGCCTACGAGACGGTCGAGCAGCTCGGCTGGAAGCTCCCTGACCGGGTCGTTTCCCCGATCGCGTCGGGCTCGCTGTTCACCAAGATCAACCGGGGATTCCAGGAATGGATGGACATCGGTCTGGTCGAGGGCGAGATGCCCGTCTTCCATGGCTCCCAGGCAGAAGGCTGCTCGCCGGTGGCGACCGCTTTCGCCGAGGGCTCGAACATCTGCCGTCCACAGAAGCCGGACACGATCGCCAAGAGCCTTGCGATCGGCGACCCGGCGGACGGTCCGTACGCGGTCGAGCAGGCCCGCCGGACCGGCGGTTCGGTCGAAATGGTCAATGACGATCAGATCCGCGAAGGAATCAGGCTGCTCGCCGAAACGACCGGCATCTTCACCGAGACCGCCGGCGGCGTAACCGTCGGCGTCCTCAGGAAGCTGGCCGAGCAGGGCGTGCTGAATTCGGGTGAGAAGGTCGTCGTCTACATCACGGGCGAAGGCCTGAAGACCCTCGACGCCAACCGCGAGAGCTTTGCCTTCACTACGATCGATCCCGATCCGGCAAGTTTCGAGTCCAAATTCGGCCAGGAGGTCGCAGCCTGATGGCAGTAACAGTCAAGATTCCGAGTCAGCTTCGAGCGGTAACCGGTGGCGAGGCAGAGCTGTCAGCTGAAGGTGGAACGGTAGGCGAGGTTCTCGATGCCGTCTTCGCCGATCACGCTGACCTCAAGGAGCGCATCACCGAAGAAGGCGAGCTTCGCCGCTTCGTGAACGTGTACGTCGGCGGCGAAGACATCCGTTACGGCGAAGGCCTCGGAACCGCGGTCTCGGACGGCAACGAGATCACGATTCTTCCCGCGGTGGCCGGCGGCTGAAGCCTCCGGTCCTGATTCTGAGCGGGGGCCGCGGCACCCGCCTGCGTGAAAAGACCGAAACGCTGCCGAAGGCCCTGGTCGAAGTCGGGGGCAAGCCCCTGCTCTGGCACGTGATCTCGATCTATGCGGCCCAGGGCTTTACGAAGTTCCATCCCCTGACCGGCTACCTCGGCGAGATGGTGGCCGAGTTCGTCTCGTCCGAAGCCTGGCCTGAGGGGGTCGAGGTGGACTGCGTGGACACCGGTCTCGATACTCCGACCGGAGGACGCATTCACTCAGCGCAAAGCCTGGTCGAGGATGGAACTTTTTGCGTGACTTACGCCGATGGCGTGGCCGACATCAACCTCGACAGCCTGCTCGACTTCCACGAGGACCATGGACGGCTGGGCACTTTGACCGCCGTCCAGCCGAACCTCCAGTGGGGCGTGATCGACATCGGCGAAGGCGGTGCGGTCGAGGGGTTCACCGAGAAACCGAAGACTTCGTCCTGGATCAACGGCGGCTTCTTCTGCTTCGAACCCGGGGCGCTCTCGTTCATCGGAGAAGACAGCGTGCTCGAACGTTCGCCGCTCGAGGACCTCTCGGAAGCCGACGAACTCCGGGCCTACAGGCATGAAGGATTCTGGGACTGCATGGACACCTACAAGGACCTGGTCACGCTCAATGACCTCTGGGAGAAAGGCGAGGCACCGTGGCCAAGTCGTTAGTCACCGGAGGGCAGGGCTTCATCGGCGGCCACCTGGTCATGGCGTTGCTCAACCGGGGCGACGAAGTTCTGGTGCTCGACCTGCCGAGCGCCCCGGGGCGGGCACTGGGCATCCACGGCATCGCGGACGAGGTTGAACTGATCGAAGGAAACGTCGCCGATCCAGTTGCCGTCAATCGAGCAACAGCCGGTTGCGATTCCGTGTTCCATCTTGCCGCCCAGACCCTGGTTGGTCCTGCCGCGGCAGATCCGGTCGGGACCTTCCGCTCGAACGTCGAAGGCACCTGGACGGTGCTCGAGGCCGCCCGCCAGACTGAGGTGTCTGCGGTCGTTGTCGCTTCGTCCGACAAGGCCTACGGTCCCAGCGATTCGCTTCCCTACAGGGAAAGCGACGAGCTCCGCCCGGCTGCCCCTTACGAAGGAAGCAAGGCGGCGGCGGACGTGATCAGCCGCAGCTACTGGAAGTCCTGGGGTCTCGCCGTTGGCGCGACCCGCCTCGCCAACGTCTACGGAGGCGGGGACCTCAACTTTTCCCGGCTGATCCCCGAAGTCGTGACCGCTTACATCAATGGCCGCCAGCCCCAGATTCGCTCAGACGGATCGCCCCGGCGCGACTTCCTCCACGTTTCGGACGCGGTCGCGGCATATCTGGCGATCGAGGGCGCCGTGAGGTCCGGCGAGGCCAGGGGAGAGGCACTCAACGCCGGCAGTGGCGAGCCTCGATCGGTTTCCGAAGTAATTGAACAGATCAAGTCCGCGACCGATTCGGACCAGCAGCCCGACTACCTGCTTGACCGCAATCCCGAAGGTGAAATCGATCAGCAGTACGTCGATGCCTCCCGCTTGACCGATGCGACCGGCTGGTCGCCGCAGATGTCGTTCGAGGACGGCATCAACGAAGCAGTCGCCTGGTACCGCGATCACGGGGATCTGCACAAGTAGGCTTCGTTCATGTGCGGAAGATTCACACTCACCTCATCCGATGAACGCAGGCTTGGCAGCCGGTTCCAGATCTCGCTCGATGACCAGATGGAGAACGCCCTGGGGCGCTACAACGTGGCGCCGACCCAGGAGGTGCTCACCGTCCACAACGATCCCGACGCCGATGGCGGCAAGTCGGCCAAGCTGGCGCGCTGGGGACTGGTTCCGTTCTGGGCCAAGGATCTGAAGGTCGGCTACAAGATGATCAACGCCCGGGCCGAAGGCGTGCTGAAGAGCCGGGCGTACGGACCCCTGATCAAGAAGTCCGAGAACCGCTGCCTTATCCTCGCCGACGGATTCTTCGAATGGATGAAGGCGGAGAACCCGAAGAATCCGAAGCAGCCGTTCCATTTCACGGTTGACGGCGGAGAGCCCTTCGCTTTCGCCGGACTGGCGACCACCCGTGAATGGGAGGGCGAAGAGATGACGAGCTGCACGATCATCACGACCGAGGCGAACGAAGACGTCGAACCGGTTCACAACCGGATGCCGGTGATCCTCCCGGATGCCGAAGCAGAAGCTGCCTGGATGAGCGGCAAGCTGGACGCCGAAGAGGCAGTCTCGTTCTGCAAGCCGCTCGAGGCGGGGCGGATCACCGCCAAGCCGGCAAACCCCAAGATGAACAAAGTCGGCGGCACGAAAGAGGGCCCCGACATGCTGGTGCCCGACGAAACCCCTTCGAGCGACTAGTTACTCGACGTCAAGTTCGGGGTCGGTTTCGACAGTCTCGGCGTCTTCGTCGGCTATCGGCCACTCCTGCAGTACCGCCCGGGCCTTCTGGCTGGCCTTCTGGCCGGCGATGTCGACGCTGCACCTGAGGTCGGCTTCGGGCCTGAACGCGGTGCGGAAGACAACTACGTAGCCGAGAGCGGCCGGGGCGGGGCCGGTGCCTTTCGGCAATGACCAGACCCATTCCTGGGTGCCGATGACATCGGTGTCCCAATCGACGGATGCGGGGCTTAGGGTGTCGATGTAACGGCGGATCACGTCGCTGATCGGCACGCCGAGTATCTCCTTGCCGACGGCGTTGAACTTCAGCACGAGGGATTCAGGGAATTCCTGGTCCTGCAGGTCGTCACTCGGTCGTGGCCATACGGCCCGGAGGTTCGGTGTCCTGGCGATCGTCGTGTCCTGGCCGGTCGCCGTGACAGCGCACCGGACTTCTGTTGGCTTCGTCCCTGCCTCGACAACGGCCACGCCGCCGATGCGGAAAACGAGCTGGCCACCGCCATTCGGCGGGAGAGCGGAGATCGAAGTCCGCCTCATGCCGATCTCCCCGTTCTTTCCGGCTTCAGCCGATTTCACGGGTGTCTGGACCTCTTCGAAGACCTGCCATTCGAGCTCGCCGGAGCTGGATCCACCGCGAAGGTCGATCGCGAAGACGATCACGGTCAGGACGAGGCCGACGATGACTACTGCGATCGCACCGCGAGGGATGCGGTCGGAGTTCTGTTCTGGCTGCGGATCGCTCATGGCTGGGGGTCAGGGCAATTGCCCCGGCAGGATCTGGCGGCGATCCGGACGGTCGGCAATCAGACCCTGAAGTTCTGCGCAGAGTATTCGATTCGCGTTCGAGCCCGTGCCTGACCGCGAGATGAGGCCTTACTTGTGGCCCCGCAATCCGTTACCCATAATGAACATGTATGGACGGAGCAGCAATAAAGAAAGAAAAATCGGCTGGCGGGCTTCGCCTGCGGCTGCTGAGCGAGCGCGCACTGGGCGATCGGGTTGTTTCAGGAGATCGCGGAGCGTTCGCGGAGCTGTTCCGTCGGTACCAACAGCCGCTCTACGGATACTGCGTCTCGATCCTCGGCAATCAGGAGGACAGTGCGGACGCACTTCAGAACACGATGGCGAAGGCGCTGAAGGCACTGCCCGGAGAGGAGCGCAACCTCCAGTTGAAGCCTTGGCTGTTCCAGGTTGCACGCAACGAGTGCATCGACCTGATCCGTTCGAGACGAACCACCGACGACATTTCGGAAGAGGATCCGGTGGCGAAGCACGGGGTCGAAGCCGAAGTTGCCGGGAGGGAACGCCTGAGAGAGCTTCTGAGCGATCTGGACAACCTGCCGGAAAAGCAGCGAAGCGCACTGGTGATGCGCGAGTTGAACGGACTGACGTTCGACGAGATCGGAGTTGCATTCGGAGCTTCCCCGAACGCAGCCAAACAGGTCGTCTACGAAGCAAGGGTTTCGCTCATGGAACTGGCGGAGGGCCGCACAATGGAATGTGATCCGGTCCGCGAAGCGATTTCCGCCCGGGACGGAAGGGTCCTGCGGGGCCGGCGCATCCGGGCCCACTTGCGCACTTGTGATTCGTGCCAGGACTTCAAGCGGGGAATTGAAACCCGAAGCCGCGAGTTCCGGTCCCTCATTCCTGCCATCCCGGCGGCAGCGGTGGCTGCAATAGTCGAAATGATCAACGGTCCGGGCGGTGGTGCAGCGGGTCTGGTCGGACTGGCCGGCGTGAAGGCTGCCCTCGGCGGCACAGCCGCGAAGACCGTAGCTGTGGTCGCCGTGACGGCAAGTGTCGGTGCGGGGACGGTCGGAGTCATCGAGAGGAACCGGCAGAAGGACGGGGCAAACGAAACTTCAAGGTCGGCAACCGAGGCGGTCGGATCCACGTCGAGCGATGATGCTTTCGACATCTCTTCTGCTTCCGAAAACGGAATCGGTGGTTCTGCTCGTGATGGGACTCCCCGTGGTTCGGAAAAGAGCGAAAAGCGCGGGTCCAGCGAAGATCCTTCGAACCCTGGAAAGAGCGAAACCTCACCCGGCCACAACAAGGGACCTGACGGAAACGCGGGTCAGGGCAGTTCAGACGGTGGTTCCCCCGGGAACTCAGCCAGCAATGGAGGCGGAAGTGGTGGGTCGAAGGGACTCGGCGCTGTACCGACTCATGGCGGCAAGCCCGCCCAGCTTCCGGATGCAGCCGCCCAGGGCCAGCAGCAGGCCGAAGATGCCCAGTCCCAGGGTGGTCCCCCGGCGAGTCCGGGCAACTCGGCAAATGCCCCGGGTGCCGCGAATGCGCCGACTCCTCCTGCCAAGGGCAACGGTTCCGGGAAGTAACCCCTTACTTTGCGGAGGCTTCTCCGTTTCCCTTTCAGAGGCTCAGCCTCGTGATATTCCCGAAGCAAGGAGTAACCATCATGAGAAAGATCGCAACTGCAGCAATGATCGTCGGAACGCTCGCCTTCACCGCAGCGCCCGCCGTGGCTTCACAGCCGGAGAACACCCCGGGTCCGAAGCCCGAAAAGGTCTCGAAGGCCAAGGCATACGGCAAGTACTGCCAGGGCCAGAGCAAGAAGCACGTCAAGGGCACCAAGGGCACCCCGTTCTCGGCCTGCGTCAACGCAATGGCGAAGACCGTCAAGATCGAGGCTGACGGCGGAAACGCCGCGCCGCGCACGGTCTGCAATGACCTGAGCAAGAAGCACGTGAAGGGCGAAAAGGGCACCGCATTCAGCAAGTGTGTGGTTGGAGCCCAGGAGCTCAAGCGTGACCTTCGTGAGACCGAAACGGCCTAACTCTGCCGTCTGTTCGACGGGCGGTCGCGACCGCGATCGCCCGTTGGACTCTCATTTACTGGTGGTGGCCCCGGCTCGCGCCGCAGCAGCGAACCAGTGCGCCCGGCAGGATTCGAACCTGCGACCTCCTGCTCCGGAGGCAGGCGCTCTATCCAGCTGAGCTACGGGCGCGGAAGCGCGCAGTCTATTGGCGATCCATTTACGCTGCTGCTCATGGACCTGTCTGTCGCATTCATGGGAACCGGTGGCCCGGTGCCCACTGCACTTCGCGGGACGGCCAGCGTGCTCGTCACCCGAGGGGGTGAGCGACTGATGTTCGACTGCGGGGAGGGGACGCAGCGTCAGCTGCGCTGCTCGACCGGCCTGGTGCAGCTCAACGAGATCTTTCTCACGCATTTTCACCTCGACCACTGCCTCGGCCTGCCGGGGCTGCTCAAGACCTATGACCTGAACGACCGGACCGAGCCGCTCAAGCTCTTCGGGCCAATCGGGCTCCATCGCGTAATGAATGATTTCGCGCCGCTGGTCGGCCGGCTCGGCTATCACCTCGAAGTCGAAGAGCTCGACGCGGGGGACATCCTTCGCCACAAGGACTACGAAATCGAGGCCTTCCCGGTTGAGCACCGGACCCGGGCACTCGGATACGCGCTGCTCGAAGACGACCGTCCCGGAGAGCTCGATCCCGAACGTGCCGCGGAGCTTGGAGTCGAGTTCGGACCCGGCCTCGGTGCACTCCAGCAGGGCGAAACGGTCGAAGGGACAAAAGGCACCGTCACCCCTGACCAGGTGATGGGTCCCGAGCGGGCCGGCCGTGCGATCGCGATCACCGGCGATACGAGCCCCTGTCAGGCCACGATCTCCGCGGCAGCCGACGCCGACCTCCTGATCCACGACTCGAGCTTCATGACTGAAGACCATGATCGGGCGGTCGAGACGGGTCATTCAACTTCTGCCGAAGCGGCCGAGGTTGCGGCTGCGGCCAACGTGAAGATGCTGGCCCTGGTCCACATCTCCTCGCGCTACCACGTGAAAGCGTCGCTGGGCGAGGCTGAAGACCACTTCAAGAATGTGGTCGCCCCACGCGATTTCGACCTGATCGAGATTCCCTACGCCGAACGCGGCGAGCCGACCCTCGTGAAGGGCGGCGCGAAACGGAGCGCCAGCGACGAAAAAGGGCCGAGTTTGCAGGATCAGGCGATCCCGGAAGGCGAGTGACGCTACCCCGGGTGCTAATCTGAACTCGTTCCTTTAAACCGGTCCTGAGAGACCAAGAAGGGTCACGTTGAACGAGAAGGTAGTGCTGGAGTCGAACGATGTCGAGCGCACTTTGCGCCGCATCGCTCATGAAATCGTCGAGAAGAATCCCGACATGGCTGAGATCGCCCTGGTCGGAATTCACACTCGTGGAGCCGTCATCGCGGCCCGCCTCCATGGCCTGCTCGCAGAGCTGACCGGGGTGGAAGTCCCGCTCGGCGAAATCGACATCTCCTTCTACCGCGACGACCTCAAGGCCCGTCAGAACGACCGCCAGCCGGTCGTCCACGCCTCACGCCTCGAATTCCCCCTTGAAGACCGCACGATCGTCCTGGTTGACGACGTGCTCTTCACCGGCCGCACGATCAGGGCGGGGATCGACGCCCTCTTCGACTACGGTCGCCCCGCCCGCATCCAGCTCGCTGTTCTCTGCGACCGCGGCCATCGCGAACTTCCGATCCGCCCCGACTACGTCGGAAAGAACCTGCCCACCGCCAGGGGCGAGCGGGTGTCGGTCCAGCTGACCGAGACCGACGGAAGCGACGGGGTCTCCATCCTCAGCGCCGTGGAGGTTGTCGAATGAAACACCTGCTCTCGATCGGTGACCTCGATCGCGAAGAGATCGAAACCCTGCTCAGCCGGGCCGATTCGTTCGCCGAAGTCACCCGCCGTGACATCAAGAAGGTCCCGACCCTCCGCGGCCAGACCATCGTCACCCTCTTTTACGAGTCGAGTACCCGGACCTCTTCTTCATTCGAGCTTGCCGCCAAACGGCTTTCGGCCGACGTCGTCTCGGTAAAGGCCAGCGGATCGGCGGTCGACAAAGGCGAATCACTGAAAGACACGGTCGAGACCCTCTCCGCATACGAACCGGCGGCGATCGTCCTCCGGCATCCCTACGCCGGTGCGGCCCAGATGCTGACCGACTGGGTCGACGCCTCGGTGATCAATGCCGGCGACGGCATGCATCAGCATCCGAGCCAGGCGCTGCTCGACGTCTTCACCCTGCAGAACCGGCTGGGAACCCTCGAAGGCAAGAACATCTGGATCGTCGGGGACGTGCTTCACAGCCGGGTCGCCCGATCGAACATCGAGGCCTTCCAGATGATGGGTGCTACCGTGACCGTCTGCGGCCCGCCGACCCTGATCCCGCGTGGCATCGAATCGACCGGCTGCTCCGTGCGCCATTCGCTCGACGACCTCGAAGAGGCAGACGTGATCTACCTGCTCAGGATGCAGCACGAGCGGATGGACGAGAACTTCGTGCCTTCCCTCCGCGAGTACGCCCGGCTCTTCCAGGTCGATTCGAGACGCCTCACGCCAAGGCAGCTGGTCATGCATCCCGGACCAGTGAACCGGGGGGTCGAGATCGGCAGCGCCGTCATCGACTCCGACCAGTCACTGATCTCCGATCAGGTCGCGTCCGGCCTGGCCGTTCGCATGGCGATCCTCTACGAACTGCTCACCCGAACCGACGACACGGCAGAAGAAATTCCTGACGGTCCGGTCCCGATCGGAGAACCGGCATGAACCGCGTCCCCGAAGAAGTTGTCGAGCACCTGCCCGGGCCTTTGGTCCAGCGTGCCGGCCCCGAGGCATCGCTGCTGATCAGGGAAGTCCATGTGCTTGACCCGACCGCCGGGCTCGATGGTGAGTTCGACCTCCTGGTGACCAACGGTGAACTCTCGGAGATCGCCGATTCGAGTTCGCTCTCGGCGCTGGAAGGCGTTGAAGTAATCGAAGGCAGGGGCCTCCATGTATTCCCGGCATTCTTCGACCCGCACGTCCACCTTCGGACCCCGGGGCAGGAACACAAGGAAGACATCGAGACCGGGACCCGGGCCGCCGCAGCCGGTGGCTACGCCGGAATCCTCGTCATGGCCAACACTTCACCTCCCGTTTCCAGCCCGGCTGACATCAGCGCACTCCGGCATCAGGCCGAGACCGAAGCTTCCGTACCGGTCGGTTTCATGGCCACCGTGACCCGGGACATGAAAGGCAAGGAGCTGACCGACATGGCCGAGCTGCGTGAGGCCGGAGCAGTCGGGTTCACCGACGACGGCCTGCCGATCGCCAACCCCGGGGTACTGCGAAGGGCACTCCAGTACCAGCGCATGTGCGGCGGAACGATCGCGCTCCACGAAGAAGACCCTGACCTTTCCGCAGGCGGCGTCATGCATGAAGGCGACGTCTCGATGACGCTCGGTCTGCGCGGCGTTCCGTCGATCTCGGAGTCGGTGATGATCAGCCGCGACGCCGCGATCGCCGGCTACGAAGGCGGCAGCATCCAGGTTCAGCACCTCTCGGCTGTCGAATCGATCACCGCCGTGAAGCAGGCAAAAGCCGACGGGGTTCAGATCACCGCCGAAGTTACGCCGCACCACCTTTGCCTCACCGACGAGGCCGTCATGAGCCTTGACGCCAATCGCCACAAGATGAACCCGCCGCTCCGCAGCGAGAACGACCGGCTGGCGCTGATCGAAGCGCTGAAGGACGGGACGATCGACTGCATCGCGACCGATCACGCCCCGCATGCCCGGCACGAGAAGGAAGTTCCCTACGAAGCCGCGATGATGGGAGTGACCGGGCTCGAGACCGCTTTCTCTTCGATCTACACGCAGCTCGTAAAGCCGGGAGTCATCTCGCTCGAACTCCTGGTTGAGAAGCTCGGCTGCGGCGGTATCCCCTTCGACATCGAACCCTTCACGGTGGAGGCAGGCACGACAGCGAACCTCTGCCTGATCGACCTCGAAGCCGAGTGGGTCGTCGGCGAGGACGGCTACGAGAGTCGCTCGCACAATTCATGGTGCGAGCACGAAACGCTGACCGGCAAGGTCCTGATGACGATCGCAAACGGCCAGGTCGCTTACCGCCTCCGCTCCTTCAGCATGGGGATGGCGTGAGTACCGCCACTCCGGGTTACGTACTGCTTGAAGATGGGACCCGTTTCGAAGGAGTCCTCTGCGGCTCGCTCGAAGGAGGGGTGGGCGAAGTCGTCTTCAACACTTCGATGACCGGCTATCAGGAGGCCGTCACCGATCCTTCGTACGCCGGCCAGATCATCACCTTCACCTATCCGATGATCGGCAATTACGGCGTTTCACCGGCGGCCATGGAGTCGTCCCGGGCGCATGCCCGCGGCGTGATCATGCGTGAGGCCCGTAACGGCGACGACGCGGCGACCGCCGAAGGTGGCTGGCTCGACTGGCTCGAGTCTGAAGGCGTCTGGGCGATCACCGGCGTGAACACGCGAGCCCTGGTCCGCCACATCCGCGACGAAGGGGCGATGCGCGGAGGAATATTCGATGCCTCGACGGAAACCTCCGACGCGGCCGCCTTGATCGAAAGCGAGCCGTCGATGGCCGGCTCCGACTTCGCCAGCACCGTTACCCCGAAGGAGCCGATCGAGTTCGTCGGTGAGGGTCCGCATGTAGTTGCGATCGACACCGGCATCAAGTCGAGCATCGTCGAGCAGCTGATCGAACGCGGGTGCCGGGTCACCCTGCTGCCGTGCGGGGTCAGCCCGGAAGAGGTCCTCGATCGCGATCCCGACCTGATCTTCCTGGCCAACGGCCCCGGCGACCCCGCCGCGGTCGACCAGGTCGTCGGCACGATCCGCGAGCTGGTCGGCAAGCGGCCGATGGTCGGCATCTGTCTCGGACACCAGCTGCTCTGCCGGGCGGTCGGCCTGGAGACTTACAAGCTTCCTTTCGGACACCGGGGTTCCAACCATCCGGTCAAGGACCTCGAAACCGGAGTAATCGAGATCACCTCACAGAATCACGGCTTCGCGGTCCGCGGGCCGGCGGGGAGCGAGACGATCGACTCCGACGAACCGGTTCGCTGGGACACCGACTTCGGCCCTGCCGTCCTCTCGCACATCAACCTCTATGACCGGACGGTCGAAGGTCTGCGCCTCCCCGAGGCGAAAGCGATGACCGTCCAGCACCATCCCGAAGCCGGCCCGGGTCCCCGCGACTCGCGGCACCTCTTCGACCGCTTCCTCGAACTGGCGCAAAAACCGGGCAGTTCTGTCTGATGCCACGCCGCGACGACATCAAGAAGATCATGCTGGTCGGATCCGGACCGATCGTGATCGGCCAGGCGGCCGAGTTCGACTACTCCGGAGTCCAGGCATGCAAGGTACTGCTCGAAGAGGGCTACGAAGTCGTGCTCGTCAACTCGAATCCGGCGACGATCATGACCGACCCCGAATTCGCCACCAGCACCTACGTCGAGCCGCTCCTGCCCGGACCGGTCGCGGCGATCATCGAAAAGGAGAGGCCGGACGCGCTGCTGCCGACCCTCGGTGGCCAGACCGCACTGAACCTGGCGATGGACCTCTCCGCTGACGGCACGCTGGAGAAGTTCGGCGTCGAGCTGATCGGTGCGAATCGGGACGCGATCATCCGTGGCGAGGACCGCGAGGTCTTCCGGAACGTAATGAACGAGGCCGGCATCCGTATTCCGTGGTCGATCACGGTCGAGAGCGTCGAAGAAGCCTTTGAATCACTCGACAAGGGCGGTGCGTCTTTGCCCGCCATCATCAGACCTGCATTTACGATGGGCGGTCAGGGCGGCGGCATCGCCGAGACCCGTGATGAACTGGAGACGGTCGTCTCCGAAGGCATCGCCGCCAGCCCGATCGGCCAGGTCCTGGTCGAGGAATCGGTGATCGGCTGGGGCGAGTTCGAGCTCGAAGTAATGCGGGACCGAAACGACAACGTGGTGATCATCTGCTCGATCGAGAACCTAGACCCGATGGGTGTCCACACCGGTGACTCGATCACGGTCGCACCGGCCCAGTCGCTGACCGACCCTGTCTACCAGTCGCTCCGTGACATCGGGATCGCCGTGATCCGGGCGGTCGGTGTCGAGACCGGCGGCTCCAACGTCCAGTTCGCGGTGAACCCGGCTGACGGCGAGATCGTCGTCATCGAGATGAACCCCCGGGTATCGCGCTCCTCGGCCCTGGCTTCGAAGGCGACCGGTTTCCCGATCGCAAAGATCGCCGCCAAGCTAGCCGTCGGTTACGCCCTGGAAGAGATCCCGAACGACATCACCCGGGCCACGCCCGCCTCCTTCGAGCCGACCATCGATTACGTCGTAACCAAGATCCCGCGTTTCGCTTTCGAAAAATTCCCCGGGACCGACGACAAGCTCTCCACATACATGCAGAGTGTCGGCGAAGTGATGTCGATCGGCCGGACCTTCCGCGAGTCCTTCTCCAAGGCGATGCAGTCGCGCGAGCTCGATGCGGTCTGCGAAGTGCCCGAGTCCGATGAAGGGATCCTCGACGCACTCTCGACCCCGACGCCCGACCGGATCGACCTCGTGCTCGCCGCCTTCGCGCGTGGCATCCCGATGGAAGCGGTTCACGAGCGCACCCACATCGACCCCTGGTTCCTGCGCGAACTGGTCCAGTTGGCGACGGAGGGTGACGGAACAGAAGGGCTGGAGCGCATCTACAACTCGGTTGACACATGTGGTGCCGAGTTCGAAGCGGCCACTCCTTATTACTATTCGTCCCACGAGCAGCCGGGTTCGCCTTCCGAGATCAGGCGGGGCGACAAGCCCTCGGTCGTGATCCTCGGGGCAGGGCCCAACCGGATCGGTCAGGGAATCGAGTTCGACTACTGCTGCGTCCATGCCGCGATGACTGTGCGCGAGTGCGGCCGTGATGCGGTGATGATCAACTGCAACCCGGAGACCGTTTCCACCGATTACGACACCTCGGACCGGCTGTACTTCGAACCACTGACCCTGGAGCACGTGCTTGCGGTCTGCGAGAGGGAGCAGCCCGAAGGAGTCATCGTCCAGTTCGGCGGTCAGACCCCGCTCAAGCTGGCGCAGGGCCTGAAGGATGCCGGCATCAATCTGCTCGGTACTCCGGTCGAGGCGATCGACGCAGCCGAGGACCGGGCCAAGTTCGGTGCCGTGATCGACCGCCTGGGAATCAAGCCCCCGCCGTACGGCACGGCGCTGTCAGCGGAGGAAGCCAGCGTGATCGCGGAAAGAGTCGGCTTCCCGCTGCTGGTCCGGCCTTCTTTCGTACTCGGCGGCAGGGCAATGGAGATCTGTTATTCGACGGCTGACCTCGAGACGTATCTCTCGGCTCACGTTCAGGCTTCACCGGAACATCCACTGCTGCTCGACCGGTTCCTTGAAAACGCGATCGAGGTCGATGTTGATGCCCTTTGTGACGGGGAAGAAGTCTTCGTCGCCGGGATCATGCAGCACGTCGAAGAAGCCGGTGTCCACTCTGGCGACTCGGCCTGCGTTCTGCCGCCGATGAGCATCGGGGACCAGATGCTGGAAGAAATCAAGGATGCGACGACTGCGATCGCCATGGATCTCGGAGTGATCGGACTGATCAACATCCAGTTCGCGATTGCCGGGGGAGGGCTATACGTGATCGAAGCCAACCCGCGGGCGTCGAGGACGGTCCCGTTCGTATCCAAGGCGGTCGGCGCACCGTTGGCGAAAATCGCATCCCGCATCATGCTCGGCCAGAAGCTCTCCGAACAGGACCTGCCCGACGGCAACGGCAACCACGTGAGCGTCAAGGAGGCGGTCCTTCCTTTCTCTCGGTTCCAGGGTGCCGATTCGATGCTCGGCCCGGAGATGAAGAGCACCGGCGAGGTAATTGGAATCGGCCCGGACTTCCCGACCGCATTCGGCAAGGCCCAGGCTGCGGCCGGTGTCTCGCTCCCGGAAGAAGGCACGGTCTTCATCTCGGTCACCGACACGGACAAGGCGGCCGCGACCCAGCTCGCCACCCGATTCCACGACCTCGGCTTCAAGGTGGTCGCCACCGGCGGCACCGCCCAGGCGATCTCACGCATGGGCATCCCGGTTGAAACCATCAACAAGATTGCTGAAGGCTCGCCCCATGTGGTGGACCTGATCGAGAACCGGTCCTGCGACCTCGTGATCAACACTCCGACCGGGTCCGGAGCCCGCGCCGACGGACTCGAAATCCGCTCGGCGGCCGTCCGGCACGGGATTCCCTGTGTTACCACGATGACCGGCGCCTCGGCTGCGGTCCGCGCTGTCGCCGCCGGCGCCCAAGGTCCCTCGAAGGTCTATTCGCTCCAGGAGCTCCATGCCCGCTGACCGCCCGCTGGCGCCTTTCAACCGGCGCGACTGCCGGGTCGGAGAGAGCCACGTGGCCGGCGGCTACCGGGTATTCACCCTGATTGACGAAGAAGGCCCGGAACCGGCGCCGGGCCAGTTCTACATGCTGACCACGACCGGGACCACGGGCAGCTTCTCCGGCCGGCCGTTCCTGCCGCGGGCCATTTCCGTGGCCCGGATCCTCGGCAGCAAGGGGAGCCTGCGGCTCGAGTTCCTGATCGACGAGGTCGGTCCGGGGACGATCGAGATGGCAAAACTCGGATCCGGCGACACCTGCGGGCTGGCCGGGCCATTCGGTGTGCCTTTCTCGATGCCCAAAGAGCTCAATCCGAACGCGGCCGGGGCCGTTCTGGTCGGCGGCGGAATCGGAATCGCGCCGATGGCGGTGCTCAGGCGGGAGCTGGTCAAGCGCGGTGTGCCCAGTCGCACCCTGCTTGGATTCCGCGACCAGGCTCATTCGGGCAGCGTCGAGGAGCTTTTCGGTTGTGAAGAGACGCGGCTGGCGTTCGAAGACGGCAGCTCCGGACACAAGGGATACGTCACCGACCTGCTTCTCCGGATCCTCTCCGGCGACGATCCGGGCGGGGCGGTTGTTTATGCCTGTGGCCCGCCGGCGATGCTCGAAGCGGTGCGGGTCATGTGTGCCGAGCACGACGTACCGGTCGAACTTGCTCTCGAGTCGCCGATGGCCTGTGGATTCGGTGCCTGCTTCGGCTGCGCCGTGCCGAAGGCCGAAGGCGGCTATCTGCGCCTCTGCGTAGACGGGCCGGTGGTTCGAGGGGACCAGATCTCCTCGGCCATGGCCGGTGAGGCGGCCGCTTGATGGATTTCTCGACCGACCTCTGCGGGATCCCGCTGGACAGCCCGGTGCTGAACGGGTCCGGCACCTACGACGCCCTTGCCGCAAAGCGAGCCTTCGGCAAAGCGGTGATCGACGATTTTCCTTTCGCTGCGTTTGTCTCGAAGACGATCACCCGGCATCCGCGGGCGGGCAATCCGCCTTACCGACTCTGGGAAACACCGTCGGGCATGATCAATTCGATCGGCTTGCCGAATCCCGGACTCGAAGACTTCGTCGCCGGTGACCTTCTGGAACTGGTCAAGCTTCCGGTTCCGCTGATCGTCTCGGTGATGGCCGACAGCGCCGAGGAGTTCACTGAACTGGTCGAGGCGGTGGCAGCGGTCGACGGTGTTGCGGGGATCGAACTCAACGTCTCCTGCCCGAACGTCCACTCGGGACTGATCGTCGGCGAACAGCCGACCGAGACCCTCGGATTGATGAAAGCGCTGCGTCCGCTGACCGAACTTCCGATGATCATCAAGCTGACACCCAACGTGGCCAACCCGCACGAAGTCGCGGTGGCCGCGGAGGAGGGTGGGGCCGACGCGATCTCCCTGATCAACACGATCAAAGCCACCGCGATCCACCCTCGCGAGAACCGTTCGTGGCTCGGCGCGGGGGGAGGTGGCCTCTCCGGTCCCGCGGTTCGTCCGGTTGCCCTGGCCCAGGTCCGGGCGGTCTCCCAGGCGGTCCGGATACCCGTGGTGGGTATGGGTGGAATCGACGATGGAGAGTCGGCGGTCGAGTTCATCGTCGCCGGTGCAAAAGTCGTTGCTGTCGGCACGGAAAATTTCCGTGATCCGCGCGCGGGAATCGAAGTCCGAAACGGTCTCGCGAGTGCCCTGGAGCGTCGCGGATTCCAAACATTGGCCGACGCACAGGCATCAACCTTGAGTTGAGGTTGAGGTGGATTTGCCCGAAATGGGCACTTTCGCCAAGCCTCATGCCGCTGGGTGGCTATACTCGCCGCCTTGATGCCTGCCTCGTCCAAGACCCTCTCGACAACGCCGGAAGCCCCGGAAAGGTCCCTGGACCAGCGGATGGAAGCCCTCAAGAGGGCCAACGACATCCGCACCTCCCGGGCACAGCTGAAGCGAGACCTCAAGGCCGGTCGCAAGACGATCCACGATCTGCTCGATTCGCCGCCTGAATACGTCATGACGGCGAAGGTTTTCGACATGCTGCTGGCTGTCCCCAAGTACGGTCGGGTCAAGGCCAACCGGGTGCTGAACCAGTGTCGGATATCTCCGGCCAAGACGATCGGCGGGCTGTCCGAGAGACAGCGTGGCGAACTCGTCACACTGCTGCGCCGCTAAGCGGGTGATTCGTCTGGACCTCGCCCGTGTGGGGTCCAGGGCATGGTCTAATCTGGCGCACCCATGGCAGTCGGCGAAGTTGTGAAACCAGCGAAGGTCTTTGTGATCACCGGTCCGTCAGGGGTCGGCAAAGGCACGCTGATCAGTCGCCTGCTCGAGCGGCGGCCGGAGCTCCAGCTTTCGATCTCGGCGACGACCCGCAGCCCTCGCACCGGTGAAGAGGAAGGCTCCGATTACTACTTCCTTACTCCCGAGGAATTCGACCGGCGGGTGGACGCCGGGGAGTTCCTCGAGCACGCGGCTTACAGCGGCAACCAGTACGGCACACTCAGGTCGGAGGTTGACCGGCGGATCGAAATCGGCCATCCCGTCGTCCTGGAGATCGAGGTTCAGGGGGCCGAGCAGATCCGGGCCACGATGCCCGAGGCGATCCAGGTGTTCATCGCACCGCCGGAGCCGGAGCTCGAATCGCTCGAGGCGAGACTGGTCGGACGGGGAACCGATTCCGAAGAAGCGATTGAAGGCCGCATGTCCGTTGCCAGCCTCGAACTGGCTGCCAGAGACCACTTTCACCACCAGGTGATAAACGACGACCTTGACCGTGCGACAGAGGCACTCGAGGCCATAGTGGCTCACGACCTGTCAGAATCAACTTAATGATCAAGCCCCGCGTTGACCACCTTCTCGAGCACACTGACTCTCATTACGCAGCTGTTGTAGTTGCCGCACGCCGTGCGCGTCAGATCAACAGCTACTACCAGAGCCTTCAGGAAGGCGGATACGGGGACTACCCGCCGCCAATGGTTCCGGCCGAGCCCGGCAAGGGTCCGCTGACCCTCGCCCTCGAAGAGGTCGCCGAGGGCAAGCTCAAATACGAGTACCGCGCCTGATCTGAATTACTGAGGGGGATCCGGCGACATGCCAAAGATCCTGCTTGGAGTCAGCGGCGGGATTGCGGCCTACAAGGCCGTTGAATTCGTCCGCCTTGCGACCGCGGCCGGATATTCGGTCCGGGTGCTGATGACCGCTTCGGCGAGAAAGTTCGTCGGCCCGGACACCTTTGAAGGAATCCTCGGTGCGCCGGTGCTCACGTCGGAGTTCGAACGTGACCCGATGCGGGGAGTTTTTCCCGGCGATCCACTTCCGGAGCACGAACCGATCGGCCATCTGGCGGTGGCCGAGGCGGCTGATGTCTTCCTGATCGCGCCTGCGTCCGCGAACACCCTGGCCAAGCTGGCCAACGGGCAGGCCGATTCGATCGTCACCACTTCATTCCTCGCCTGCCAGGCGCCGCGACTGGTTGCGCCGGCGATGAACTCGGCCATGTACCTGGACGCGGCAACCCAGGCCAACCTCGCGACCCTGCGGTCCAGGGGCATCGATGTGATCGACCCCGACGAAGGCAGCCTCGCCTCGAAGGATGAGTACGGAGTGGGCCGCCTGCCGGACCCGGCCGAGCTCCTGCGACGGGTTGAAGCTGCGCTCGCCGGGGAGGGAAACGAGGCCACCGGCACCGGAGACCTCACCGGTCTCAAGGTCCTGGTTACGGCCGGCGGCACCCGGGAGGCAATCGATCCGGTTCGATTCATCGGCAACCGTTCCAGCGGACGTATGGGATTTGCCCTTGCTGCCAAGGCGGCCGCCCGCGGGGCAGAAGTGACGGTGATCGCCGCCAACGTGGGCCTGGACGCTCCGCCGAACGTGACCAGGGTTGATGTCGAGACGACCCGCGATCTGGCCGAGGCCTGCGATCGCCTCTTCCCGCAAACCGACCTCCTGTTGATGGCGGCGGCTCCGGCTGACTTCCGCCCGGTTGAATCGTCCACCTCGAAGCTGTCCCGGGTCGGCAATGGCATGAAACTCGACCTCGAACCGACCACAGACATCCTGGCAGGGCTGGCCGAGGGCCGGAAAGTCGGCCAGACCGTGATCGGCTTCGCGGCTGAACACGGCGGTGATGCCGAGACCAGGGCCACCGGCAAGCTGGAGAAGAAGGGTCTCGACATGATCGTCCTGAACGATGTCTCCGATTCCCGGATCGGATTCGACTCGACCGAAAACGCGGTGACCCTGATCACCGGTGATGCGTCGGAGAAGGTTGCGATCGCCGACAAGTCGGTGATCGCTGATCGCATCCTCGACCGGGCCCTCGAGCTCCACCAGGACCTGCCCGGCCAGTGAAGGCTGTTGTCCAGCGGGTCAGCTCGGCCGCGGTGGCCGTCGACGGGGACGAGGTATCCCGGATCGGACCCGGCCTGCTGGTGCTGCTCGGAGTCGGCCGCGAGGATGGACCTGCCGACGTCGAACGCATGGCGAACAAGATCTCCCGCCTGAGGATCTTCGAAGACGATCAGGGCCGCATCAATGAATCACTGGGAGACCGCGAGATCCTCTGCGTCAGCCAGTTCACGCTCTACGGCGACGTTTCCCACGGAAACCGGCCCGGATTCACGGATGCTGCGCCCGGCGAAGAGGCCGAGGTGCTCTACAACGAGGTGTGCGACAGGCTCGGAGCGAAAAAGGGCATCTTTGGTGCTGACATGCGGGTTGAGATCATCAATGACGGTCCGGTCACGATCCTGATCGACGTCTGAGGGGCTTGGCCTGAGGTTCAGGTCGGGCTATACTGCTTAGAGCTTTTCCTTTTCAGGTTGTGTCTTGAAGTGGGCCTTGCCCGCTTTTTTTTGGCCCATAAGTCCCCCGGAACTCAGATGAAAGCAACTCCGATCGAGATAGAAGAACGCCTCCGAGAAGTCGATCAGCAGATCGAATTTCTGGCCGTAGAACCGGCCGGCGGTGATGCCCTGCGCATCTATATCGACCATCCCGACGGAGTCAGTCTCGACGTGTGCCGCAAGGTGACTTCCGGCCTGAACGAACTTCTGATCGACCACACCCTTGAAGTCTCGTCACCCGGATCGGAGCGCCCGCTGACCAAGCCCGAGCATTTCTCCCGATTCCAGGGACGAAGGGTAAAAGTCGTAACTACAGAGCCGATTCAGGACCGTCGCAAGTTCACCGGGACGATCCTCGAAGCATCTGATCAGGAACTGAAGCTTGAATTTGACAACTCAGTTGTCCATATCCCGTACCGGAGCGTCGAACGCTCCCATCTAGTGCCCGAAATTGCTTAAAGGAGCTAATCAGTGAGCCAGGAGATCGTCGACGCAGTAAAGGTTCTTGAACAGGAAAAGGGTATTTCCGCCGATACCCTGATGGACGCCCTGGAAGACGCCCTTCTTTCGGCCTACCGCAAGAGCCCCGGCTCCGCCAAGTACGCGCGGGTCGACCTCGACCATGAGACCGGTGATTTCCGGGTCTTCGAGCTGATCCTGCCCGCTGAGCTGGAGGAGAAGCTCCTTTCCGAGGCAATCGCCGAGCAGGAACGCACCATCGATCCCGAGACCGGTGAGATGCGCGAGCCGGAAGATCCCGAGCTCGATCCCGAGATGCTGGCTCCTTACGAGGACCAGATCGAGACCAAGGATGTCACGCCCGACGACTTCGGCCGCATCGCCGCCCAGACTGCCAAGCAGGTCATCTACCAGCGGATCCGTGAGGCCGAGCGTCAGATGATGTTCGACGAGTACCGCGACCGCGTCGGTGAGCTGATCACCGGCCTGATCCAGCAGTCGGACAAGCGGTACACCCTGGTCCAGCTCCGCGAGCGGGTTGAAGCCCTGCTGCCGAAGTCCGAGCAGGTCTACAGCGAGCGTTACGACCACGGCATGCGGGTCAAGGCAGTCATCACCGACGTCTCTGAGTCCACCAAGGGACCGAGCATCGTCGTCTCGCGCCGGTCACCCGAATTGATCAAGGGCCTGTTCGAGCTCGAGGTCCCAGAGATCGCCGACAAGCTTGTCGAGATCGTCGGCGTTGCCCGCGAGCCCGGATACCGTTCGAAGATCGCCGTTGTCTCTCACGCCGATGGCGTTGATCCGGTCGGTGCCTGCGTCGGTCCCCGTGGTTCCCGCGTCCGCATGGTCGTGTCCGAACTGCGCGGCGAGAAGATCGACATCATTCCTTACAACGAAGAACCCGCCCGATTCGTCGCCAAGGCGCTTTCGCCGGCCCGTGTCCGCGAGGTCCTCGTCGACGACGAAGAGATGCAGGCCACCGTTGTTGTGCCTGACGACCAGCTTTCCCTGGCAATCGGCCGCGACGGCCAGAACGCCCGCCTCGCCGCCCGCCTGACCGGCTGGCGGGTCGACATCAAGTCCGAGAGCGAGTTCGCCAAGGACGAGAGCCAGCACGAATACGAAGGCGAAGAAGAATTCGACGGCCGCTGCATGGCTGTCCTGTCGTCCGGGCGCCGCTGCCCCAACGCGGCGATCGGTGGCTCGACCTACTGTGGTCTGCCGCAGCATCAGGCGCTTTCCCGCTTCACCACGAGCCACGTCGGAGTCCTGGCGGGTCTTGGTGACGGCGAGATCACCACGCTGGCCGATCCCGATTCAGACGATGCCGAAGTGACGGCGCTGGTCGCCGGAGCCGAGGCCGACTTCGTTGAACCGGGCGACGAGCCGGAAGAAGTGGAAGAGGCCGAGGTCGAGGAAGCTGAGGCCGAAGCCGAAGCGGACGCCGAGATTGAAGCGGAAGCCGAAGTTGGACCGGTTGAGACCGAGATCGAAGCCGAAGTTGAAGAAGAAATCGCTTCGGTTGACGGAGAAAGCCAGGCCGAGTGAGTAAAAAGCGCGTACACGAAATAGCGAAGGAAGCCGGGCTTACCAGCAAGGAAGTCCTGGCCGCGCTCAAGGCCGCCGGCATCGAAGCAAAGGTTGCCGCTTCAAGCGTGGAAGAAGCCGATGCAAAGAAGGCTCCGGCCAAGAAAGAGGCTGCTGCCAAGCCGGCCGCCAAGGCTGAAGCACCGAAGAAGGAGGCCGCGAAGCCCGCTGCCGCCAAGCCCGCTGCCGCAAAACCGGCCGCAAAGGCCGAAGCTGCTCCCGCCGCGGCCAAGCCGAAGGCTGCGCCCGCTGCCGGCTCTCCCCAGACTTCACAGCGCCCGGTCAAGCCGGCCGGAACCGCTCCTGCCGCCAACGGTGGGGCCGCCAGCGCCGGCAAGCCGGCCAAGCGCCGCCGTGTCGTGATCGACTCGCAGGCTTCGCGCCGCGAGCAGGGTGGCGGACCGCCGCCGCAGCGCCCGCCGAGGAGACGTGGAGGCCGCCGCCGCCGCCCGCTGCTCGAAGAGCCCGAACCGATGGACACGAATCCGGCTGAGCCCGTAGCGACCACGGTCAGCTCCGGCGTTACCGTGCGTGACCTGGCGGAACTGCTCGGCCTGAGTTCGGCCGAACTGATCAAGAAGCTGATGATGATGGGCGAGATGGCGACGCTCACGCAGACCCTGACCGACGAATCGGTGCTGGCGATCGCTGATGAGTACGACCGGAAGATCGAGATCGTCTCCGCCGCGGAAGAAGAAGCTCCCGCACCCGAATTCGACGATGCCGAAGAGACCCTGGCCGATCGCCCGCCCGTGGTCACGATCATGGGCCACGTCGACCACGGCAAGACTTCGTTGCTCGACGCGATTCGCGAGACCGAGGTCGCAGCCGGTGAGGCCGGAGGCATCACTCAGCACATCGGTGCCTACCAGGTGCATCACGCCGAACACACCATTACTTTCCTCGACACCCCCGGTCACGAAGCCTTCACGGCGATGCGTGCCCGCGGAGCGCAGGTCACCGACGTGGCCGTGATCGTCGTCGCCGCTGACGACGGTGTAATGCCGCAGACCCGGGAAGCGATCGATCACGCCCGGGCCGCGGACGTGCCGATCCTGATCGCCGTCAACAAGATCGACAAAGAAGGCGCCAACCCGGATCGCATCCGGACCGACCTGGCTGCCGACGGACTGAACCCCGAGGACTGGGGAGGCGACACGATCTACTGCAACGTGTCCGCCAAGACCCATGACGGCCTCGACAACCTGCTCGACATGATCATCCTGGTGACCGAACTCGAGGAGCTCGGCGCCAACCCCGACGCGCCCGCTTCGGGAACGGTCATCGAGTCCAAGCTCGATCCCGGCAGGGGACCCGTTGTGAGTGTGCTCGTCAACCGCGGCACGCTGCGCGTCGGAGACTCCGTCGTTGCCGGTGCCGTCTGGGGCAAGGTTCGTGCGATGCACGACTACCTCGGCGAGAAGGTTGAAACCGCGACGCCCGGCATGCCGGTCGAGGTCCTCGGATTCGACGGTGTCTGTGACGCCGGTGAGTTCGTCACCGCCGTCGAGAACGACCGCCGAGCCCGTCAGATGGCGCAGGAGAGGCTCAACCGCCTCAAGGCCGAGACGATCGCCCGCCGCTCCGCCCGCAAGGTCACCCTCGAGGAGATCTTCGACCGTGCCCAGACCGGCGACCTCAAGGAACTGAACATCGTGCTCAAGTCCGACGTTGCCGGTTCCCTGGAAGCGCTTCAGGACGAGATCGCCAAGGTCCCGCAGGAGCAGGTCACGATCAACATCATCCGCGCCCAGACCGGCGGCATCACCGAATCAGACGTGATGCTCGCCTCCGCCTCGAACGCCGTGATCATCGGCTTCAACGTGCGCCCGCTCAGCGATGCGCGCCGCGCGGCCCAGGTCGAAGGCGTCGACGTCCGCTCCTACTCCGTGATCTACAAGATCACCGAGGACCTGCGGAACGCGATGGAGGGCATGCTCGACACCGTCGAAGTGGAAGAAGCGCTCGGCGAGGCCGAAGTCAAGGAAATCTTCAAGGCTTCCAAGATCGGCAAGATCGCCGGTAGCGTCGTGACCGAAGGCAAAATCGGTCGTACTGACCAGGTTCGCCTGGTTCGGGAAGGCACGGTCATCTGGACCGGCAAGCTCGACTCGCTGCGGCGATTCAAGGATGCTGTCCAGACGGTTGAAGAGGGCCAGGACTGCGGCATCGTGCTGGCTGGCTACGCCGACGTCAAGGTCGGCGACGTACTTGAATTCTTCTCGACCAAACAGGTCGAGCAGACTCTCAGTTAGGACCTCCGTGGCAATTTCGAGGATGCGCCGAGTCAATGAAGTGATGCGTCAGGTGATCAGCGACACGATCACCTCGGACCTGAGCGACCCGCGGGTCGACATGGTCACCGTCAACTCGGTTGATACGAGCCCTGACCTTCGCCACGCCAAGGTCTTCGTGACCGTTCTCGGAGACGACGAGGCTCGTGAGGACGCCCTCGCCGGCCTGAAGCGGGCTCACGGCATGATTCAGGCGCGAGTTGCCCGGGAGACCCAGATGAAACGCACGCCGACCCTGACTTTTGCTTACGACGAGTCGGTCGAGACCGGACTGCGAATTGCCGCCCTGCTTGACGCTGATGCCGATACCGGTACGGGCGCGGAAGTTCTGCCCGGCGCCGAGGGAGGTCCCGATGAATCCGGCAATTGACACTGACAAGCCAGTGGTCAGGGGAAGCCTCGAGGCGATCGCCGACCTGGTCCGCGAGAACTCCAAGTTCCTGCTGACCACGCACGAAGGCCCGGACGGCGACGCCCTCGGCTCGCTGCTCGGCATGCATCAGATCCTCGAGACCCTGGGCAAGGACTCGGCCATGTTCCTCGCGGCCAAGGAATTCCCCCTGCCGATCGAGTACCGCCACCTGCCGCTGGAAGGCGTCTTCCACGAACCGCCGATCGACCTGAGCGACCGGGTCGTGATCTTCCTCGACTGCGGCAACATCGACCGCATGCCGGTTGACTTCCTGCGTGACGGCGGCAAGCTCGTGGTGAACATCGACCATCACCACGACAACACCGAGTTCGGCTCGCTCAACTTCGTCAACGCCGGGGCTTCGAGCACGGCCGAGATCATCTACGAACTCGCGATGCTGCTCGACGTCAAGGTCAGCCCTTCGATCGCCCGCGCGCTTTACATCGGGATCGTCACCGACACCGGCAAGTTCATGTACGACAGCACCGACGCCCGTACCCATGAGGTCGCGGCTGCGCTGGTGAGGGCCGGGGTCGATATCGACGACGTCAACCGACGGCTCTACGAAAGCGTTCCGATCGAAAAGCTCCGGCTGCTCAGTCGGGCCCTCGACAACATCGAACTCCATTGCGATGGCCAGCTGATCACGACCTACATCACCGCCGAGGACTACAAGCAGGTTGAAGCCGGCGAAGAAATGACCGAAGGCATCATCGACCACCTCCGGGCGGTTGACGGAATCCGGGTCGCGGCCGTTGTCCGCGATCAGGTCAGCCGGGGCCGTGCCGCCCGGAAGATCAGCCTTCGGGCCGGTGACGAGCAGACCGATGTATCGGTCCTCGCCCGCAGGTTTGGCGGCGGCGGTCACGTGAGGGCTGCCGGTTGTTCGACCGAACTCGAGTTCACCCAGATCATCAGCGAGATCTGCAGCGGGCTCGAAGATCAGCCTGCTTCCTGAGAACCCAGGGCCCGTGGACCGTTGAGTGAGACGGGCATCCTTGTCTTTGACAAACCGGCCGGAGTGACTTCGCATGACGTGGTCGCCCAGGTTCGGCGCGAGCGTGGGGGGAAGGTCGGTCACGCTGGGACCCTCGACCCTTTCGCGACCGGCGTGCTCACCGTGCTACTGGGCCGGGCCACCCGCCTCCAGCGTTACCTGCTCGGGTTCTCGAAGACTTACGTCGCGACCGCGAGGCTCGGCTGGACTTCCACCACCGGCGATCGTGACGGGGAACTGATCGAGACCGGGGTGATTCCGGCCGAACTCGTTCTGCCGACCGGCGAGATCGAGCAGATGGTGCCGATGACTTCGGCGGTCAAGGTCGACGGTGAACGGCTCTACAAGAAGGCTCATCGCGGCGAAGAAGATGCCGAACGGCCGGTCAGGACGGTCAACATCATTCGGGCGGAGCTGCTCGAAAGTGACGCTGAACGGGCGACCTTCGAAGTCGAAGTCAGCTCAGGCACTTACGTGCGGACCCTGATCGAAACCCTCGGCGATGCCTACTGCGAGGAGCTGCGGCGGACGGCGGTCGGCGGAATCGGCATCGATCGGGCGGGCGAGGTCCTGACCCCGCTGGAAGCGCTCGACTTCCTGCCGAGGATCGAGATCACTCCGACCGAGGCCGTGACCATCGGCTATGGCCAGACCCTGAAAGCCGACGACCGCATCCCCGAGGGGGAACCGGTCCTGCTGGTCAACGGGGATAACCTGACCGCCGTGGCTAGTCGAGCTGGAGACAAACTGAAAGCCGAAGTCGTGCTGGAGCCCCAGGGCTGATGATCAAGGTCACCGCACTGACCGATGCCGAGCATCGTCCCCGCCACATCGCGATCGGCACCTTCGACGGTGTACATGTGGGCCACCGGGCAGTCATCGAGGGGGCCGACACGGTCCTCACCTTCGATCCGCACCCGCTTGAAGTGCTCCATCCGCAGGCAGCCCCCAAGCTCCTGATGCCTTTTGGCGTCAAGCGGGATGTCCTTGACGGTATCGGGGTTGATGAGATGGTCGTGATCAACTTCGACGAAGCCTTCACGCAGATCACCGCTGACCAGTTCATCGAAGAGATCCTGATCGAGAAGCTCGGCGCGGAGAAAGTCTCGGTCGGAGAGAACTTCCGTTTTGGTGCCCGGGCCCAGGGCACTCCGGAGATGCTCAGTGGCCGGCCTGAATTCGAGACCAGAGTCGTTCCGCTGATCGAAGTCGGAGGCGAGGCGGTTTCTTCGACCAGGATCCGCGCCCTGGTGGCCGCCGGCGAAATGCCGGAGGCGCGCGAATGCCTCGGAGTGCCGTTCATGGTTGAAGGCACAGTCGTCGAAGGGGATCAGCGGGGCCGTGGACTTGGCTTCCCGACTGCGAACGTGGTTCCGGATGACCGACTTGTCAATCCCGGGCACGGAGTCTACGCGGCGTTTGCCAACGGCCTGCCCGCCGCCGTCAACATCGGCGTGAGGCCGACCTTCGAGACCGGGAGGGGAGTGCTGATCGAGTCCTACCTGCTTGATCAGGACGTCGATCTTTATGGCCACGTCCTCCGGGTCGCCTTCGTCGAGCGCCTCCGCGGCGAGAAAAGGTTCGATTCCGCCGAGGACCTGATCGAGCAGATGAAGGCTGATGTCGATGCCACGAGGCGCGTCTGTGCTAGCTTCCAGCGGCCGTAACAGGGGCTGATCCCGCGGCCCCGAACCAAGGAACCAATGACTCTTACTAAAGATTACAAAGCCGAAGTAATCGGCAAATATGGCCAGAAGGATGGCGACACCGGCTCGACCGAGGTCCAGGTCGCGCTGCTCACGGAGCGGATCAACGACCTCACGGGTCACCTGCGTGAGCACAGCAAGGATCACCACTCCCGCCGCGGCCTGCTGATGATGGTCGGCAAGCGCCGCCGTCTCCTGCGTTACCTCGAGCGGACCGACGTTGAGCGTTACCGCTCACTGGTCTCCGAACTCGGCCTCAGGCATTGATCGAAGTCGGGGCAGACGCTCCGGACTTCACCCTGGCGGATCACACCGGTCAGGAAGTTTCACTCTCGGACTTCGCCGGCCGACGCCTGCTGCTGGCTTTCTACCCGCTGGACTTCAGCCCGGTCTGCACTGACCAGCTCGCGTCCTACAAGGCGATCGAGCCGCAGCTGAAAGAGGCCGGGGTCAGCCTGGTCGGCATCAGCGTCGATTCAGCCTTCGCCCACAAGGCCTTCAGAGACAGCCTCGGGGTCGATACGGCACTCCTGGCCGATTTCGAGCCGAAAGGCGCCGTAGCCGACTCTTACGGGGCTTATCTCGGAGATGCAGGCCACTCGAACCGCTCATTGGTCCTGATCGACGCCAACGGCAAGGTCGAGTGGGTCTACGAGACCGACACACCGCTCGACATCCCGCCGCCCTCGGCGATCCTCGAAGCCATTTAGACCGACCTCGGAGTTCGGCCATTCAGACCAGCCTCGCGGTTTGGGGTGTGGGTCGCGGGGGTGAGTCCGGAGGAAACGCCCCTGTCGTCGGGCCGCGGGACGGAAGCGCCTCTGGGCCACATCCTCCGGACCCACGCCCGCGCCCACACCGTCCCGAAGCTGGTTCTGTGCGGCGTTTGGTGCATCTAGGAGCAAGACTTGGCACAGAATGGCCAGTGCTCCATATTTTTCCGGCATAGGCGAAATATCTGGAGCACTACCCAGTCGAAGGGCTGGCTGGGGTGGGTTCAGGCCCAGGTCATTGGTTCGTAGCCGCTTGTGCGTGGGGCGGAGGCGATCAGGACTGTTACGGGGATGCTGCCGTCGTTTCTGACCGTTCGCCGGAGGTTTGGGTCCAGGCGGGTGAACGTGCCGGCCGGGGCCGGGTGGTCCTCGCCGTCGATCACCATCGTCGCGTCCCCTTCGAATACGAAGAAGACCTCCTCCTGATCACGATCGATCTCTTCGTGCTCGGGAATCTGTTCACCCGGAGGGATCTCGACCAGGTTGATCCCGAAGGATTCGCACCCCAGGGTCCGTCGCACCAGCGACCAGTTGCCATTTTTCTCAAGCTCGTCGCGGTGAGCAACGGAAAAGCCGTCTCCTCGGTCCATTGTTTCCTCTTCGGTCGGGTTCTTCTCCTCGTTATATCCCCATATGCGCACAACGAGGAGAAGGACCCCGCAAGCTCCTTAAGCTCCGCAAATTCCGCAAAGGCTCTGGGTCTGTACGCTTACCGGCGATAAGAGAACCCAGAGTTCTAAAGACAAAAGCCGCCATCCGGGCGGTTGGAGGATGTAAAACAGAATGAGTATCTTTGAAACGACGCGCGTTTCCGTGCGTATTGGCGAAGACGAGATCGCCTTTGAGACCGGCAAGATTGCCAAGCAGGCAAGCGGCGCTGTCATCGTCACCAGTGGTGACACCATGGTCCTTTCCACCGCAACGATGGGCGGCCTGAGGGACGTTGATTTCCTTCCGCTCACCGTCGACATCGAAGAGCGCTACTACGCTGTCGGCAAGATCCCCGGTTCATTCTTCCGCCGGGAAGCCCGTGCAGGCGAAAAGGCAACCTTGACCGCCCGCATGATCGACCGTCCGATCCGTCCGCTGTTCCCGTCGGGTTGGCACTACGAAACCCAGCTGGTGACCATCCCGATGTCGGTCGACCATGTCCATCCGTACGACATTCTTGCGATGAACGGCGCATCCGCTGCCCTCGCGATCTCCGAGATCCCTGTTGCCAAGCATGTCGGCGCGGTCCGCATCGGACAGCTCGACGGTGACTTCATCGTCAACCCGAAGGAAGAGGATCACCCGAATCTCGACCTCGACCTGATCGTGGCCGGTACTGACGAAGCCATCCTGATGGTCGAAGCTGGCGCCAACGGCGTGTCCGAACAGGACATCCTCGATGCGCTCGACATCGCCCACGGCGAAATCAAGAAGCTCGTTGCAACGATCGAAGAGCTCCGCCAGAAGATCGGCAAGGAAAAGCTGGTCATCGAAGAGTCGAGCATCGACGAAGGCCTCCTCTCCGAGGTCAGGTCGTCGCACGGCCAGGCCCTGGTTGATGCCATCGCGACAGAAGGCAAGCTCGAGCGTTACGAAGCCATCGACAAGGTGAAAGACGACGTCGTCGCCCAATACACCGGCAGCATCGCGGACGACCTCGAAGCCGCCGCCAAGCGCCTCGAAGTCGGCAAGGCTTTCGACGCCGTTGAGAAGGACACGATCCGCAAGGCTATCGCCGTCGACAAGAGGCGCCCCGACGGTCGTGCCCAGGACGAGATCCGCACGATCGAGTGCGAGGTGGACATTTCACCGCGCGTTCACGGTTCGGGCCTCTTCACCCGTGGTGAGACCCAGGTCCTCGGCAACGTCACCTTGGGCACGACCCGGATGGACATGAGGATTGATGGACTCGGTCTCGAGACCAGCAAGACCTTCTTCCACCACTACAACTTCCCGCCGTTCTCGGTGGGCGAGGCCGGCTTCATGCGCGGCCCGAAGCGCCGCGACATCGGTCACGGAGCGCTCGCCGAGCGCGCCCTGGCACCGTCGATCCCGGACCAGGAAGAGTTCCCGTACGTGATCCGCGCCGTCTCCGAGACGCTCGAATCCAACGGTTCCTCCTCGATGGGCTCCGTCTGTGCCTCGTCGATGGCGATGCAGGCTGCCGGTGTTCCGGTCAAGTCTCCCGTCGCCGGTGTGGCAATGGGCCTGATCAAGGAAGGCGATGATTACATCGTCCTCACCGACATCGCCGGAGTCGAAGATCACCTCGGTGACATGGACTTCAAGGTCGCTGGTTCCGCGGACGGCATCAACGCCCTCCAGATGGACATCAAGATCACCGGAGTCACCTTCGACATCCTGACTGACGCCCTGGAGCAGGCCCGCAAGGGTCGTCTGTTCATCCTCGGCAAGATGGCTGAAGCGATTGACGGTCCGCGTGAAGAGATGTCACCGCATGCCCCGCGTATCGAGTCGATCAAGATCGATCAGGAGAAGATCGGCGCGGTCATCGGCAAGGGTGGCGAGACCATTCGCAGCCTCTGCGAAGAGTTCGAAGCCGACATCGACGTCGAAGACGACGGCACGATTCGGATCTACGCCCCGACCGGTACCCAGGTCGAAGAGGCCGTGGCCCGCATCGAAGGCATGACTCGCGAAGCCGAAATCGGCGACCGTTACCCGGCCGCCAAGGTCGTCAAGACGACCACCTTCGGTGCTTTCGTCGAGCTGACCAAGGGCACCGACGGACTGCTGCACATCTCCAACGTCAAGCCCGGAGGTCGGGTTGAGACCGTTGAAGAGGTCCTCGAGTCCGGTCAGGTCATCGACGTCACCGTCGGCGAAGTCGACAAGGAGCGTGGCCGCATCGGCCTGCGCATGACTGACGACCCGGAGGTCGCCGGCAAGTCCAAGGATGAAATTGCCGCACTCGCTGCCAACAAGGGTGGCGGAGGCGGAGGCCGTGGAGGCGACCGCGAAGGCGGCCGCCGCCGTCGCGAGCGTGGCGACCGCGATCGCCGCGGCTAGGCAACCAGCATGAGCGATTCCGCTCGGTTGACAGAGTCTGAATCGGGCATCCGGGTAATCACCGAAGTAGTTCCTTCGGTGCGCTCGGTTGCCCTCGGGCTCTGGGTCCGAACCGGATCGCGTGACGAGACCCCCGCCCAGGCGGGGGTCTCTCACTTTCTGGAGCACCTGCTCTTCAAAGGCACCCCGAATTACAGCGCGATCGAGATCTCGGAGCGTTTCGACGGGCTCGGTGCTTCCTTCAACGCGGCCACCGGCAAGGAGACCACCCATCTCCACGCCCGTTTCCTCGACGAGCACACCGAAGACGTCTTCAGCCTGCTCGGCGAGATGCTGCTGGAATCGACCTTCCCCGACATCGACTCGGAGCGTGATGTTGTGCTCGAGGAAATCGCGATGTACGAAGACGAGCCATCGGACCGGGTCCACGACTACCTGGCCGATGCGATGTTCGGTGACACCCCGCTGGGGCGACGCATCCTCGGCAAGGCGGACGTCATCGCCAACATCCCGGTGCCCGACATCGCCGAATATCACCGTCAGCGTTACGCCGGCGAGAACATCGTTGTCGCCGCCGCCGGCAATGTGGTCCACGACGAGATCGTGCGAATGACCGAGAAGCTGAGTCCCGCTACCGCCGGTGGCACCGCCGAAATCACGCCCCAGACCCCTTCGGCCGAAGGCCGCTGCGAGTTCGCGGTCAAGGACACCGAGCAGTACCACGTCTGCTTCGGCGCACCCGGCATCAACCGGGGAGACGACCGCCGTTTCGCGATGGGCGTCCTCGATTCGATCTTCGGTGGTTCAAGTTCGTCCCGCCTCTTCCGCGAGGTTCGCGAGAACCGCGGACTGGCCTATTCGGTGGGTTCCTATTCGGAGCAATTCACCGACACCGGAGTCGCCGCGATCTACGTCGGCACCCGCGAGGAGAACATCGAAGAAGCCTGCTCGATCATCGCCACCGAGCTCGAGCGGATCAGGACGGAACCGGTTTCCGGCGACGAGCTGGCCCGGGCCAAGGAGCACGTCAAGGGACGCCTGGTCCTGTCGGGCGAATCGAGCGCGGCCCGCATGTCCCGGATCGCCCGCTCGACCCTCCATGACCTGCCGCTGCTCTCGCTTGACGAGATGCTCGCCAGGGTTGATGCTGTGACCGTGGAAGACCTCTCCGCACTGGCCACCGAGATCTACGCGAGGGAAGGCCTTTCGACGGCCTGCGTCGGCCGTGACGAATCACGATTCAGGGCCGCTGTGGCTCCGGTGAGCGAGGCCCTGGCCACGTGATCAGGGTCGGAGTAGCCGGAGCAGACGGCAGGATGGGATCGACCGTCTGCGAGTCGGTCGAAGCGGCCGACGGAATGGAGCTCACGGGACGGGCTGATCCCGCCCTGGGGGTCGAATTGAGCGAGATCCTGCCCGATGCCGATGTGGTCGTCGAGTTCAGCACCCCGGACACGACGCTGGTCAACGCGATCCAGTGCCTCGAGGCCGGAGTCCACGTCGTAGTTGGCGCGACCGGTTTCGACCTCGACCGGCTGCGTGAGGCGGCGGAGAAGTCCGATGCCAACTGTTTTGTGGCCCCGAACTTCGCGATTGGCGCCGTCCTCCTGATGACCCTCTCCGAACAGGTCGCAAAGCACATGCCGGAGTGCGAGATCATCGAGCTCCACCACGACAAGAAGCTCGACGCGCCGTCCGGCACCGCAAAGCGCACGGAAGAACTGATCAGCGCCGCCGGCGGCAACGTCCACCAGCCGATCCATTCAGTCCGCCTGCCGGGACTCGTGGCTCATCAGGAAGTTCTCTTCGGCGGCGAGGGCCAGACGCTCTCGATCCGTCATGACAGCATCGACCGCTCCTCGTTCATGCCCGGGGTGGTCCTCTCGGTTCGCAAAGTAGGCCAGCTCGAAGACCGGTTCACGGTCGGGTTGGAGAAGCTCCTCTCGTGAGTTACGAAATCAGAAGCCTCGACGCAACCGGCCAGGCCGAACTTGTGGCCAGTGGCGAAGCCAGCCCGACCGAACTCCTCGACGTCGCTCTGGGACAGGCGGAGAAAGTCAACCCCGAGATCAACGCGATCATCAGCCCCCTCTACGACGAGGCCAGGGTCGCCGCAGCCGGTGAACTCCCCGACGGACCGTTCAGGGGTGTGCCGTTCATCTTCAAGGACCTCGGTGCTGGACTCGCCGGTCAGCCCTTTCACATGGGCAACCGCCTGCTGAAGGAGATCGACTTCAAGGTCCCGTTCGACACCCATCTCGGTTCCCGCTTCCGTGATGCGGGCCTGGTCACGATCGGCCGCGCGAGTACCCCCGAATTCGGAATCCTTCCGACGACCGAACCGGTTGCCTACGGCCCCACAAAGAACCCCTGGGACACGACCCGGAGCACCGGAGGTTCAAGCGGCGGGTCAGCCGCGGCCGTGGCTGCCGGCATCGTGCCGATGGCCCATGCGTCTGACGGCGGGGGATCGATCCGCATTCCTGCCAGCGCCAACGGCCTGCTCGGTCTCAAGGCAACCCGAGCCCGCATCTCCCAGGCCCCGATGAACGGCGACACGATGTCCGGTCTCACGACCGAGCTCGTCGTCTCGAAGTCGGTTCGCGACACCGCGAGGATGCTCGACTGGGTCCACGGCCCGGTCGCGGGTGATCCCTACGGCTGTCCACCTCCCGCTCATCCTTACGTCGAAGACCTCGGGATCGCACCCGGAAGCCTCAGGATCGGCCTGCTGACGAAGCCGATGACAGGAGACGTCCTCGATGCCGAGATCATCGACGCCGTTCGGGCGGCCGCAGGCAAGCTAGAAGTGCTCGGCCACGAGATCACCGAACCGGAACTGCCGACCGACGATGGCGACGACGCCCTGTATGAGACGTTCATCACCCGCTGGGCGGCCGGCATGAGCCAGACGGTTTCGACGCTCGGCACAGTCGTCGGACGTGAGCTCACTGCCGATGACGTCGAACCCCTGACCTGGGCACTGGCCGAACGCGGCCAACGGGAAAGCGGCGCCTTGTACCTGAGCGCGATCCAGCAGCACCAGATCCTGGCGCGGACGATCGCCAGCCTCTACCGGAGTGATTTGAATCCGGGCGGATTCGACTTGATAATGACGCCGACCCTCGCAACAGTGCCGCCGAAACTCGGCCACTTCGACGACACCGGCCCGAACCCGATGGATGCCATGGAAAAGGCACGTGATTTCGCTAACTTCACCGGTGCGTTCAACTCCACCGGACAACCTGCCATCTCGATCCCGATGGAAATGAGCGCCGAAGGGATGCCGATCGGCATCCAACTGGTTGCGCCGCTCTGGCGTGAAGACCTGTTGATCCAGGTCGCCGCACAGGTGGAAACAGCGCACCCCTGGGCTGATCGGCGCGCCCCGGCTTTCGCTGCTGAGTAATGGATAAGGTGACACCGTGAGCGAGATTCAAGGAGTAATCACGGCGATGGCCACCGTTTTCCACGACGACGGCGAAGTCGACGTGCCCGAAACACGGAAGCTTGCGCGCTACCTGGTCGACCACGGATCCCACGGACTTGTGGTCTCCGGGACCACCGGCGAGTCACCGACGCTCGAAGATGACGAGAAGCTCGAATTGCTCAGAGAAGTGCTGGAAGAGGTCGGCGACGAAGCGACGATCGTCTTCGGCAGCGGCTCGAACGACACCCGTCATTCAGTCGAACTGACCAAAGCTGGCGCCGCCGCCGGAGCCCACGCCAGCCTCATCGCAACGCCGTATTACAACCTTCCGAACCGGGCCGGAATCATCGGCCACTTCGAATCGATCGCCGAGGCCGAGCCCGGCCTGCCGATGGTGCTCTACAACGTGCCGACCCGGACCGCGGTCAACATGCCCGTCGACCTGCTCGCCGAACTGGGGAAGATCCCGAACGTCGTAGCGGTCAAGCAGGCAAACGACGATGACCTCGGCCCGATCGACGGTCTCGAACTGCTGGCCGGCAACGACGGCGTCTTCCTCGAAGCGCTGAAGCTCGGTGGAACCGGCGGCATCCTCGTCGCCTCCCACATCGCCGGCGAAGGCATGCGCGAAGTCTGGGACCTGTTCCAGGCCGGCGACATCGAGGGCGCCGAAAAGAAGGACAACGAACTTAGACCCGTCTACGCAGCGATGGGTGTCACGACAAATCCAATACCGGTCAAGGCCGCACTTGAAATGGCCGGCTGCTGTCCGGCCACGATGCGCCTGCCGATGGTCGAAGCGACCGAAGAAGAGAAAGCTGAAATTAGAACTTTGATTGAACAAACTGGAATCACTCTGTCCGGAAGTACCTCTTGAGCGACAAGATCAGGATTCTGCCGCTGGGCGGATTGGGGGAGATCGGCAAGAACATGACCGTGGTCGAGTACCACGGCAAGATCGTGCTGATCGATGCCGGTCTCATGTTCCCGACGCCGGAAATGCTCGGCATCGACCTCGTACTTCCAGACTTCGAATACCTGCGTGGCAGGGCTGAGGACATCGAAGCGATCGTCCTGACCCACGGCCACGAGGATCACGTCGGTGCTCTCCCGTACGTATTGCGCGAAGTCGGCCTTCCCAAGGTGATCTACGGCGGCATGCTGACCATCGGAATGGTTCGCTCCAAGCTCGACGAGCACAAACTTGGCGGTGCTCCGCTGACCGAACTTCCGGCCGGCCAGAAGGTCGATGCTGGCCCATTCGGCATCGAGCTGGTCCACCTCTCGCATTCGATCCCCGACATGCGTGGTGTAGTCATTTCGACCGATCTCGGCAAGGTCTTCTTCACCGGTGACTACAAGTTCGACCAGACTCCGGTTGACGGACGTCCTGCTGACGTTTCCCGCCTCGCAGAGCTCGGCCGTGACGGCCTCCTTTTGCTCGCCGGCGACTCGACCAACGCCGACCGACCCGGGGTCTCGCCCTCGGAGTCAAGCGTCGGTCCGGCCCTGCTGGAGACCTTCTCCCGCTGCAAGGGCCGAATCATCGTCACTTCTTTCGCCTCGAACATCCACCGGGTCCAGCAGGTGATCGATGCCGCCGAGGCGCTCGATCGCAAGGTGGCCCTGGTCGGCCGCTCGATGCGCAAGAACTTCAATATCGCCTCGAACCTCGGCATCGCCAACGCGCCGTCGGGGATCCTGATCCAGCCACGAGACATCGAGGACTTCCCGGACGAGAAGGTAATCGTGATGTCGACCGGATCCCAGGGAGAGCCTTTCTCGGCGCTCCGCCGGATGGCCAACAACGACCACCGTGACATGGAGCTTCATTCCGGCGACACCGTGGTCTTTTCGGCTTCACCGGTGCCCGGCAACGAGCGGGCCGTCAACGAGACGATCGACCGCATCTACGAAATCGGCGCTTCGGTCGTCACCGCGAAGACCGCACCGATCCACGCCTCCGGCCACGGCTTCCGGGAAGAGATCAAGATGATGCTCAACCTGACCCAGCCGAAGTACGTGATGCCGGTCCACGGTGACCACCAGCGGATCCGCCTCCATTCCGAGCTCGCCGAGTCGGTTGGGGTGCCGGCCGAGAACATCTTCAAGGGCCGTAACGGCCTGCCGCTGGAGATCGGTCCCGACGGGGCCTCCTTCGGCGAAGAGATCGAGCAGTCGGGCGTCATCTACGTGGACGGCGTCGAACTGGCCGACCCCAACGACGCCTCACTCCGCGATCGCCGAACGATTTCCGGAGACGGCATCGTCATCGTGATCTCAACGATCGCCACCGACAACGGTGACGTGGTCGCTGATCCGGAAGTGATCCTCCGCGGCGTGGGGGCCCTCGACAACGAACTCGAGTTCACCGACGAGATCAAGGACCTGACCGAAGACGCCCTGGAAGCCAAGGCCAAGGCCAGGGTCCGCGACACGGAGCTGATCCAGGGAGACCTACACGACGAACTGGCGAAGTTCATCTACAAGAAGCTGAAGAAGCGCCCAATGGTGGTCCCGGTAGTAATCGAAGTCTGAGTCGCTGAGCCACGAAGTGCTCCAGATAATTCGGATATAGCTGAAAGATCCGGAGCACCGGCCCACCGCCGGGCCTGATTGACCAAGGGGCGCGGAACGGGCACCCTGAGCCCAACGCACAACTCCAGGTGCCTGCGATAACAGTGCTGTCTGCGCCAAAATCGCAGGCACCTCCGCCGAAGGGCACCGGTGCTATGCCGCTTAACGACAACGGGCCCATCCGTGCCCCGGACGGAGCTCCTGAGTCCTCCCGGAGGCATGACTACGTTCGTGCACGCAACAAGAGCGCCGGGCCTAGGGGGAGAAGGGGCTCGACGCTCTGTGTTGTTTTAGTCAAAAAGCGAACCTGCCGAGGCAGTCTGGGGGAGATCCCCGGCAGGTCCATGTGTCTCGTCCGTCTAGAAAGATAGGCCGGGCTTCTAAAAGACCTCTAAAGCTTCGCTAACGGTTTCTTAGGGGTTTCCGCATCGAGTGGAAGCAGCACGCTGAACATGGCTCCACCACTGGGAGAATCGCCTACTTTGGCGATCCCTCCGTGGCCCTTTGCGATGGCAAATACGATTGCCAGGCCAAGTCCGGTCCCATTCGATCCGGCGCGGTCTCCGGGACCCGTATTCCGGACGAAACGATCGAAGATATGGGGCCATAGATCCTCCGGCACGCCGGGTCCGTCATCGGCCACTGTGAGCACGGCCTGACCCGCCTCTTCATCGATCGAGGTGGCGACCGTGATGGTGGTGCCTTCCGGGGTATGGCGCACGGCGTTGTCGACCAGGTTGAGGATCACCCGGTGAAGTTCGTCGGCGGTTCCGCTGAGGATCACCGGATCACCCGGTTCGACCTCGATCCGGTGTCCTTCGGAAAGCGGGGTCACCTCTTCGACGGCGTTCTCGGCGATCTCGTTGAGGTCGCAGCGGCTCCGCGGCTGGGACCGGCCGGAGTCGGCCCGGGCCAGGATTTGGAGGTCGGCGACCAGGCGGCGCATCCTCTGCGACGACCTGAGCGCGGATTCGACGCTCTCCAGCTCCATTTCGCGGTCCTGCCCGGCCAGGGAGTGTTCGAGCAGCTCCAGGTTGGCGAGGACGCTGGTCAGGGGTGTTCGCAGCTCGTGTGAGGCGTCAGCCACGAATTCTCGCTGGCGCGCCAGGGATTTCTCCCTTTCTTTCCTGGCCAGGGACAATTCGTGGAGCATTTCGTTGAAGGTTGTTGTCAACTCGCCGACCTCGTCGTCGGTCCGGGTGTTCGGGAGTGTCACCGACGGGTCCCGGGTCCTCGCGATCTCGCCGGCGGCGGTGGTCAGGTTGGAGATCGGCCTCATCGCACGGCGGGAGAGCACCACTCCGGCCAGGGCGGCCAACAGCGTGGCGCCCAGGGTTCCCGCCAGGACCGATATCCAGATGCGGTTGACCGATGCCTCCAGGCGATCGATCGGACGAGCCACCCGGACGAAGCCGATGGTCAGGCCACTGCCCGGGGTGTCCTCGTAAGGGACGGTCGCGACCTGGTACTTGCCGACTTCGGTGATCCGCTGGTCGCTGAGCGGACCGAGGTCGGGCGAGTCATTGAGCCGGACCGTTTCGCCGCGGGCGATCGTGGTCAGGTCGGCCGGGCCGCTGGCATCCTGGAGCAGGGGAGTGATCGCCGAGATCGGCGTATATCCCGGGGTCAGCCTCACGACCTCGCGGATGTCGTGGACAAGTTCGTTTGCGGCGGATTCGGTGTCGGCCGCGTAGTTGTTCCTGACCTGCTCGGAGGTGAGCTGACCTACCGCCACGCCAAATGCCACCAGGATGATGAAAGTGAGCCCGGCAGAGACCCCGGCGAGCTTCCAGCGGATCGGCCACCTCGATGGCCACTTCCGGGACTGGCGCATCTTCGCGATCAAGCGTCAGGCCTTGATTACGTAGCCGGCCCCGCGCTTGGTGTGGAGGATGCGCGGCTCGCCGCCCTCTTCCAGTTTCCGGCGGAGGTTGGAGATGAAGACGTCGATCGTGTTTGTTTCATCCAGCGGGTCATAGCCCCAGACCTCTTCCAGCAGGCGTTCCCTCGAGATCACCAGGCGCTGGTTCCTCATCAGGTATTCGAGAAGTTCAAATTCACGTTTGGTCAGCTCGATCTCGCGGTCACCGCGCAGGGCTTCCTGTGAGTCGGGGTTCAGGCGGAGGTCCCCGACCGTGATCATCGCCGAGCCGCGCGGCGGGTGGCGGCGGAGCAGGGCCCGGATGCGAGCGAGCAGCTCGGTCCGCTCGAAAGGCTTTACCAGGTAGTCATCGGCTCCGGAGTCGAGCCCGGTGACCCGGTCCGCCGTTTCGGCACGGGCTGTGAGCATCAGGATCGGTACCTCGGAGTCCTCGCGGAGCTTCGCGCAGACCTCGAGGCCGTCCATGCCGGGAAGGCCGAGGTCGAGCACGACGAGGTCGGGCATGAATTCGCGGCTGATATCGAGGCCTTCGGGGCCGTCTCCGCCGGCCCGGACCTCGTAACCCTCGGCCCGCAGCGTCCTTCTCAGGACATCGACGATTTCGGCATCGTCCTCGATGACCAGGATGCGCCCGTCGGTATCTCCATCAGTTCCCATGCGGCAATCATAAAGATCGAGGTACGCGTTTCATAAAGGGGGTTCGGGAAGGGGTAGCGGCCTGCTCGTAGAACAAAGAAACCATGTTCGTACGTACTACCCGTCGCAACAAGAAGCGGCGGCCGGCGAAGGGTGCCGGAAAGAAGGGTTCGAAGAAGATCGAGAAGGTGAAAGAGCCGCTCGAGCAGCGGCATCTGGACCTGATCGGTCTGGGCTGCGTGCTGCTCGGGATCTACCTGGTCTTCGTGCTCTACTTCGGCTGGGACGGCGGTCGGGTCGGTTCCGGCATCCGGGACGGCCTCCAGTACCTGATCGGGCTGGCCGCTTACGTCATCCCTGTCGCCCTCTTTTCTGTTGGTGCGATCCTGGTCTTCCAGCCCTCGATGCCGTCGACGCGCCCGCTCAGGACCGGCGCCGGATTCCTGCTAGGCGGGCTGCTGCTTGCTTTCGCCGGTGGCACGCTCGGAATGGGCGGTACCCGGCCCGAGAGCATCGCCTACTTCGATGCCGGCTGGTTCCCCGAGCACGGGGGAGCGGTCGGTGAATCCACCTACTGGCTCATGGCCACGCTCTTCCAGCCCTTCGGAGCCCACCTGGTTGCCGTATTCGCCCTGATCGCCGGGATCCTGTTTCTGACCGGCACCACGGTCGCCGCCGTGCTCAGCCGCAGTGGTTCGGCCCTGAAGAAGGCCGGTTCGACGTCGGCCGAAGCAACCCGCGTTCTCACTCGCACCAATCTGCCTTCCGGCGAGCCGACAGCAGTCGTAGATGCCGATGAGGAGCTGACCGAGAAGATCGAACCGGAAGGGACCGAGGAGCCTGAAGTCCCGGCTGAGCCGATCTTCGCGGACGAAGGCATTTTCGCCAGCGTCGAAGACGGCATTCAAGAGGAGCAGACCGCCGAGATCGAGATCCCGCGGGAGGTTTCACCGGTTGAGGTCGACATCTGGGCCGAGAACGGCGGCGAGCCGACGATTTCGGACAAGACCGAAAAGCTCGAATCGATCGAGATCTTCGCCGGGGCAGCGGGGGCCGCAACGGCCGCTGCCGGAACCGAAGCGATCGAGAAGGGCACCGGCGGGGGCGACTGGGGCAATGACGACGACGGCCCCGACACCTTCACTGATGACTTCGAACAGGAACTCAGCGAACTCGAAGACGAGTTCGACGTGCCCGAGGTGGAGCTCGAGGACACGGAAGCGGTGGAGCTCGAAGGTGCCGAAGAGAGCCCGGCCGAGCGTGCGGCCGCGGTCCAGGCAACCGACAGTCAGCTCGAACTCACGCCGATGGGCGAGAAGCGCGGCGCAACCACGGCGGCCGAGATCAAGTACCGCAAGCCGACCACCAAGGTCCTCGACAAGGGTTCAAAGGATGCGGGGCCTGATCTTGTCGAGCAGAAGGAACTGGCTCGCAAGCTGGTCGAGACCCTCGGCCATTTCGGCGTCGAAGCGCGGATCGTCGGCGTCGTCTCCGGACCACATGTCTCCCGCTTCGAACTCCAGCTCGCTCCGGGCACCAAGGTCAAGAAGGTCTCGGAGCTCTCGAATGACCTCGCTTACGCGCTGGCTTCGACCGACATCCGCATCCTCGCGCCGATTCCCGGCAAGCAGGCAGTTGGAGTCGAAGTCCCGAACTCGAGCCGCAAGATGGTCAAGCTCGGTGACATCTACTCCAAGCCTTCGGCCAAAGCTTCACCGCTTGTCGCCTGGCTCGGCAAGGGCATCGACGGCAAGGCGGTCTGTACCGACCTCGCGACGATGCCGCACGTGCTGGTTGCCGGCACCACCGGTTCCGGCAAGTCCGGCTGCGTCAACGCCATTCTCAGCTCGATTCTCATGCACTCGTCGCCGAACGAAGTGCGCCTCGTGCTGGTTGACCCCAAGCAGGTCGAGCTGAACCACTACGAGTCGGTGCCGCACCTGCTCACCCCGGTGGTGACCAATCCCAAGCTCGCTGCGAACGTGCTTCAGAACCTGATTGCCGAGATGGAGACCCGCTACGGCCTGATGAAGAGCGTGCGCGCCAGGAACATCAGCGACTACAACGCTATCCAGGACAAGCTGGGTGAGCCCAAGCTGCCGCACATCCTCTGCGTGATCGACGAGCTCGCCGACCTGATGATGGTGGCTCCGGCCGACGTCGAGTCCTCGATCATCCGTCTCGCTCAGAAGTCACGGGCGACCGGCATCCACCTCGTTCTTGCGACGCAGCGACCTTCGACCGACATCATCACCGGAACGATCAAGGTCAATATCCCGTCCCGAATCGCTTTCGCCGTGTCCTCGCAGACCGATTCGCGCGTAATCCTCGACCAGGGTGGTGCCGAAGCTCTCCTCGGCCAGGGCGACATGCTCTTTCGCGGTCCGGGTACTTCGAAGCTGAACCGGATCCAGGGGGCCTTTGTCTCCGAAGAGGAGATCGCCCGGATCACCGACTTCTGGTCCGAGCAGGGCGAGCCCGAGTTCGCGCAGGAGCTGCTTTCTGAAGTCACTCCGGCCAAGGAAGAGGCCGCAGATGGCGACTTCGATCCCGATCAGGACGATCTGCTGGACGAGGCGATCCAGCTCGTGGTCGACACGGAAACCGCTTCGGTCTCGATGATCCAGCGCCGTCTGAGGGTCGGCTACACCAGGGCAGGACGTCTGGTCGACATGCTCGAACGCCGAGGCGTGATTTCCGGCTACGAAGGATCGAAGCCGCGCCAGGTGCTGATTACTGCGGCCGACCTGCCGCGTGTGCTCGGCAAGGGCCAGAACTTCGGTGATAGCGACGAAGTCGATGCGCTCACTCCCGGCGAGTCGGCTGAACCGATCCTCGACACTTCGCCGCCCCAGGACGCCTGACACCTTCCCCCATCTGCCGGTAGGGTCGGACCCGTGGCGGAAGTCGAACAGAGCGAATCGGTGCGGGCCGGAATACTCGTCACCGGAACCGAGGTGCTGACGGCCACGATCGTCGACAAGAACGGTCCCTGGCTTTCCGAGCAACTGACTGCGATCGGCATCGAGCTGGCCGAGATCCTGATCGTCGCCGACCACCCGGATGACGTTCTCAACGCTCTTCAGCACATGGAGGGCATCGGGCTTGACCTGGTGATCACCACTGGTGGCCTCGGGCCGACCGCGGACGACCTGACGGCCGAGGTGGTCGGACAGTTCACCGGGCGCGAGCTGGAGCTCGACAAGGAGATGGAAGACAAGATCGCCGCGATCCTCGACCGCTTCATCAAGGCTTCCCCGGTGAAACTCGCTCCGGCCGGGCTGAATGCCGCCAATCGCAAGCAGGCGATGGTTCCGAGAGGAGCCGTGCCGCTTGATCCGGTCGGTACCGCTCCCGGGCTGATCGTCCCTGGCCGCGACGGCATGGTCGTGCTGGTGCTGCCGGGGCCCCCGCGTGAACTCCAGCCGATGTGGCGGACCGCGCTGAAAGAGCCGTTGATCAAGGAGATCACCGACCGCGCGACCCATCTGAACTTCTACCGCCTGCGCATGTTCGGTACGCCCGAGTCCGAGCTGGCCCTCAGCCTGAGGGAGATCGAGGACGGCGGACTCGACATCGACGAGCTGGAGATCACCACCTGTCTGCGGAAAGGCGAGGTCGAGATCGACGTCAGGTACCGGGACGGAGCGGTGGAGAAGGCCGAAGCCCTGCGAGAGGCCCTGCGTGAGCGTCACGAACGCACGCTTTACAGCCTCGACGGTACGACCATCGACGAAATGGTTGCCGGGCTGCTCCAGGGTCGCCGCCTCGGACTGGCCGAATCATGTAGCGCCGGTCTGCTCGCGGCGCGGATCACGGACATTCCGGGCGCTTCCGACTACTTCGCCGGCGGCGTCGTCTCCTATTCGAACGAAGCCAAGGCCGAGCTCCTGGGAGTGGATCAGGGCCTGCTGGACGAGTTCGGTGCGGTCTCGCCCGAAGTCGCAAAGGCGATGGCGGAGGGCGCGTTGGAACGCTTTGACGCCGACGTCTCACTTTCGATCACCGGCATTGCCGGGCCCGGGGGCGGCAGCGAAGAAAAGCCGGTGGGGTTCGTCTGTTTCCACGCGATGACTGCGGACGGAGGGGAGCGGACGCTGAGTCCGGTCATTCCCGGCGGACGCAGTGACATCCGCGAGCGATCCGCCCTGGTGGCGATGCACCTGCTGCGCATGCTGCTCGCTGACTGAGATGTGTGGAAGCCGTCCGGAACGGGTCGCATAATTGGTACATCTGGAGCGCCATTGCTTCAGTTTGCGTAGCTACTTTCAGTTATGTCGCCGAAACGGACCATTCCGTCCGACGGCAGGAATAGCTTTCCCCATAGCGAACATGTGTTCGTACAGGACTTGATTCTTCGAACAACGATGCGGCCTGATCGGCTGCGGCGAGGTGATATTCAGATGAGCGAGAGGCTGGAAAACGACATGGGTCCCGGTACCGACAAAGAGACCAAGGCCCGTACGGCTGCGCTCGATGCCGCCAAGAGCCAGATCGAGAAGCAGTTCGGGGCCGGCTCGCTGATGAAGCTCGGTGACCAGGGTGCACTGGACATCGAATCGATCTCCACCGGAGCCCTGCCGCTCGACATCGCGCTCGGAGTCGGTGGCATACCGCGGGGCCGGATCGTCGAGATCTTCGGCCCGGAATCCTCGGGCAAGACCACGCTGGTCTACCACATCATCGCCGAGGCCCAGAAGCGCGGCGGTGTCTGCGCTTTCGTCGATGCCGAGCACGCGATCGACCCCGTTTACGCCAGGCGGATCGGTGTGAATACCGATGAACTCCTGATTTCCCAGCCAGACTACGGCGAGCAGGCACTCGAGATCGTCGACGTGCTGACCCGCTCCGGCGCGGTTGACGTGGTCGCGGTCGACTCGGTCGCCGCCCTGACGCCGCGGGCCGAGCTTGAAGGCCAGATGGGCGACGTCACGGTCGGGCTCCAGGCCAGGCTCATGTCACAGGCACTGCGCAAGCTGGCCGGCAACCTGAACCGGGCCAATACGGTCTGCCTGTTCACCAACCAGATTCGCGAGAAGATCGGCGTTTCGTTCGGCTCTCCGGAGACCCAGCCGGGTGGACGTGCGCTCAAGTTCTATTCCTCGCAGAGGCTCGACATCCGTCGTATCGAGACGCTGAAGGACGGCACCGAGGCAGTGGCCAACCGGGTCCGTGTCAAGGTCGTCAAGAACAAGGTTGCGGCTCCGTTCAAGCAGGCCGAGTTCGACATCGAATACGGCCAGGGCATTTCCCGCGAGGGCAGCCTGATCGACCTCGGCATCGATCACGACCTGGTGCAGAAGTCGGGTTCGTTCTTCTCCTACGGCGATACCCGGCTGGGTCAGGGACGCAGTAACTCGAAGCAGTTCCTGGCGGATAACCCGGACATCTCGCTCGAAATCGAGACCCGCATCCTCGAGTCGCTCGGCATCACACGGGACGGCTCGTCGATCGAGGCCGAGGTCCCGGAGGAAGCAAAGGACGCCAAGGGCTCGAAGGCGAACAAGAAGGAAGTCGAGACCCCGGTGGCGATCGTCGAAGACGCTCCGGCTGACGAGGAGAAGCAGGCGGCCTGACCCTGAGCAGGGGTTCGGTCGCAGCGAAACATGGCTGACGAAGTCCTGGCGAAAGCGCTGGGGGCGATCGGGCGGAAGGAACGCACGGTCGTCGAAATGCGGCAGTGGCTGGGTGATCGTGAGATCGAGCAGGAGGAGATTGACCGGGTCGTCAATTTCCTGATCGAGAACGAAGCGCTGAACGACCGCAAGTTCGCCTTTGAATACACCTCGGACAAGCGGGAGATATCCGGCTGGGGGCAGACCCGGATCCGGGAGACGCTGCGGAAGCGTGGCATGCCCGAAAACCTGATTCAGGAGGCCCTGGCGGAGGATCAGGGGGAGTCCGAGGTCGACAGGGCGACCAAGGTGCTCGAGGAGCGCGGAGCTGATCTCACCGATGATCGTGGCAAGAGCCGGGCGCTCGGGTTGCTTTCCCGGCGCGGGTACTCCTCGGAGGAGGCCTATGCGGCAATCAGAAGGAAATGTTCCGACCTCTGAAGCGCTGAAGGCGGGCCGGGGCGGTCAGGTACCTTTAAACGCAGGTAATGGAACTGCGATCAATCATCCCGGCATGGCTCCGGTCCGGCACGGCCGAACAGGAGGATGTCCGTCCGGATGAGGTCGCTCCAGCAAACGGGAACGGTCGTGACCCGGCTCCGATGCCCTCTTCCGACAATGGCTCGTATTCCGCCCAGGCTGAACTCCGCGCCCGTCGCGAGGAGATCATCCGGATGGAAGAACGGGCGCTCCGCGAACTGGAGTCAGCGCAGACCCGGCTGAGGGAAGCCGATCGCCGGGGCGAGCTGCTGGAAGCCCGCGAGCAGGAAGTACGCGATGCGGAGAAGGAGATCGCCCTTACCCGGGAGAAACAGCTCGATGAACTCGAGCGGGTTGCCGGCCTTTCCCAGACTCAGGCCCGGAAGCTGCTGCTCAAAGAGGTGGAAGAGCAGGCGACCCATCAGGCCGGCCTCACGATCAAGCGGATCGAAGACGAAGCCAAACTTGAATCGGAACGCCGGGCGCGCGGGATCCTTGCGGTGGCGATGCAGAGGCTCGCTTCGAACCAGTCGATCGAAGGCAATACCTACTCGATCCACCTGCCTTCGGAGGACATGAAAGGCCGGATCATCGGCAAGGACGGACGGAATATCCGGTCCCTGGAGAACCTGACCGGGGTCGACATCATCATCGACGAGACCCCGGAAACCGTGGTGCTGTCAAGTTTTGACGGGGTTCGTCGTGAAATTGCCCGGTTGACGCTCGAAAAACTGATTGCCGACGGCAGGATCCATCCGGCGTCTTGCGAGGCGGCCTTCAACGAGGCTGAATCCGAGATCGACGACGTCATGATCGAAGCCGCCGAGGCGGCGCTGCTCGAGGCCAGGGTCACCGGCCTCCATCCGGAACTGGTCCGGCTGCTCGGCCGGCTCAGGTTCCGCACCAGCTACAGCCAGAACGTGCTCGCCCACCTGGTCGAGTCTTCACAGCTCGCAGCGATGATGGCGGCGGAACTCGGTGCGTCGGTCGAGGTGGCGCGTCGGGCCGCGCTGCTCCATGACATCGGCAAAGCGGTAAGTCATGAAGTCGAAGGTACCCATGCTTCGGTTGGAGCCCGCCTGGCCCGTCGGTACGACGAGATCGACGCGATCACCCACGCGATCGAGGCCCACCACAACGAAATCGAACCGGTGACGGTGGAAGCCGTGATCGTTCAGGCTGCCGACGCCCTTTCCGGGGCCCGCCCGGGTGCCCGCGGTGATTCACTCGAGCAATACGTCACCAGGCTTGGGGACCTGGAGGAGATCGCCCTCAGACAGGACGGCGTGCGCAAGGTCTACGCGATGCAGGCCGGCCGGGAGATCCGGGTGATGGTTGATCCGGGTCAGGTCGACGACCGCGCTTTGGCCGTGATCTCCCACGAAATCGCCACCGCGATCGAAAGGGAAATGGATTACCCCGGACAGATCAAGATCACCGTGATCCGCGAGCTCCGGGCGACAAAGATCGCCCGTTAGGCCTGCGTTTCCGGGGATGTCGGCTGCCAGAGGGCAAACCGACTTCCCGAGCAGGTAGGATTCGCCACTCATGGACGTAAAGAATGCTTTCCTCGCCTTTGGACTCTGCCTCGCCGCTCTCGCCGTGATCGTCACCGTCATCGGCATGCGCAAGGAGAACTTCCCGGGCCGGGGCGTCATGTCCGGCCTGCTGGTCCTGGCCGTGTTCCTGGTTGGGGGCACCGCGTTCTACGCCGTGAAGCTGGCTCAGCATGAACAGGAAGAGCGCGAGCACGGTGAGCACCCGGTCGGTGAGGAGGCTTCTGTCTCCCCGGTCGTGATTCCCGCCCGTTTCTGAGCCCCGCGGAATCTCCCGCCCGCAGGCTGCCCCGGTAAGCTCGCCCGGCATGAAGTTCCACGTCACAACCTTCGGTTGTCAGATGAATACGCACGATTCCGAGCGCATGAAAGGCATGCTCAACTCGCTCGGCTATTCGGAGGTCGAGGAGCGCAGTGACGCCGACCTGATCCTCTTCAATACCTGCTCGATTCGAGAAAACGCTGACCATCGTTTCATCTCGCATCTGGGCGAGGCGAAACGGCTGAAGTCCGAGGACCCGTCCCGGATCGTCGGCGTCGGTGGCTGCTGGGCCCAGTCGGTAAAAGAAGAAGTCTTCCGCCGGTTCCCGTTCGTCGACGTTGCTTTCGGCCCGGGCCAGATCCACCGCCTGGCTGAGTTCCTGAACTCGGATTCGATCACCGCCCAGGGTTACTTCGAGTTCGAGGAGTTCTCCGGGGACCTTCCTTCCCATCGGGAACGGGAGTTCCAGGGCTGGCTTCAGATTTCACAGGGCTGCAACTGCGCCTGCTCCTACTGCATCGTGCCGAGCACCCGGGGTCACGAGAAGAGCCGGGATCCGGACCTGCTGGTCGCTGATGCCGAAAGACAGGCTGCCGACGGTGTAATGGAAATCACCCTTTTGGGGCAGAACGTGAACAGCTATGGTCGCGATCTTCCCAAAGAGACAAGGATTCGCTTTTCGGATCTCTTGCGTCGAATCGACGCGATTGACGGCATCGAGCGAATCAGATACATGAGCCCGCATCCGAAAGACATGCGTGAAGACGTGATCGATGCCCACGCTGAACTCCCGGCGCTCTGCGAACACATCCACCTGCCACTCCAGTCGGGTTCAAGCCCGATCCTCAAGAAGATGCGTCGCACCTACAACCGTGAGCGGTATCTGGACCGGGTGGCGATGATTCGCGAGCGTTTGCCCGACTGCGGCATCACTACCGACATAATCGTCGGCTTTCCGGGGGAAACCGACGCCGATTTCGCCCAGACGCTGGAAGTGGCAGAGCAGGTTGGTTACGACGGCGCCTACACCTTCATGTATTCACCACGAAGGGGAACCCTCGCTGCCGAGATGGACGGGCAGGTCACCCATCCCGTGAAGAAGGAAAGGATGGCGGCGCTGATCGAAGTAATTCAGCGTCGAGCGAAGGAGCAGGCACAGCGCTTTGTGGGGCATCCGGTTGAGGTCCTGGTGGAAGGTCCGAGCCGAAGTGACCCGACCCGCATCCGCGGCCGCAGCCGCCACAACAAGGCCGTGAACTTCGAAGGGACCGCGCATGCCGGCCAGCTGGTGGAAGTCGAGATCACTTCGGCCACCTCGTTGTCCCTGACCGGCACGGAGAGGCTGCTCAGCAGGATCACGGTGTGACTGCTCCGGAACCCGCCGGGACGGATTCGCAGCCGGTAGTTGCCCTGTTCGGTCCTACGGGAATCGGCAAGACCGGGATCTCGATTGAACTGGCCGACCTGTTGCGGGCGCGGGGCATCGAGCCCGTAGCCATCAACTGCGACGCGATTCAGGTCTACTCAGGGCTGGAGATCATCAGTGGTGCCGCCGGACCGGAGGAGAACGCGCGCCTCGAGCACCGCCTGACGGGGTTCGTACCGGTTGACGAAGAGTTCAGTGCCGGCCGCTACGGAGCGAGGGCCCACGCGGAGATCGACAACTGCCTCGAAGCAGGGTCCCAGCCGATCCTGGTCGGCGGCACCGGCCTGTATCTGCGAGCCGCTCTGGCCGAGATCGACTTCCGGCCAGCGGTGCCGGAAGAGCTTCGGGAAGAAGTGGAGGCTGAGCTCGAAAAAGAAGGTCCGGCTGCTCTTCACGAGACCCTGCCAGCCGAGTTCCGGGATTCAATCCACCCGAATGACCGGAAGCGGATCGCGCGAACGGTTGAGTTGATCCGTAATGGGCAGGAGCCGGCCCGGGACCACAGGGGAGGTGGAGACCTCTGGACCGCGGACCTGCGCCGTCCCGCCCTGTTGTTCGGCCTGGTGGAGGACGACGAGACCCTGGTCGGGCGGATCGACTCCAGGGTGAACGAGATGGCCGAACTTGGGGCAAAGGACGAGGTTGAAAGGGCGATCGCAGCGGGTGCATCCCGAACTGCCCGCGCCGCAATCGGATTTCAGGAGTTCCTGGACGGTGACCTGGACCGGGTGAAGCTGCTCCACCGCCGCTACGGCAGGCGGCAGATGACCTGGATGAGGCGGATGGACGGGGTCCGGATCATCGAGCGCAAAGGCCGTTCTGACAGGGCCGTGGCCGAGGACATCTTTGTACGGGTCCCTGTATTCGGATAGCTTGCGGGGCCGCATGAGGTTCGAGAAATGGCAAGCACTGGGGAACGACTATGTGATCCTCGAAGAGGAGGCACTTCCCTGGCCTTTGAATCAGCAGCGCGTCCAGCGGATCTGCGATCCCCATTTCGGGGTCGGGTCGGACGGCGTGCTGCTGATCTCGCGTAGCGACGATCCGGCCTACGTGGCGAAACTGAGGATCTTCAACCCCGATGGCTCGGAAGCCGAGCTTTCCGGCAACGGTGCCCGCGAGGCGATTCTCTACATGCGTCGTCATGGCTGGACCGAAGAGGACGCATTCACGATCCTGACCGAGTCCGGCCCGGTGACCCCTCAGATCACCTCGGATCGCACCTGCTCAGTGAAGATGGGTCACGCCTCAACCACCTCACCCGACTTTCCGAGCGGAGCCGAGGACGGACTCGGTTCGGTTTCTTCGGCCGGCCGCGACTGGGACTTTCGCCACGTCTCGATCGGAAATCCTCAGTGCGCGATCGAGGTTGGTGCCGACATCGAAGGCCTGGACCTGAAGAAGATCGGACCGGACATCGAAAACAGCGGCCTGTTCCCGAACCGCACCAACGTTTCTTTCTTTCGTGTTTCCGGATCCCGGGTGCGAGCCAGGATCTTCGAGCGCGGAGTGGGAGAGACCCTCTCTTCCGGCACCGGAGCGAGCGGGGCGGCCGTCGCGGCTTACCTCGGTGGTGCGCCCAGCCCGATCACGGTCGAGCTTGATGGAGGCGAACTGCTGGTGGAGATCAGCCCCGAACTCGAAGTGACTCTCACCGGATGGGCCGAACCGATCCTGGCCGGTGAACTCGCTCCGGAACTGGTCGAGTCGATGGCCGACCTCATCGCCTGAAGCGTCAGTATTCGGCACCGAAACCCAATTCAGTAACACCGAAAGGAAACTTTGGCTCTCACCGACCCGTCCAAGCGACTCGAAGCGATGCCCCCGTACATGTTCGCCGAGCTCGAACGTCGTATTGCCGATAAACGTGCGGCCGGGATCGACGTGATCAGCCTGGGGATCGGTGATCCGGACATGCCGACCTACCCGCATGTCGTCGAAGCGATGCAGGCAGCGGTGACCGAGAACGGAAACCAGAAGTACCCGAGCAACCGCGGCCGTGAAGAGTTCAGGCAGGCATTCGCCGACTTCTACGCAGATCGTTTCGGAGTCACGATCGACCCCGATTCCGAAGTCATTCCGGCGATCGGCGCCAAGGAATGCATCTACAACCTCTGCTTCGCTTTTCTCGATCCGGGTGACGTCGCTCTCGCTTCGGATCCGGGCTACCCGGTCTACACCGGTGGCCCGATCCTCGCCGGCGCCGAAGCCGTGCTGCTGCCGCTCAAGGAAGAGCTCGGATTCGCCCCGGACCTCGAGGCGATCGACGAGCAGACCGCCAAACGGGCCCGCCTGCTGTTCCTGAACTACCCGAACAACCCCAGCGGTGCGATCGTGCCCGAAGGATTCTTCGAGAAGGTCGTCGAGTTCGCGAAGAAGAACGAGATCCTCGTGGTTCACGACAACGCTTACTCCGAGACGACTTATGACGGCTACGTGGCTCCCAGCTTTCTCGCCACGCCTGGCGCAAAGGACGTCGGAGTAGAAGTCTTCTCGCTCTCGAAGGGCTACAACATGACCGGCTGGAGGGTGGGGGCGATTCTCGGCAACGCCGATGCGATCCAGACTTACTGGCGACTTAAGACAAATGTTGATTCCGGGCTCTTCGAAGCCGTCCAGCTCGCTGCTGTGGCAGCTCTCGACGGACCGACGGAGGCGCTGGAGGAAATGAACGCGATCTACGCCCGCCGTCGCGACCTGGTGGTCGACACCCTGCGCACGATCGGAGTCGACGTGGCCAGCCCCAAAGGCACGATCTACGTCTGGGCACCGGTGCCCGAAGGACACACCTCGGTCTCATTCTGCGAGATGGTTCTCGAAGAAGCAGCCGTTGTCATTTCACCCGGATCGATGTACGGCCGGAGCGGTGAGGGCTACTTCCGGATCTCGCTGACGACCCCCGACGAACGCCTCACCGAGGCGCTCGAACGGATGAAAGAGCACCTGGCCTGACCAGAGGCGGCACCGCTACTTGACGTCGACCTCCTGGATCATTCCCTTGAGGGCGTGGGGCGGGCCGCCCTGGCGGTCGCTGATGAAGCAGACAAGGGCATAAGCGCCGGACTCCAGTTCAACGTCAACCAACTGGCTCTGACCGCCGTCGAGGACTGCGGTTGCCTGCGACTCCGATTCGACGATCGGCGGGGGCCCAGAGCCGCCCTTGATCGACTTCTCGACGTCTTCGATCGTCGAGCCTTCCTTGATCGGCGCGAAGATGATGTGGTGCGGCTGGGCACCGATGTTGTCGAAGAGCACCTTGTTGTTGCCTGCCACGAGACCGTCAGGCTTGAATCCGTATTCGAAGGTGGCGACCGTGGCATCTGCTTCCAGGCCGGCATCCGAGGCGTCGCCTTCCACAGTGAAGCTCGCTGCGTTTTCCGCGACCGGATCACCCGAGGTATCGAAAGCGAAGTACGTGCCCGGCTCCAGAACCTGGGTCACGGTGCTGCTTTCGCCGGGTTCCGTCTCACCGACGCCGCCAGCGGCAATGAACCAGTCGGGCAGCGGCTTGCCCTGCATCGTTCCGAGAAGTGCATCCGCGGCTTCCGGCGTTGTCTCCTTGCCTTCGGTACGGATCAACTGGAGATCGGTCGGACCTTCGGCGTCGTTTTCAAGAGTGATCTCGGCGGTCCCGGTATCAGCTGACTCAACTCCGCTGACGCTCACCGACCCCTTGTCACCCGAGGTGGTGAAGGTGAGTTGCTGGGCATTTTCTGAATCATCGTCACTACCGCAGGCTGCGAGCCCGAGGGGGATGGTGAAGGCGAGCAGGATCAGCAGGACGAGACGGGAACTGCTACCGCGACTGGACAAGACTCTGACTCCTTGTTTGAGGGACGAGACCGAGGTACTGCGAGAAACCTAGCGCCTGCTTCAGGCTGTGTCCACCAGTCCTTCGGCCTTGAAGGTCTCGCGGAGGCCGGTCTCTAGGTCCCGCGGACGGAAGCCGAGTTCCTTCTTTGCCTTTTCGGGATTGGCCCAGAACGTCACCCCGTCGGTCGAAGCGATCAGCTCGGAGAGGTTCGGCGGCTGACCCATGACTTTGCCGACCAGCGGTCCGATCGGACGGAGCAGCTTGAGCAGACCCGTTGGCAGGGTCCGGCTGGGGGCCTTCTTGCCTGCCACCTTCGCCGATGTCTCGAGGATGTCTCTCATCGTCACGTTGCTGGAAGTCAGGATGTAGCTCTCGCCGATCTTGCCCTTGTCGAGGATCAGGGCGAGGCCCGAGGCGATGTCGTCAACGTGGGCAAGGCCGGTCCCGAAGTCCGGGAACGGAATCAGCGGCAGCTTGCCGTCGAGGAACTGCTTGATGGTCCCGTCCAGAGCCGAATGGTCGCCGGGCCCATAAACGCCGGCCGGCTGGGCGATCACGCAGGGCAGCTTCTGATTCCTGATCAGGTCCTTGGCGATCTGATGCGCCTCGTACTTTGTCTCTTCGTAGTACGAAGTGAAGTTGAGGTCGGCGCGCTCGAACGATTCATCAACGACCTGCTGGTGGGTGTTTCCGAAGACGGCACAGGTCGAGACGTAAAGGACCCGCGGAATGCCGGCCTGGAGGCAGGCGTTCAGGACGTGGGCTGTTCCGTCGACGTTCGCTTCCTTCAGGGCCGGACGGCGGGATGCCGGAATTCCGACCTCGTAAAGCGCGGCGTTGTGGACGACGGCGTCGGCGCCCTGCATCTGCACGGCCAGGCGATCCTGGTCGGAAAGGTCTCCGTCCACGAGTTCGCAGCCGATCTCGGTCAGTTCAGTTGCCTTGGAGCGGTCGCGGACCAGGCAAGTCAGACTGTGCCCTTGATCGGTCAGGTGCCTGGCCGTCGAATTGCCGATGAATCCCGTTGCTCCCGTCATGAAGATCTTCATAACCGGGCAGGCTATCTAGGATGAAGGTGTGGAGATGAACGGCGGCAAGCCGCGAAGCAACGGATCGAATATCGATGACGCGCTCGCGAGGCGTGCACGCCAGCGTGCGCTGATGATCTCCGTCGACACCACGGGCGATGCCACCCTGGATGAACTGGGCGAGCTGCTCAGGACGGCCGGTGTGGTCGTTGCCGGCGAGATGATGCAGAGGCGGGCCGAGCCGGACCCCGACCGATACTTCGGTCAGGGCAAGCTGGAGGAAGCCAAAGCCGAGATCGAACGCAGCGGGGCCAACCTGGTTGCCTGCGACGACGAGCTCGCTCCGCGCCAGGAAAGGAACCTGGAAGCAGCCCTCGGAGTTCCGGTGATCGACCGGACGGCGGTGATCCTCGACATCTTCGCCGACCACGCCCATTCGGCCGAAGGCAAGCTTCAGGTCGAGCTGGCCCAGCTCGAGTACAACCTCGCCCGGATGAGGGGACTCTGGACCCACCTCGAGCGCCTCGGAGCCGGAATCGGCACCCGTGGCCCCGGTGAGTCGCAGATCGAGACCGACCGCCGCCTCGCCCGGGACCGGATCGCAAAGCTCCGGCGTCGCCTGGGTGGGGTCGAGCAGAACCGTGGTGTAATGCGCAGCCGACGCCAGGACTCGGCGCTGCCCCAGGTAGCGCTGGCCGGGTATACGAACGCCGGCAAGTCAACCCTGATGAACGCGATGACCGGCGCCGACGTGAGCATCGGCGACCGGCTCTTCCACACGCTTGACCCAACCACCAGGGCCTACGAATTCGAGAGCCGCCGTTACCTGATGACCGACACGGTCGGTTTCATCGACAAGCTTCCCCATCAGGTGGTCGAAGCTTTCAAGGCAACGCTCGAGGAGACGGTCCTCTCCGACCTGATCCTGCACGTCGTTGATGCCTCCTCGCCCGAAGAACAGCTGCAGATGGAGATGCAGGCGGCCGACCTCGTTCTCGGCGAGATCGGGGTCGAGGACAAGCCCAGGTTGCTTGTCCTCAACAAGATCGACCTGCTGAGCGAAGAGGAACGGGCCGAGGTGCGAATTGCCCATCCGGACGCAATTCCCGTATCGGCGGTGACCGGTGAAGGCCTCGATGAACTGAAGCGGGCGACCGAAGAAGTTTTCGAGTCGACCATGATGCCGGTCGAGCTCCTGATTCCTTACAGCGAAGGCGCGAGGCTTCACGACCTTCATGAAGTGGCCGGTAAAGTTGCCCGCAAGGATGGCCCCGAAGGCGTGCTGGTGAAGACCCGGTTGCCGATGGGCGAGATGCACCGATTCGCCGATCTTTCGGTCAACTAGAGTTGGCAACCATGCAGCTCAACTTCCAGATCCTCGGTGAGAACGCAACCCTTCCGACCCGCGCCCATGAGGGCGATGCCGGACTCGATCTCTACGCTTCCGAACCGGCTCACATCGGGCCGGGCGAACGCTGGCAGGTCGCGACTTCGGTTGCGGTCGAGATCCCCGAAGCACATGCCGGCCTGATCCTGCCGCGATCCGGACTTGCGCGAAAGTCCGGCATCTCGGTGGTCAATGCTCCCGGGCTGATCGACGCAGGATACCGCGGAGAGTTGAAGGTTCTGCTGCTGAACAACGACCCGGCGGAGATATTCAGGATTCTGCCCGGTGACCGCATCGCGCAGCTCGTGGTGGTCGAGGTGGCGGTTCCCGAACCGGTTGCAGTCGACTCGCTCAGTTCGAGTGAGCGCGGTGAAGCCGGGTTTGGTTCTAGCGGCCGCTGAAGGCGGCAGCGCGCGCTGTTTCGTGCGCGGCGGCTTCCAGCTGGTCGTCCAGCGGCTCAAGGTCGATCTCACCGCCGTGGTGATGCTGGAGCGCCAGCTTGATCAGGTGGTCGGCCAGCCAGGCATTCTTCGGCAGCAGCGGCCCATGCAGGTAGGTGCCGAAGAGGTTGTCTTCGTGGACGCCTTCGAAGCCGTCCGAACCGTTGTTGCCGTGTCCGGCCTCGACCTCCCCGAGGGGAGTCGCTGATTCACCGAGGTAGGTCCGGCCACCGTGGTTCTCGAACCCGGCGACCGTTCGTTCCGTGCCGTCCAGGTTGACCGTGATCGCCACCGGGCCGATCAGGCGCTCTCCCGGTTCACGGATCGTCTTCAAGTCAGCCAGTCCGAGTCCTTCGATGACCTCGTCGGCCAATTGGTAGGAGGTTCCGAGCAACTGGTACCCGCCGCAGACAGCGAGGATCACGGCTCCGTCCTCCTTGGCGCTCTGGAGGCTGGCCCGTTTTGTCTCGATCAGGTCCGAAGCGACGATCTTCTGATCGCGGTCCTGGCCGCCTCCCATGTAGATCAGGTCAAATTCCGACGGATCGAAGGTTTCGCCGGTGCCGCAGCGCGTTACTTCGAAGTCGATCCCCCGCCAGCGACACCGCTGCTCCAAGAAGATGATGTTGCCGCGATCGGCATAGATGTTCATCTGGTCCGGATAGAGGCTGAGCAGGCGAAGCTTCATCGGGCAAGCCTAGGGGTCATGACGAGCGGACATCGTGTCGGGCGACAACTACGACTGAAGCGATGTGCCGGTCTGTCTCGGGGATTTCGATGGTCCGATCGACCACCAGCCCATGTTCGGACAGCTCCCCGGCCAGCGAGTCGCGGTCCATCAGGTCGAGGGTGATCCGGTCCTGGGACTCATCGAGCGATCCGTGCGAGTCGACAACCTGGCGCAGCCGGACGACGGTCAGGGAATCATCGTCGGCTTCGACCGCAACCGGTCGGCTGGCGTACACCGAATGGCCTACTTCCCGAAGGTCCGGGAGGATCTCGACCGTCTGGCTCTCCTGACGAACGAGTTCCGAGATCGCGAAGGCCGCGAGCCCGTCAGGTTCGAGGCGGAGCTTCACTCCGGCCAGCAACTGCCGCCGCTTCGCAGCCCCGCCGACGATATGAAGCAGTTGTTGAGGGGCGATGATCGCTTCGAACCGGTCCTTGCCCAGGCCCAGGGAGGCGATTTCGGCGACGTCGCCGACGATTGCGGAGATTCCGTCTTCGGTCGAGAGGCGGGAAAGGTTGGCCACCATTGCGGCGTCCCGGTCCACGCCGACGACGGTTCTTCCTTGGTCAGCTAGATGTCGAGCCACCCGGCCGATGCCACATCCGAGATCGAGAACGGATGCGGAGTCTTCGGTCAGCTGCGACCAGATCGGAAGGTCGGCCCCGTAGGCGCAGGATTCGACCAGCTGCCAGATCGACTCAACGTCAGAAGCCTGATCGGCGAGGATCAACCTTCCCAGTACCTCTCGGCGTCTCCCTGGTCCGCAAGCTGCTTTCGCAGTTCGAGCAGGGCCGTGTAGGTGGGCATGGCGAAGAGCTTCTCCGGTCTCCGGGACAGCGCCTCCCCAAGCCCCTTTTCGATCCCGTCGACCACGGTGATCCGGTCGGTGTCCCAGCCGCCGTACTTGAGCCGCAGGGCCATCTCGGACCCCCGGGTGCCGGTGCAGATGATCGAGTTCACATGTTCGGAGAGCATCTCGAAGTCCGCGTCCCAGATCCAGGAGACGTCCCGTCCGTCGGCGATCCTGTCGTTCAATGCGATCCAGAGGTCGAGCTTGCCCGACTCGAGTGCCAGCGTCCGGATGACCTCGTTCGCTCCGGCAGGGTTCTTGATCAAGAGGATTGAAAGCTCGGTCTCGTCGATCTGGATGCGCTCGACCCTTCCGAACACCGCCTTCATGGTGGCCAGGCTCTGAACCGATTTGGTCACCGAAATCCCGAGGGTCGATGCCGTCGCGATCGCCCCCAGAGCGTTGTAGAGGTTATACAGCCCCGGCAGGGGCAGTTTCAGGCGGGCACTGCCGTCAGGGCCGACGATCGTCGCCTCGACGCCGCTCATGCCCTTGAGCTCGATCCCAGTCGCGTACACCTGGGGCGCGGGCCGCTTCATGCCGCAGTTCGGACAGGCGTAGTGGCCGAGGTGACCGACGAAAGCCCGCTGGTAGTCAAGTGCGTGGCCGCAAACCCGGCATTGCTTGGCGTCGTGGGCATGTTGGATCTCGGCGAGGGCCTGGTTTTCGTCTTCGATCCCGAAGTAGGTGGTGTCCGTGCCCGAGTAGCGGCCGATGTCGGCGACCAGGGGATCGTCTGCATTGAGGATGAAGCCGGTGTCACCGGCCCTGGACTCCGCCAGCTTCACCCAGGCGTCGGCCAGGGCCTCGGTTTCCCCGTAGCGGTCGAGCTGGTCCCGAAAGAGGTTGCCCAGCAGGATGGCCCGCGGATGGAGGCGGGCGGCCGTCTCGGGAAGCCATGCCTCGTCCACCTCGAAAAGGCCTTCGTCACCTTTCTGCTCGAGCAGGGCGGTGGCGACGCCCCAGGTCATGTTCGATCCCGACCGGTTGTGGACCGGGTGGCGTCCGGCACTGATCAATATCGAAGCGAGCATCGAGGCCGTCGTTGTTTTGCCATTGGTCGCGCTGATCAGGGTCGAGCCGTGGGGCAGGCCCGAGCCCAGCTTGCTGAGGGCCTGCGGGTCGAGCTTGAGCAGTACCCGTCCGGGCAGGGTCGTGCCGCCGCCCCTGCCAGTCAAACGGCTGAGTCGCCCGATCAGCCGGGCAAATCCGGCCTTGAGCTTGATCAAGGGGTTTCTCCAGGCACGATCATGTAGAGCGCGCTGGGCAGGACCCGGACCTTCGCCGGCAGTTCGGTGAGCGGATCTCCGTCGGCATAAACGGTCAGGGGCCGACTGGCACGGATCTCGAGCGAGGTGGCCTGCCAGGACTCGACCTCTTCGTTCTTCACGTGGGTGCCTCTGAAGACCTTCGGCAGATCCATCAGGAACCTCAGCTTGGGGGCGTCACCGATCACGACCACATCGAGCTTGCCGTCAGTCAGGTCCGCATCGGGCGCGACCTTCATTCCGCCACCGTAGTACTTGTTATTGCCGACGGCGACGGTATATCCCGTGTATCGGGTCTGGACACCGCCCTCGATCAGCGCGAACCGCTCTGGCTTCCAGCCGACCAGCGCCCGCAGGGCCGCGTAGGCGTAAACGAGGGTGCCTTTCAGGACCTTGGCATCGTTGGCGATCCGGTTTGCCTCCGAATCGAACCCGACTGAAGCAATGCCGAGAAAGCGCGCTCCGTTGGCTTCGCCGACGTCGATCGCCTTCTCGAAGCCGTGATCGATACAGCTGACGGCTCCGGCCGCGTCGGTCGGGATTCCAAGTCCCCGGGCCAGGTCGTTGCCGCGGCCCGCCGGGATGATTCCGAGGGCAGCATCGACCCCGGCCATCGCGCCGCCGACCGCTCCGATCAATCCATCGCCACTCATGACGACCGGAACTTCATTGGCTTCGATCGCGTCCATGGCCAAATCGATCCCGTGCCCGGTCGATCGGGTCCGTTCGACCCGGAAGACCATTCGGCGCTCATCGAACTGCTTCTCGACATCGGGCAGCATTCTCAGGGCGCGACCGCCACCGGCACTCGGATTGACGATCAGCGCGTAGTTCTTCTCGATGGGCAGGGTCATCTAGTCGGATTCCTTTTTCGCCGCGAACCAGGTGCCTTTGCCGACGGTCCCGGTTTCGATTGCGGTGAATCCGAGTTTGGCGAACTTTCGGCGAAGCAGGTCGTCCGGGGTGGAGAAGGGTGTGTTCTGCCCACTGCTGGAAGCGATCACAACATGTCCACCAGGTCGGAGGACCCGGTTGATCTCGGCGAAGAAGACGGGCATGTTGGTCTGCGCCACCAGGTCGTAGTTCTCGTCGGGATAAGGGAGCTTCGAGGCATCTCCGATGCGAAAGGCGATCCGGGCCTCGGGGTCGAGACCGATTCGCGCGTTGGCCTGATCGATCATCCCGCTCGAGAGATCGACTCCCCGCACCCGTGCCCGTGGGAACTCACGAGCCAGAAAGAAGGTGGTGGCCCCGGTCCCACAGCCGATGTCGAGGATCCGCTCGGGCGGTGGCTTCACTTTGAGCACTCCGGATGCGAGCGGAGCCAGGTGCTCGACCGAACCGGCCCCAGTCCGGTTGTCCCAGCCCGGGGATGCCCGGTCGAAAAAGCTCATCACCGGCCGGCAGATCAAGGGCCACGCCCAAGGGAGCCGTGCGGCCACCAGGCTGATGGTCCTGCCGATCCTGATGGTCTTCCTGTCGGGCGAGGATGGTTGCTCGGGCACCTTCTGATCATCTCAACTCGGCTCGCCGTTAGTTACGCTCATGGCATGAAAGATCGGGACAAGCTCATCACCCTTGGAGTCGTCGGCGCAATTCTGGCCGTCGTTGTCGTCGTAGTTCTGGTTTCCCGGGGAGGTGGGGAAAGTGAAAGTGACCCGGCCACCGTCGAGGTGAAGACCGGGAAACTCGACAAACCGACCCAGGTGGTCGAACGGGGGGAACCGGCAAGTGTGGTCATGGAGACCTCGGAAGGCTCCTTCACGATCGAACTTGACACCGAGCGTGCCCCGGTCACCACGAACAACTTTGCGTACCTCACCGAAGAAGGTTTCTATGACGGCCTGGGCTTCCACCGGATCGTTCCTGACTTCGTCATCCAGGGAGGGGATCCGAAGGGCGACGGGACCGGCGGCCCCGGCTACAAGGTCACCGAGGCACCACCGGCAGACCTCAAGTACGAGCTCGGAGTCGTGGCCATGGCCAAGTCCGGGGCCGAGGCTCCAGGAACTTCCGGCAGCCAGTTCTACGTGGTCACCGGGCCGAACGGCGCTTCTCTGCCGCCCGAGTATGCGCTGGTAGGCAACGTCACCGAGGGCCTTGATGTTGTCGAGAAGATCGGCAAACTGGGCGGACCAGACGAGATGCCGACCAAGGACATCGTGATCGAAAAGGCAACGCTGGAGAAGGGCTGACCGGGTGGGAACTTCTTTGGACGGGCCGGTCGAGTTCGAAGTCGCGACGGAAGGGTCGTACATACGCGGTGAAACCCTCGGCGAGGGTGGACCGGACCTCTTCCTCTGCCACGGGTTGAGTGCTGCCCGCAGCTACGTCGTTCACGGTTCCAAGTTCCTGCCGAGGGCCGGATTCTGCCTCAATACCTACGACGCCCGCGGGCATGGTGAGTCTGCTCCCGCACCGGTCTACGACTATGAGCATCTGGCCGACGACCTCGAAAAGGTGGTCGAGGAACGGCGGCAGGATGACCAGCTCGTCCTCGGTGGCCATTCGATGGGGTGCCACGCGGCGGTGACGCTGGCCCTGAGGCAGCCTGACCAGGTAGATGCGCTGATACTCGTCGGACCGGTTTACACCGGCGCCGGGGAAGACCTGGACATCGGGCGCTGGGACGAACGGGCAGACGCCCTCGAGAACGGCGGCCCGGCGGAATTTGCGAGGGTGATCGGTGAGCGCGTGACTGCTGCTCCCGATATCAAGGAGACGATCATGCGGCTGGCCGAAAGGCGAGCTGCTCTCCACCTTCACCCGGAGGCCGTGGCCGCGGCGCTCAGGCAAGTGCCTCGATCACGACCCTTCGTTGAACTTGACGACCTGAAGGCTCTCGGGATGCCGGTCTTGGTGGTCGCAAGCCACGACGATGCCGACGACGGCCACCCCTACGCGGTGGCAGAGAGCTATGCCGCGGCCCTTCCGCGGGCCGAGATGGTGAGTGAAGAGAAAGGCGAGTCGCCACTCTCCTGGCAGGGTGGGCGGCTTTCCCGCGAGATCGGCCGGTTCCTCGCCGAGCGGGGGCTGCCCGGCCGGTAGCCTGTGATTCGTGGATTCCGCGACGACATCATCAGGATCGGCGGGGGCGCCAGGCGAGGCGCCCGCACCCGGCATGAAGTGGATTCCCGGCGGGACCTTCGCCATGGGGAGCGAGCGGCACTACCCCGAAGAAGCACCGGCCGGGCCCGTCAGCGTCGACGGGTTCTGGATGGACGAAACCGCGGTCACCAACGTCGACTACGCCCGCTTCGTCGAAGACACGGGGTACCTGACCGTTGCTGAGAAAGCTCCGGACCCGGAAATGTACCCAGGTGCCGATCCGGCGATGCTGGTACCCGGGTCGATCACCTTCGACCAGCCAAGGGCCCCGGTCGACATGAGCAATCCGATGGCCTGGTGGGCCTGGACCCCCGGCGCGAACTGGCGCCATCCCTGGGGGCCAGCGAGCAATCTGGAAGGCAAGGACGACCATCCGGTGACTCAGGTCAGTTACGAAGATGCCGATGCCTATGCGCGCTGGGCCAGCAAGAGGCTGCCGACCGAGGCACAGTGGGAGAGGGCCGGCCGCGGCGGACTGGAAGGGGCCGAATTTGCCTGGGGCGAAGACCTTGCTCCTGACGGCCAGGAGCGCATGAATCGCTGGATCGGCGAGTTCCCCTGGAAGTTCCGGCCACGAAAAGGCGGGCCACGCAAACCCGGAACCGTTGCCGTCAGGACCTACGAACCGAACCCCTATGGCCTGTACGAAGTGACGGGCAACACCTGGGAATGGACGACGACCTGGTTCTCGGACAGACATGAAGAGCCGACATCGAGGTGCTGTGCGCCGAGCAATCCCCGAGGTCCGAGCGTTGATGCCAGCCGCGATCCGGCGAGTGGCATCCCGCGAAAGGTGATCAAAGGCGGATCATTCCTTTGCGCCGAGAACTACTGCAGCAGGTACCGGCCCGCCTCCCGCATTCCGGAGAGCATCGAGAGCGCTACCTGCCACGTCTCCTTCCGCTGCGTCGCTTAGAGTGAACCTCCGGTCACTTGCCGGAGGTTTTTTGTCCGAGTTGAAATGAGTGGAGGGAATCTGATGGAGACGAGTGGTTCGAAAGTGCCTGGCGGTTCGGCCGCATGGGCTTCATGGGTGGCCTTCGCCGGCATCATGATGATGCTGACCGGTGTGTTCAGCGTGATCGCCGGTCTGGCAGCCGCGTTTGACGACAGCTACTTCACGCGAGGTACTGCCGGTGGTGACATTTACCTTCTGAGCGTTCAGGCGGTAGGAATCATCTGGCTGGTCACTGGAGTCATCAAGGCATGGGCCGGTTACGCCCTGATCCAGGGTCGCACCTGGGCACGGATCCTGACCATTGCGCTCTGCTTCTTCCACGCGGTCGTCGACATGATCACCCTGACCACACAGCCGATCCTCGGCCTGGTGTTCATCGCCTTCAACATCACCATCCTTTACGCGGTGACCGTGCGCTGGGATGCCGCCAAGGAAGGCATGGGGGACTGAAGCGGACTGGCTGCGTGAAAAGCCCCTTGCGTTACTGAAGCGAATCTGGGCCGTCATCTGGACGGCCGCCCTTTCATTCGACCGGGCGGCCGGTACCAGGCAGGCGGCCCAGCTCAGCTTCTTCGTATTGATGACGTTCCCGGCCCTGATGCTGCTTGCCGTCTGGGTCCTCAGCAACATCTTCGATTCGCCCGACATCCGTGAGGACCTGATCCGGGAGATCGTCGACAACCTGCCGATTGAAGAAGTCGAGGGTCGGCAGGAGATCACCAAGTTGCTGGATGGCCTGACCAGTGGAGCCGGAAGCCTCGGCATCCTGACCGTCGGCGTACTGATCTATTCGGCCAGCGCGGCGATCGGAGCGATGCGTCACGCGGTCGAAACGGCGAACGAGAATTCTGCCGACGGTCCGTCTTTCCCGAAGAACAAGGGCCTCGACATCCTGATCACCGCCGTGACTCTTCCTCTGGCGCTGATCTTCCTCGGCCTGATCATCTCCCGTCCGCTCGAGAACCTGGTGGACGACAACGATTTCCTTTCCATTCTGGCAGGAAATTTCGGTGGACCGGTGGGCATCGGTGCGTTCGGGGTGATCTTCTTCACCTGGATGTTCTGGGTCCTCAACCCGGGCAAGACTCCCTGGGTCAGCACCGTGATCGGGGCTGCCGTGGCCGCTTTCCTGGTGGGATCGGTCAGCTACGGGCTTCGGCTCTGGTTCGAAATCACCGGTGGCGGAAGTGCCGTCTATGGCGTCCTCACGGGTTTCCTCGGCGTCCTGATTTTCCTGAACCTCGCTTCGATGGGGGTCGTCTATGGGGCCCATATTGCGGCCACGTTCAGGGTCAAACCCTGGCGACCGGTTTCGAAGTGGGAGGGCGACGTTTGATGTAGGTTCTGGCAATGCCCTGCTTCGTAGCGCTCTTCGCACTTATTTCGCCAAGGCTCGCTCTTTTTGTGATCCTGGTCTTCTCCGACTGGGTCGGCGACGCATTCGACGGATGGATCCTGCCGATCCTCGGATTCTTCCTGCTTCCCTGGACCACCCTCGCCTACATCTGCATGTGGCAGATCGGAACCAGGGGAGTTGAAGGCTTCGAGTGGCTGATCGTGATCTTCGCTTTCGTCATCGACATAATGACCTACACCAAGGGACGCCAGGCGCGGGAATCACGAGCCTGAGGGCTCTGGCGGCAACGCCGACATCCACTCAGTGGACGAAGATTTTCAGGGACACGATCAGCAGGCCGATCAGTGCGTTGATCACGCCGATCGTGAGTCGACGGCCCCAGGTGAGGTCCTCGCGGGTGCCCATGGCCACCCCGGCGATAAAGAGCACCCCGACACCGACCCAGACAGCGACGTAGGTGGCGCTCTCGGTCGAAACGAGACCGAGCGGGGCCAGCAGCATGGCGGCGGCAGGGATCAGCGATCCCTGGACCAGCGGCCACTCCCGTTTCATCGCCAGCAGGAGGATTTCCTTCGCATCCGAAGGCCGGGCGAACCCGGCTGCGACGAAGGTGGCGTAGACGTGGGCAATCCAGAAGACAAGCGCCGTAGCGGCAGCCCAGCCGGCGATCGCCATCGGTCCTAGCGACTCGTCCTTGCTGGCAGTGGAGATCACCGCCATCGAGAGGATGGTGCCGTAGATCGCACCGGCGTAGTTGGTTTCCAGGGGCCTCGTTCGCATGCTCAGGCGAGAACCCTACTCTGGCCGGGGTGGATACCTTTTGCGGATGAACGCAGTTACCTATGTCGGCCACGCAACCGTGGAGATCGAACTCGACGGGGTTCGCCTGATCACCGATCCCGTCTTGAGGAAGCGGGTCGTCCATCTGCGCAGGCAGGTCCCCCTGACCGGGGGACCGGGAGGACGGAAGCCGGACGCAGTCCTCGTCTCGCATCAGCATTTCGACCATCTCGATCTGCCGACGCTCCGCGCGCTCGGCAGCAATGTGCGGATCATCTCCGGGCCCGGGACAAGGCGGCTGCTCAGGAAAAAAGGCTTCTCCAGGGTGACCGAGATCGCCGTCGGTGAATCGATGGACGTGGGCCCGGTGACGGTCACCGCAGTGCCAGCGGACCACGACGGCAGCCGTCGGCCGATGTCCGCGGCGGGCGAGGCGGTCGGCTTCCTGATCGGCGGGTCGAAGCAGATCTATTTCGCCGGGGATACCGATGTCTACCCGGAGATGGACCAGATCCATTCGGAGATCGACCTGGCACTGATCCCGGTGTGGGGATGGGGGCACACGCTGGGAGTTGGCCATATGGACCCGACCGGCGCTGCCAGGGCGGTTGAGATGATCAGGCCCCGGGTAGCCGTCCCGATCCATTGGGGCACCTTCTTCCCGATGGTCGCCGGGCGATGGGGCAGGCACCACCTGACGGAACCGCCAAAGCGGTTCGCGGCTCAGGTGGCTGAGAACTCGCCGGGAGTCGAAGTCAGGGTGCTGGAGCCAGGAGCTTCGACAGCACTCACCTGATCGGTCTGAGCGATTTGCTCCATCCAATCCTTGAAGAGGTGATAGATGTTCTCGGCGCCGATGACCCCATCTTCTGGCCACTCGAGATCCGCCGGGTGGAGGACGAAGGGGTAGGACTGGGTTCCACCGAGACCCCCGTGGGAGCCGACAAGCTCTTCGAAAGCGGCGACTTCGTCGGTCTCCTTCCAGTAGGTGCTGTTGACCATGATGTCCGGGCAGTGGGGAAAGTTGTGGGTCCGCAGGAGGTGGTCCCTGGTGTTCGGTCCGAACGGTTGAAGCGGATCCTCGCCTTCGATCAGGTCCAGCTCCAGGAAGTGGACTCCTTCGGCACCGATTGCCACCGCGCCGTGCTTGTCCGACTTGATCAGGACGAATCCGATTCCGGGGTGGGCGGCAAGGCCTTCGATCAGGGCGGGGTGGAGGTCGTCGAGTCGTTCGAGGGTCATCCGTCCCGGCTCCCGGGGGAAGTTGATCAGACCGAGGCAGCCGGACGCCATTACCGAGAGCTCGGGAACCGGATCGTCTGGACTGTCAGCGAAGTCTTCGTCCCGGCCGCTTGAATCCGGGCCGATGTCGCCGTCTTTCACCTTGCGGCGGCTCAGCTTTCCGACCAGCTTGCCGAAGAAGGTTTCGTCGTTCGCGACTTCCGTGACCGAGGCGTTGAGGTAGGCGCGGGCGTCATCTTCGCCTTCAACCGCCGGCTTGGCATCCCCGCCGCGGCTGAGTGAAGAGACCAGGTCTTCGAGAGTCAGGCTGTAGCGGTCCTTGAAGGTAGTGCCCTGTGACTGGCCGTGATCGGACAGCACGACGAAACGGTAGGGGCGGGGTGCGACCTGCGCCGCCTTGACGATCCGGGCGATCTGCTGGTCAACCACCTTCAGCGTTTCCAGGGTGTCGGGACGTTCGATTCCGGAGTGGTGGGCTACTTCGTCGTAGGCGAGAAAGGTCGTGTAGACCGCGGGTCGACCCGAGAGCATGTCGCCGACAACTGCAGCGACCTGCAGGTCGAGCTGGATCACCGTCGCCCAGGCTCGCATGACTGCGTAGCTCCGCGGGCGGGTGATTCGGGGCTGGACGTCGTCACTGACCTGGAGCGTCGCCGCGCGCCGTTCTTTGTAGATCTCGATGAAGGTGAAGGCAGCGGTCTTCAATACGCCGTAGGGGCGAGCGAAGTAGGCGGCATAATCGTGACCGATCTTTCCGCGGCGCTCAAGCACCGTGCTCATGGTCAGCATCGAGCTGGTGGCGTCTCCGGAGAGGATGTTGGCCCGGCTCGCTCCGTTGTTCGAGAGCAGCCCGTTGCCGTCGGACTGTCGGCGTTCGATCTCGGCCGCGTCCCGGGGGTGGTTCGTGACCATCGCTTTGTTCAGGTCCTTCTCCCACCAGCGGAAAGCGGGCATGTCGTGGTTGTTGCCGTGAAGGATGCCCGCCTGGCAGGCGCCGGTCTGCGAGGACCAGTCGGTCTCCCACTTGTTCAGGTCGTAGCTTCCGTCACGAACCCAACCGGCCAGAGTGGGGGCGTTGCCGTTGGCGAAAGCCCGCCGCAGGATGTCGTGGGCGAGGCCGTCGATCTCCAGGTAGACGATGCCCGGGACCGCTGTCTCTTCCACTTCTCCACGTGCACGAAGTTGCCCGCTGACGACATTCAGATACCAGGTGCTGTCTTCGTCGATCGCCAGCAGGGCGGAGATCAAAGAAGTGATCACGGCCATGAACACGGTGATGACCACCGCTTCTCCCAGGCCGTCTATCTGAAGCCAGGGCATCGCGAGCATGGCTCCGCCGACGATCAGCGCATTCAGGATGAGACCGAAGAATCCAAGGGTGAGAACCGTGAGGCGGAGCGTGAACCTCGACAGAAGGGGCCAGGCAAAAGCGTTGAGCAGGCCGATGGCCAGAGCGGTGAGGATCGCTGCGCCGAACCCGTCGACGGTGAACCCTGGCATGATCGCGTTCAGCAGCAGAAGAGCCGCCGCATCGATCAGCACGACGATCAGGCCGTGCGTGAACAGCCTTGACGGCTTTCGTGTTACCCCCGGAAGTGACTGGTCGGACACCGCGATGGAGACTTTCACAAAAACAAGGTCAGCTGCGCGTGCACTTACAAGTCAGTTGACTGACTGGTATATTCACGGCCAGATGACGACCCCTCGCCGCCAACAGAGTGATCGCACTGCCGCAACCCGAACCTCGGTACTCGACGCCACGGTCGAACTGCTGATCGAAAAGGGATACGCCGGCACCTCCACCAGGCTTGCGGCCGAACGAGCCGGAGTTTCACTCGGTGCCCTCCAGCATCATTTCCGGACCAAGGCAATCCTCAGCGTCGAAGCCATGCGGTACCTGGCCGAGCGGCTGGCCGAGGAGTTCGTCGCAGCGTCTCCGGACTCCGACGATGTGGTCGATCGTTTTGGCACGATCCTCGACCGCGTGCTGGTGGTATTCCGTGGGCCGACCTTTGCGGCCGCGGTGGAGATCCAGCTGGCGTCACGAACGGACGCCGAACTCCAGCAACCGGTTCGTGACCTCCACGACGACTTCGAGGAGATCATCCTCAACAGCGCTACGGCACTTCTGCCCGAGATCGCCAACCTACCGGGGTTCGACAGTCTCCTCCAGACTTCGATCTCCGCGGTTCGTGGGCTCGCCGTCTCAACCATGGACCCGATCACCGAGACCAGGGAGCAGTGGGCCCTTATCCGCCCGCAGCTGATCGCCATCGCTCGGGAGATTGCCTCGCAGGAAGCACAATGAGCCAGAGCCCTGCCCTGAACCTGCCACCCGGGCCAACCGGCCTGGCGAACAAGAAGTTCATCCTCGACGCGGCACGCGACTTCATGAAGCCGATGTGCCAGGCGGCCCTCGATTACGGCGACGTGGCCAGTACCTATTCCCGTGGACGGAACCTGGTGATCGTCAGCGGCCACGAGGCCGCGAAGCACGTTCTCATCACCAATCAGGACAATTACAGCAAGGGTTCGGAATACGAGCTGCTGCGGATCATCCTCGGCGAAGGCCTGCTGACCAGCCAGGGACAGCTCTGGAAGAAGCAGCGTCGACTGGTCCAGCCGATTTTCGCCAAGCGTCATCTCAAGACATTCACCGAACACATGACCAGCGCCACCGCTGATGCCCTTGAAGGAGAGACTTTCGGCAATATCGCCGACGGAGAGGTGGTTGACGTCTCCGAGGCGATGATGGAGCTGACCCTCGACGTGGTTGGCCGGGCGCTTTTCGGTGCCGATCTCAGCGGGGACACCGCGCGTCGGGTGGGACCCGCCATGAACGATGTGCTGATCATCGGGACACGCATGGTGCGACGACTGCCGACTTACGCCGCGTCACTGCTTCCCGGGATGAATCTCGAGCGGGCAATAGCCCTGAATCCGGAAGGCCGACGGTTCCAGCGGGCGCTCGCCGAGATGCGGCTTGTTATCGAAGAGGTGCTCGATGAGCGGGATGCGCAGACCGATGCCGGTGAAGACCTGGTGGGCCTGATGCTCCGCGCGAAGGACGAAGAAACCGGCGAAAGCATGTCCCGCCAGCAGATCGGCGAGGAGCTCATGACTTTCATGCTCGCCGGTCACGAAACGACTTCCAACGCCCTTTCGTGGACCTGGAAATGGCTCTCGCTCAATCCTGCCGCGCGGGACCGCATGCTGGATGAGGTTGACACCAACATCGGTGACCGGGTGCCGACCATGGATGACATGGAACTCCTCCCATGGACCCGCGCCGCAATCGAAGAAGCGATGCGGATCACGCCGCCTGTCTGGACGGTCGGACGCAAAGCACTTGCTGACGATGTGGTCGGCGGCTACGACGTGCCCGCCGGGTCCGGTGTGATGGTCCTGATCACGATGATTCACCGTGACCCCTCGATCTGGCCCAATCCGGAGGGTTACGACCCGAACCGGTTCATGCCCGAGAACGTCAAGTCACGCCCACGCCACGCCTACCTGCCGTTCGGGGCTGGTCGCCGCATGTGTGTCGGATCTACCTTTGCAATCGTTGAAGCGACCCTGCTCGCCGCGATGATCAGCCGTCGCCTGACCTTCGACATTCCCCGCGGCGCGAAGATCGAGCCGGAGGCGTCGATCACCATGCGCCCGAAGGGTGGAATGCCGATGACCGTTCATCGCCGCAGCCTTGCCGGCGACCCCTCGCCGCCGGTATTCGAAGCCCCGGGCACACCGGCAGAACCGGCATGCCCGGTACCTCACTGAACTAAGGCTCTATTCCCAGCTCTTCGGCGATGTCGGGAGCGAGCGGTTCGCCGATCGGATCCCGGTTCTTGACGGCGTGGCCTTCGAGTGAGACGTCCGGAAGGATCCGGTCGAGCCAGCCGGGGAGCCACCACGCCTTGTCTCCGAGCAGGGTGACAACCGCCGGGGCGATCACCAGCCTCACGAAGAATACGTCGATCAGGATCGCCAGACCCAGTCCAAGGCCGATCATCTTGGCGACCACGTCCGGCTGGGTGACGAAGGCCAGGAAGACCGAGGACATGATCAGGCCCGCGAACAGGATCACCTTGCCGATCCTGGAGAGTCCGACGATCACGCTTTCACGGGGGCTGTCGCCACCGTTATACGCCTCGTGGATCCGGGAGAGCAGGAAGACGTTGTAGTCCATGCTCAACCCGAAGAGGATGGCGAAGATCATCACTGGAATGAAGCTCATGATCGGCACTCCACTGTCGACTCCGATCAGGCTCGCCCCGATCCCGTCCTGGAAGACCGCAACGATCACGCCGTAGGAGGCCGCCACTGAGAGCAGGTTGAAGACCGCCGATACGAGCGGTATCCACAGGGAACGGAAAGCCATCATCAGGAGCAGGACCGAAAGTCCGATCACCATCAGGATGAATACGGGGAGCCGCTCGGAGACTTTGTCCGAAAAATCCTCGAACGCGGCCGTATTACCGCCGATATAGATACTGAGGGAGGACCCTTCGGTCGCATCCGGAACGACGTTTTTTCGCAGGTTCTCCAGAAGGTCGCTGGTCGCGGCGTCTTGTGGAGCGGTGGTCGGGATCAGCGCAATGGTCGCCATCTTGTCGTCCTTGCTGTAGGTCGCAGGAATGACTGAGGCAACTCCCGGGGTCTCCTTCAGCTCGGCTTCGACCTGCTTGAGTTCGGCGTCGGTTGCGGCGTTCTTCTCGGGGAAGTCCACGGCCAAGAGGAACGGACCGTTCGATCCGGCGCCAAAGCCTTCGCTCAGCAGGTCATAGGCGATCCGCTGGGTTTTTCCTTCCTGCTGGTTGCCGTCATCGGGCTGGCCCAGACGCAGGTTGGTCATCGGCCAGGCGAATATCAACAGGACCACGACGCCAAAGGCGATCGAGAGCCAGGGGCGCTTGGTTACGGTAGTTCCCCACTTTGCAAATACGGGTGAGGGGCGCACATGCTTGACTGACTTCGGGCGCAGCCACTTCTTGAGAGCACCCAGCATGATCGGAAGGATGGTCAGGGCGGAAACCACCACGGCTGCCACACCGATAGCGGCGCCAATTCCCATTTTGCCGATCAGCGGAATGCCGATCACGAGGAGTCCGGCGATCGCCACCATGACGATCAGTCCGGCTGCCACTACGGCAGAACCGGCTGTCGCACCGGACCTGGCTGATGCATCGCCGATCGAGTCACCGGCTGCGAGTTGTTCCCGGAATCTCCCCATCAAGAGCAGGGAGTAGTCGATGCCGGCACCAAGGCCCAACATCACCGCGATCGTGGCCGCGAATTCGGGCAATCCGAGGGGCGAAGCAAGGATGACCAGAAGGGTCTGGCCGACCATCACACCGATCAATGCACCGACGATCGTGGCGGCCATCGCCGAACCGGAGCGGAAGAGGAAGGTGAGCAGGACGATGGCGATCGCGATGCCGATCAGTTCCCCGACCGGAGCTTCCTGTTCGGAGGCGAGGTCAACCACGATGCCGCGCATCGAGACGTCGACGCCGTCGCCTTCAGCCGTTCTCGCGGCTGCTTCGAGTTCTTCACCCTGTTTTTTGGTTACGTCACCGAAGTCGAGGTCCCAGCGCACGTCCGACGAGGCGATCTGCCCGTCCTTGGAGACACCGGGGGTCTTCGGATTGAACGGATCACCGACGGAAACGACGTCGGGCTGTTTCTTGATCTCGTCGAGCGCGCTCTCGATGGCTTCCTGGCGGGCCGGCTCGGTGAGCTTGCCGCTTTCGGTGCTGAAGACCACGGTTGAATCAACGCCTGACAGGGCTGGAGCGTGGGCATCAAACAGGTCGATCGCCTTCTGGCTCTCTGTACCCGGGATGTTGAAGTCGTCAGGAGGAGGGTCACTCGCAGTCGCAGCGAGGGCAAAGATTCCGACGAGGGCGAGGATCGCAACGACCAGGGAACGTTTCCAGTGAATCGTGATCGTGCGGACGAGGCTTGCTAATAGGTTTGACATCGAACTCCAGGGAGATGAGGGGAAAGAAGTATGGCGGAAAATTAGCACATATCCTGCAGGTTCGCATTCACTGCGTAATTACGTGTGATGCATAACTGCAGGTACTGCAGGCTTTGATACCATGGTGGCCAATGTCAACCGAATCGATAGAGCAATCAATTGGATTGCGGGAGCGAAAGAAGGAGCAGACCCGGGCGAACATCGTCCGAGTCGCCCTCGACCTTTTTGCTCGTGATGGCTACCACGACACCACGATAGCCCAGATCGCTGATGCCGCAGACGTGTCCCCACGGACAGTTTCCACCTACTTTCCGGCCAAAGAAGAGATCGTTTTCCACGTCAGCGTCGAGTCCAAGGACCGCCTTGCGGCCAGCATCCGGGAGCGCCCCGAAGGGCAGAACACGATGGAGGCGCTGCGCCTCTGGGTGCTGACCGAGCGCGAGGACTGGAGCGACAACGAAGAGCAGCTGAACTGTCAGCGCCAGATCATTGACGGGGACGAGAGCCTGGTCGCATTCGAGCGGGCCAAACTTCGTGAGTTCGAACTGCTGATCGCCGAAGGGCTGGCAGTCGACCTCGACATGGAACCCGGCGACCTCGAGCCGCGAATGGCCGCTGCCGCCGCGGTTGCCGTCTTTGACCTGCTGAGCGACGAGCGAGATTCGATGAAAGCCGAGATCCCCTCGCTGGACGACCAGCTCGGGATCCTCGACCAGGCGCTCACCTTCATCACCGGTGGCGTCCTTGCGATGCGTGAAGCACGCGCCATCAGGGACTGACTCACCTTAAAGCGAAAAGCCCCGGCCGGGACCGGGGCTTTTCGGTGGGACTTCTGTGGCAGTTCTAGTACTTGCCGGGGTGACGTGCCGAGAAGCTGCCCGACGTCGACTGGAGGCTCTTGCTCCAGCGGGGGCCGTTCCCGGTGGTCGCAGCCGTGTCGAACCGGAGGCCGGCGATCACGATGTAAGCGTGGCTCGGGTTCGAGTAGACGGTGATCCAATTGCCCTTGCCGCGCTTGGCCCAGTTCATGAAGCCGGTCGAAGCCATGGGGCTCGACAGGAACTTGCCGCCGCGAAGCGCGTAACTCACCGCTCCGGAGCAGTCGTAACCGCTGTCATTGAAGCTGCCGTGGCCGCCACCGTAGATATAAGGCTTCTTGCGGATACGATTCGCGTACTTGATGACGCGCTTGACCCTGGTGGGGGCCGACTCGGGAGCAATCGCCTTGCCGTTGACCAGCTTGGCCTTCCGGATCGGCTTGCAGTCTTCGCCCTTCATGGAGAGTCCGCCACTGGAAGTGCTCGCGCAGGAAGCCGCGGCGCTGCCGAGTCCGACCAGTCCGGTCGCCAGCAGGGCGAGGCCCAGGCCTAGTGCCACGAAGATGGAAAGACTCGAAGATGTAATTCGGTTGTGCTGCTTGAACGTGTAGATACCGGTCTCCTTTTCGGCCTACGGGGTTAGCTGACGGGCTGGCGCTAAAGAAGTGCGCCCTCACCTGAAAGAAGTGAGTGAGCCCCAAAAACCTGGTTCCCCCGTTTCCCGGACCTTGCGGCACCGGGAACTCGGCAACGGTTGAATGACTTCATGGAGTGTAGATGAAATGCTAATACAACGCTCATAAAACGGACCGAGGGGCGAAGTTGCGGCCCTTTCGGAGTGTATTTCCGGCTTCGGGTCCCGGTTCAGGCCGAAGTGTGAGGTCTCGCACATCCGATCACATGGGGGTTCGTATGCCCCCAGCGAAGGCCGATCGGCATGCCTTTGAGTTCGGTGACATCGAACCCCGCGGACTCGATATTTCTGACCGTATCCCGGCCGCAATGGCAGCCACCGGCGATTCCGGGCCAGATTCCCGAGTTGTCGAGCAATCTCTGAACCTTCGACTTCACGGGCTTTGAAGATCCGACGTGCTCGAAGAAGTGGAGTTGCCCTCCCGGCTTGAGGACCCGGTTGGCTTCACGAAGCGAAGCGACCGGATCGTCGATCGAACAGAGCACCATGCAGTCGACCACATGGTCGAAAGAGTCATCTTCGAAAGGCAGGGCAGCGGCGCTGCCGTCGACGATTGTGATTTCGGGCGTTGCGGAGCCGATCGCTTCCCTGGCCTTTGCCCGCATGTACGGCTCAGGCTCGAGCGCGACCACCTCGGTGACATTTTCACCGTAGTGAGAGAAGTTCATGCCGTTCCCGGCTCCGACTTCCAGCACCCGACCGGTAAGCCCCGCCACCAGCTCCGCCCGGTAGGGCCCGAGCTCGGGCTCCATGACCGAACTGAACCAGGTGAAGAAGCGGGCAAACAGGGGATGGTTGACATCTGTGGCCACCGGTGGATCCTACGCGCTGCACTAGGATGGCCCCATGGGAGAAGCGATAGGAGAAGTCCTGCCATTTGCCGTAGGCGTGGCTCTCAGCCCGATCACGATCATCGCCGTTGTGGTGATCCTGGCCACGCCGAAGGCGAAGATCAACGGTCCGGCGTTTCTCATCGGCGGTGTGCTGGGCATGGCCGTTGTCGGCATTGTTCTCCTGCAGCTTTCAGGCGCCATGGATATGGGCGAAAGCGGAGATCCTTCGACCCGTTCGAGCTACATCAAGCTCGGACTCGGCATCATTCTGGTCGGGGTTGCCCTCCGCCGACTCCGTGCCCGCATCTCTGGCGGCGGAAGCGAAGAGCTTCCTGGATGGATCAAGACCCTTGATGATTTCAGCGCCATCAAGGTAGCTGGACTGGCAGCCCTGCTCGCCGGGGTGAACCCCAAGAACCTGCTGCTGATCGCGGCTGCGGTAATGGCAATCTCCCAATCCGGAGTTTCGGCCGAGGACGAAGCCACTGCGCTGGCCGTGTTCGTTGCCATCGGCTCCATCGGCATTGCGATCCCGGTCGGGATCTACTTCCTCATGCGGGACCGCGCTGAATCGCTGCTTGGGGCGCTGCGGAGCTGGATGACGAAGGAGAGCAATACGATAGTCGCGGTCATCTGCCTGCTGATAGCGGCGAAGCTGATCGGCGACGCGATCATGGGTCTCTCCGGCTGATCGGCATTCCGGACTCAGACCATGTGGTCGAGAGTCAGGTGTGGCTTGTCCCGCGCCAGACGGTCGTGCTGGAACTGGCTCGTAAAGAGAGCGAAGAGCACGCCGTCGCTGCGGGTGCGTAATTCGGCCAGACGGCCTTGCCGCATCTCCTGGGCGCTTTCTTCGTCGGTGCGTCGGGCGAGCTTCCAGTCGGTCTCGTCGACGTTCACCTGGACGTTGAACTCGGTTTCCATGCGCTCGGTTGCGACTTCGAACTGAAGCCGCCCGACTCCGCCGAGGATCGGCATCGGGTCACGACCACCGTCCTGGGTGAGCACGTGGATGACGCCTTCTTCGGCCAGTTGCGCCAGCGCCCGGTTGAACTGTTTGTGTTTGCGCGCATCGGCGTTCCTGACCCGGATGAACTGTTCCGGGGCCAGGGTCGGCAGCGGCGGGTAGCGGAGTTCCGCTCCCTGAAATACCGTGTCACCGACTTGGAGGTCGGCTGCGCCGACTACACCGACGATGTCCCCGGGGAAGGCTTCTTCGATTGTCTCCCGCTGGCGTCCGAATGTCCCCGAGGCGTAGTTCAGGGACAGCGGCCGGCCGGTGCGGGCGTTGATCACTTTCATTCCCCGGGTGAACTTTCCGGAGCAGATCCGGATGAAGGCGTTCCGGTCCCGGTGGCGGGGGTCCATGTTTGCCTGGACTTTGAAAATCAGGCCGGAGAAGTCGTCCTCCAGAGGCCGCTCCGAGCCACTGATGTCAACCCGCGGCGACGGTGGCGGAGCCAACTCGATGATCGTGTCGAGAAGAAGTTCTACGCCGAAGTTGGTCAAGGCGGATCCGAACAGGACCGGGGTGGAGATTCCTTCGGCAACCGCACCGGCGTCAAATTCGTGTCCGGCACCTTCGAGCAGCCCGAGCTCGTCGGTGGCCGTCTTCCAGGCCGGTGAATCGGATTCTTTCGCTTCGTCGAGATCGACGATCGACTCCGATGCGGCGGCCAGACCACCGGGGGCCGCTCTCTCGAACTCGTGGAAGTTCCCTTCCCGCAGATCGACGATTCCCTTGAGGTCACCGGGCTCACCGACCGGCCAGGTCAGCGCGGTTGGCAGCAGGTCGAGGGTGGACTCGATGTGGTCGAGCAGCTCCAGCGGTTCGATTCCCGGCCGATCGCATTTGTTGATGAACGTAATCAGGGGAATGCCGCGGCTTCTTGCGACTTCGAAGAGGCGAAGCGTCTGGCTCTCGATTCCCTTGGCGGCATCAATCAGGATCACTGCGCTGTCTACCGCCGACATCACGCGAAGCGTGTCTTCGGAGAAGTCGCTGTGTCCGGGGGTGTCGAGCAGGTTTATGACCGTGCCTTTGTGCTCGAAACGCAGAACGGTGGAAGAGACCGAGATGCCACGGCGCTGTTCGAGTTCCATCCAGTCGGAAGTCGTCGCCTTACGCTTTTGCCGACCCTGGACCGACCCGGCTTCGTTCAGCGCCTCTCCGTAGAGCAGGAGCTTTTCCGTGAGCGTCGTCTTGCCGGCGTCCGGATGGGAAATGATCGCGAACGTACGACGCCGTCCCGCCTCCTGAAGGATCGGATCAGCCGCCGGACTCGTACTTCCGGCTTTGATTGGGGAACTTGGTGCGGCCACGACCCTTCAGAGTAGTCGGTAACTCAGTCGATCAGGCGCTGGGAAAGCTGGCGGATGCCGATTCGCCACATGATCAGGGCGAAGACGATCAGCGCAAGTAGCCGAAGGAAGTCGACTGATTCAAAACCGAATGAGGCTCCGCGGACCAGTTCGACCAGCTGATAGAGCGGATTGAACTGGGCGGCGATCTGGAAGCCTTCGGGCAGCTGGTTGATCGGGAAGAAGGTTCCAGCGACCAGGAAGAGAGGAGTTATTACCACCGTCGTCACGTAGTTGAACTGGTCGATCTTGGAAACGGTACCGGCGACCGCGATGCCGAAGCCGGCGAATCCGCAGGCGGTCACGAAGCCGAAGAAGGGGATTAGCAACATGCCCCAGGTCGGGTCGAGTCCGAACGCAAAGCAAACGATGATCGGGAAACAGCCAAAGAGGCCGGCCCGGAGGGCGAGCCAGAGCATCTCCGCCGTGACCAGCTCCTCGACATCGACCGGTGCGGCAAGGATCGCGTCGTAGGTTCTCTGGAACCGGTGCTTGACGAAGGTGCCGAACATCGCCGGCAGCGCGCTGGCGAAAATGACAGCGGTCGCCACCATTCCGGTTCCCACGAACTCGATGTAATCGATGCCTTCGACGTTCGTGACGATTGTCGTGCCGAGTCCGAGTCCGAAAGCAAGCAGGTAGATGGTTGGCTCCAGCAGGCTGGAGAAAGTGGTCGCCTTCCAGAAGGTGCGGAAGTTTGCGACCTCGCGACTCATCACTCCGGCGATCGCCGCAGGTTCCAGCCGCCGCATCCTGTCGGGGTCCTTACTCATTCGGCCTCTTCCCCTGTCAGGAGGACAAAGACGTCCTCGAGCGATGCGGCCCGCCAGACTGCTTCTTCGGGAATGAACGAATGCCGGTCGCGATCCGCACCGACCAGCGCAACGGCTGGTCCCGCGGGGCGGGAGCGAAGGCCTTCGGCGTCTGCCTGGGCGCGAACCTCGGACAGACGGTCCGGCGGGCCGTAGACCTCCGCGGTCAGCACTCCGGCGTGTTCGGCAACGAGGTCACCCGGCTTGCCGCGCGCGATGATCTTTCCGTGCGCCATCACGGCGATGTCGTCGGCCAGGCGTTCGGCTTCTTCGATGTAGTGGGTGGACATCAGCACTGTCTTGCCCCGACTCCGGAGATCGTCGATCAGGGTCCACATCTGCGTGCGGATCTGGGGATCGAGGCCAACCGTAGGTTCGTCGAGCAGGATCAGGTCCGGATCATGGATCAGGCCCCGCGCCAGCAGCATTCGGCGGCGCATTCCGCCGGAGAGTTCGTCAACCGCGTCCTTTCGCCGGTCGATCAGCTTGGCCAGGTCAAGTGCCCGGTCGACAGCCGCGGGGAGGTCCTTCACCCTGTACAGACGCGCCGAGACCTTGAGGTTCTCTTCGACCGTGACGTCGACGTCGAGGTTGTCGAGCTGCGGGACTACGCCCATGTTGGCCCTTGCGACTTTGCTGCGCTTGGGCAACTCGTACCCGAGTACCTCGAGCGATCCGGAATCGGCGATCGCCTGACCGGTGAGCAGCCGCATCGTGGTCGACTTGCCGGCGCCGTTCGGCCCGAGCAGTCCGAGGCAGGTCCCGGCGGGTACTTCAAGATTCAACCCGTCCACCGCGGTGATCGATCCGAATGTCTTGACCACATCTTTCAATCTGATCGGGCAATCGGTGGCTGGCTCCGGCGGCATAGAGTCAGAGTAATGGGGTCCGTCCTTTTTCCATCCCTTCGTGGCTACCGCAAGGAGTGGGTACGAAGTGACCTGATCGCCGGGCTCACGGTCTGGGCGGTACTGGTTCCGGAATCGCTCGCCTACGCCTCGATCGCCGGTGTTTCCCCGGTGGTCGGCCTCTACGCAGCGCCGGCGGCACTCATCTTCTACGCGGCTTTCGGCAGTTCCCGCCAGCTGATCGTCGGTCCGGGCTCGGCAACGGCCGCCCTCTCCGCGGCGACGATCGGCGACATGGTCGCGCCCGGGTCCGGCTTCTTCCTGGCCCTGACCACGACGCTTGCAGTCACAACCGGAGTGGTTGCCCTCCTGGCCGGGCTGCTGCGACTGGGCTTCCTCGCAAGTTTCATCTCCGACCCGGTGATCAAGGGCTTCATCGTCGGGCTGGCACTGACCATCATCATCGGCCAGGTGCCGGGCCTGCTTGGCATGGAGGGGGGATCCGGAGACTTCTTCGAGAAGCTCTGGGCGGTGCTGTCCGAACTCTCGACCGTCGACGGCCTGACCACCCTGATCGGCCTGGCGTCGCTTGCCCTCATCCTGGTCGCGAAGCGGGTGTCAAAAGCACTCCCGGGATCGTTGATCGTCGCCCTCGCGGCGATCGCGCTGGTCTCGGCATTCGGGCTGAACGATGAGGGTGTTGCGATCGTCGGAACCATCGATACGGGGCTACCTGCTTTCGGCGTGCCTCAGGTCCCTTCGGAAAACTGGGATGAACTGGCCCTCGGTGGCATGGGCGTGATGCTGATCGCCTTTGCCGAGGGTCTGGGTGCGGCCAAGACCTTCGCTGCGAAGGAGCACCAGCTGGTCGACCCCAACAAGGAACTGATCGGACTTGGAGCGGCAAGCACCGCAGCCGGCCTGACCGGCGGCATGGCCGTGAACGGGAGCCTCTCGAAGTCCGCGGTGAACGCTGACTCCGGTGGTAAGTCTCAGGCGGCTGGCCTGTTCGTCGCAGTACTGACCATCCTCACCATCCTGTTCCTGACCGGAGTGTTCGAGGACCTTCCGGAGGCCACTCTCTCGGCGATCGTGATTGCTGCAGTGATCGAGCTCGTGGACTTCCCGGCGCTGGTCAAGCTCTTCCGGGTTCCCGGGAGGCGCGCCGTCGCCCATTTCGGAGTTGCCGCCCGCCCGGACTTCATCGCCGCCGTCGCCGCCATGTTCGGCGTGTTGATCTTCGACACCCTTCCGGGGCTGATCATCGGAGTAATCGTCTCGATCCTGCTGCTCGTCTATCGCACCTCGAAACCGAACATCGCGGTGCTCGGCAGGTCTCCGGGCGACGACGGCCAGTTCAACGACCTGAAGCGGCACAAGCTGAACCGTCCCGTACCTGGCATTTGTGTGTTGAGGGTTGAAGGGGGCCTCTTCTTCGCGAATGCCGATGCAGTCGCGGCGAAGATCAGGGAGTGCGGTTCGCAGTCGGGGATTCACGCGGTGGTCATCGATGCGGAGACCGTCCCGTTCATCGACGTCACCGCGATGCATGCCCTGAACGACCTCTCGGACGAGTTTGCCGAGGAAGGAAAGAGCCTCGTCATGGCGCGGAACCTGGGAGCTGTCCGGGACGAGTTGAAGAGGGAGAGCCCGAATCAGGGCTGGAGGACCTTTCCTGACGTGGGCGCGGCCGTGAAAGCGCTGTCGGGGGACTAGTAGCTGGGGTAAGCTCGGCATGAATATGTCCACCCAACAGTCAGATGGAGGAGTGAGGATGAACGTCACCGGAGTCGACTTCACGATCGTGCCGATTCAGGATTTCGAGAGGGCCAAGGAGTTTTACGGAGAGGTGCTGGGCCTCGAGAAGTCGAAGCAGTGGGGCGAAATGCCCGCGCAGGAATTCGAGACCGGAAGTCTCACGATCGCCCTGATGCAGCCGGACGCCTTTGGCCAGACGTTTGCCCCGCACAACTTCCCGATTGCCCTTCATGTCGACGACGTCGCCGAAGCCCGCGCCGAACTCGAGAGCAAAGGCGTCAGCTTCGTGGCCGATACGATCGACTCCGGGGTCTGCCACATGGCGATCTTCAGTGATCCCGAGGGAAACGCCCTGATGCTGCACAGCCGTTACGCCGACTGAGGCCGCGCAACATGCCTGAACTCCTCACCTACGGCCTCGAAGGTCGTCTAGCGACGATCGCCATGGACGACGGAAAGGTGAACGCGCTTTCCATTGAGATGTTGACTGAACTCCACTCGGCCTTCGACCAGGCAGAGAAGGACGAAGCGATCATCGTGCTGAAGGGCCGCGAGAAGTACTTCTCGGCCGGCTTCGACCTCAAGGTGTTCGCCGAGACTCCGGAGCGGCTGGGCGAGATGATCGGCCTCGGAGCAACGCTCTGCGAGCGGGTTCTGGCATTCCCGACGCCGGTGATCACGGTCTGCACGGGCCATGCGCTGGCCGCCGGCACCTTTGTTCCGATGAGCGCCGACTACCGGATCGGCCTCGACGGACCTTTCAAGTACGGGCTGAACGAGGTGAAGATCGGCCTGACGGTGCCGTTGTTCGTCCAGGAGCTGGCCCGTCAGCGACTGACCCCGGCTGAACTGAGCCGGGCAACGATCACCGCCAGGACGTACTCGCCCCGGGAAGCCGTAATGGCCGGCTTCATCGACGAGGCGGTGCCCGCGGAAGAGTTCGAGTCAGCTATCGCCGTGGCGGTAGAAGAGATGGCCAGCCTGGACCCGGCCGCACACGCGGCCACCAAGCTGAGGGTCAGGGCAGGGGCGATCAAGTCGGTCCGTGAGGCGATCGAAGTTGAGATGAGGGGCTGAGGAGTCAGAACTATCGATCCTTTGACTGCAAGCGCTGCCGGGCTGGCGCGTTCGATCAGGTCTCGCGACATCACTGTGGTGGATGCGGTCGAGGCACACATCGCGCGAATCGAGGCTGTCAATCCGGCGATCAACGCGGTGATCACTCCGATGTTCGAGGACGCGCGCGAGCAGGCGGCGTTGGCCAACAGGCGGATCGAAGCCGACGGGACCGATGATCTGCCTCCGCTCTTCGGATTGCCGATCACCGTCAAGGACTGCTGGGCGGTGGACGGAGTTAGGTTCACTGGTGGCTCCTGGTTCCACCGTGACGACATCGCCGGCAATGACGCGGTGGTGGTCCAGCGACTGAAAGGCGCCGGGGCAATAATCCTCGGCAAGACGAACCTCCCGGACATGTGCTGGGGCTTTGAATCCGTCAACCCGGTCTTCGGCCGCTCCAACAACCCGAGGTCCCTCGATCATTCGGTCGGCGGCAGCAGTGGTGGCGAAGGGGCGATCATCGCGGCAGGCGGTTCGGCGCTTGGCGTGGGCAGTGACATCGGCGGGAGCGTGAGGAACCCCGCGGCGATGAACGGGATCGTCAGCCTCAAGCCGACCTCGGGCCGCATCCCCGCCGAGGACCACCTGCCGGTCGTCGACGAAAGCGTGCGCGGCTTCAACGTTGCCGGTCCACTGGCGCGCAGGGTGGAGGACCTGGCGCTCGCGCTCTCGGTACTGGCCGACGAACCCCCGCTGGAGATCCCTTCGGTCAATGGCGTCAGTTGCGTGCTCAATCTTAAGAGTGGCCTCAGCCGTCCGCGCCAGGAAGTCAAAGAGGCACTGCTTGCCGCTTCCGGGGCACTCGAGGCGGCGGGAATGGTGATCGGGCGAGACGACTCGCTGCCGATCGATCGCCTGGGCTTTCTCTATACGCACCTGCTGCGCGAGCAGGCGCTAGCCGGAATTCGTGAAGAGCTTGGCGGTGGATCGGACTTCAGCACAATCAGGGAATACTGGCGTGGTGCGAGGGGGAAAGCTCGTATTTCGAGGGAGGCCCTGACCGTCGAGAGCTACATTCGCATCGGCGGGCGGCTCGGCCCCCTGCTCGGCGAAGACAGCTTCGAGCGGCTGGAGATTCACAAGCAGAAGATCCTCAACGCAGCTGGTGACGGCGTCCTGCTCTGCCCGTTACTCCTGACCCGACCCCCGAAGCACGGAGCGACTTACATGCCGCTGACCCAGATTCCCTATGCGGCACCGTTCAACATGACTGGCATGCCGGCCGCGATCGTGCCAGTCAGGTGGACGGAGAACGGATTGCCGCTGGCGGTTCAGGTTGTGGCGAAAGAAGGCGCGGACGAACTCGTGCTGGCGGTCGCCGGGGAGCTCGAACGGGCTTTTGGTGGCTGGAAGATGGCGAATCCCGAGGAGCTGGTGCAATGATCCCGGAAACGATGACCTACGAAGTTGATGGGCGGGTGGCGCGGATCACGTTGAACCGACCGGAACGTGGAAACGGGATCACCCGAAACCTCGTCAGCGACCTCGAAAGCTGTGTGGAGGCGGCGGACCTTGACCCTGGAGTCCACGTAATCCTGCTGTCCGGAAACGGCAAGGGGTTCTGTGGCGGCTACGACCTGGTCGAGTCGGCCGAAGGGGAAGGGACGCTCGGGAAGGACGACGAGGCACCACCCGGTTCTCCGCTCGACCCGATGGTCATGGGCGCCAATCACGATCCGGAAGGCACCTGGGACCCGATGGTCGACTACTCGATGATGAGCAGGAACGTTCGCGGCTTCATGACCCTGTTCAACTGCTCGAAGCCGGTGGTCTGCAAGGTTCATGGGTTCTGCGTCGCCGGTGGAACCGACATGGCGCTCTGTAGCGACCTCCTGTTGATGGCCAGCGACGCCAAGATCGGGTACCCGCCGGCCAGGGTCTGGGGGACTCCAACGACCTCGATGTGGACTTATCGCCTGGGACCCCAGCGGGCAAAGCGCCTGCTCTTCACCGGCGACAGCCTCTCGGGTGAGGAGGCGCTGGAGTGGGGGCTGGCGATCGAAGCACCGACGCCCGACAAACTTGACGAACGCACCGAAATCCTGGTCGAGAGGATCGCCCGCAACCCGCTGAATCAGCTCCAGATGATGAAGCTGTTGGTCAACCAGTCACTTCAGGCACAGGGCCTCCACCAGACCCAGATTCTCGGGACCGTCTTCGACGGGATCGCCCGCCACACCGAAGAAGGATTCGGCTTCCAGAAGCGTTCGGTGGAGAAGGGCTTCCGTGAAGCGGTCCGTGAACGCGATGAACCGTTCGGCGACGAAGGACCCTCGACCTTCAAGGGCTGACCTGAATTGAGGCGCTGACCAGAGGTCAGAGCTCGTAGTAATAACCGATCGCGTGGATCGTCCAGCCGTCCCGGTTGAACAGGAGGTCCGTGTGTGCGGAGGTCTTCAGCAGGAACGGACCACCAGGCTGTCCGATCTTGCTGACGTCGCTGCCGGCGGTGATCTGGCGACCGTCAGTCATGAACCCTGAGTTGACGAACCAGGTCCTTGCGGTCGGGTCCGCGATCCATCCACGCAGCAGTTCCGTGCTGGTTTCACGGTGGGCCACGAGGGTGATCCGGGGGTCGCCGTCATTCCAGAAGAATCGGGTCCGCTGACCGGAGAACACTCCGTCAGTTCCGGGGTTGGCATTTCCGATACAACTGGCGTCACCGATTCCGAAGTCGGCCGCACTCTGGTGAAACCGGTCGGGTGGGCAACTGCCGGCCTGGGCGGGGTAGGCCGGTAGCTGGATCTCCACGCGCTGCCAGTTCTCGTCGGTCGACGTTCCGTTCGTGCGGACCCGAAGCTTCTTGCGCCCGTTCCGCTTTCCCTTGAAGGCGAAGGCAGTATGGACTCCGGACCAGTGAAAGGTGGTGCAGCGACGGAAGTGACCTTTGCGGTTGGTCTTCGCGGTCTTGCCTTCGAGGTCGAAGAGGGCTCCGGAGACCGGGTTGCCGCTCCTGTTGGTGACCTTGCCGTTCAGGCAAACACGCATGCCGACCTTCAGGTTCTTCGTCGGAGAAACTTTGAGGTTGAGCCCCTTGGCGCCAGCGGTCGCGGTCAGCCCGGCGGAGAGCATCAGTCCTGCGACAAGCGCCAGGAGGACGGTCAGAGGGCGCTTCATTTCCGGCCCGCCGAATTGATGTCGTAGTACCAGCCGACGACATGAATGGTGTAGCCGTCCGGAACGATGTCGAAAGGATCCTGGTAGTGCTTTGTTGCTTTCAGCAGCCAGGGCCCCCCGACATCTCCTGCTTTATATGGATCACTGCCGCCGGAGACACCCTTCAGGTCCGCGTTTTGACCGTAGGTCAGGTAGAAGGTCCGGGCACCGGGGTTATCGATCCAGCCCTCGAGATTGGGCTTGTGTACATCGTCTGTAACGAGGTTGAACGTGAGGCTGATCGGAGCCTGTCCATCGTTCCAATAGACGTTCAGGTGCTTGTCAGTGAGGAATCCATCGGTCCCCGGATTTGAATAACCAACGCAGTAGCCTGAGCCTTCGCCGAAATCGGGGCCCCCGGGGTGATCCGGGCCCGGATAACACTGTCCGTTACCGCGTGGGTTGTACGGGTACGCGGTGTACTGGACCTCCATGTGGTGCCAGTTCTGGCTGCTGGTCACCCCGGTCGAACCGACCCGGAAGCGGTCAAAGTCGCTGCGGTTTCCTTTGAAGGCAAAAGCGGCATGGGTGCCACCCCAGTGGAGGGTCTTGCAGATCCGCAGCCGACCCTTGCTGTTGGTCCGGGTCTCCTTGCCTTCCAGCTTTATCAGCGCGCCCTTGACACCTCTTCGCCCGCTGGAAACCCGGCCCGTGAAGCAGGCCCGCTTGCCTGCTTTGGCTTTCTCCGCCGGCTGGATCTGAAGTTTGAGTTTGGCTGCCTGAGCCGGGCCTGCCCCCGTGCTCATGACCACCGCTGCCGCAACTACGGCAACCGTCGCGACTATCCCTGACTTTCCCATCTAGCGACTATAGCGCCAAAGTGGACAGTGATCGGTAATTCTCGTCACAGATCAGTTTCCGCGCATTCGTCAGGCTCGTTGATTTGGTCGACGAACCGCCATAAGAGATTGTTCGCCTGGGCCTGCTGGTCTGTCTCACACGAGCGGACCGGGCGGAGGACCCCGGCAAGCGGCTCCGGCTGACCCTCGGGCTGGAGAAGAACGGTGGCTCGTGGGCCGTAACCCACGAGCACCATTCGTTCACTCTCGCTATTTGAGGGTGCGGATCAGCTTCTTGTTGACGAACTCGTCGATGCCGTACTTGCCGAGTTCACGGCCGAATCCTGACCGCTTGACGCCACCGAACGGGAGTTCCGCTCCGTCGAGCAGGGTCCCGTTGACGTAGACCATTCCTGCGTCGATGCTGTCCGCGACACGGGCAGCCTGCTCGGGGTCGGTCGAGAAGACATACGAACCGAGGCCGAACGGGGTGTCGTTGGCCAGTTCGATCGCTTCTTCTTCGGAGCTCACCTTGTAGACCGAAGCCACCGGACCGAAGAACTCCTCGTGGTAGGCATCGTTGTCCTTGGTGATGTCGGCGAGCACGGTGCTTTCGATGAAGTTTCCGTTCTTTTCTCCACCGGCCACGATGCGGGCGCCGCCGGCAACAGCCCGGTCGAGCTGGTCCTTCAGCCGGTCGGCAGCTGCGGCAGATGACAATGGACCCATCGCCGTTTCTTCGGAGGTGGGATCGCCGGTCTCGGCCTCGACCATCTTGGCGGTAAGGCCAGCCAGGAATTCGTCGTAGAGCTCGTCGGCCACGATGAAACGCTTGGCGGCGTTGCACGACTGCCCGGTGTTGTCGAGGCGTGCATCCGCGGCCGCGGTGACGGCTTCATCGAGGTCGTCCGTACCGAGCAGGATGAAGGGGTCGGAGCCTCCGAGTTCGAGCACCACCTTCTTCAGGTTGCGTCCGGCGATCTCGGCGACGGCTGCGCCGGCGCGCTCGGAGCCGGTCAGGGACACCCCACGGACCCTCGGGTCGGCGATCACGTCGGCGATCTGGTCGTTTGTTGCGAGGATCGTCTGGTACGCACCTTCGGGAACCCCGGCATCGTCGTAGATCTGCTGAAGGGCGACGGCCGACTCCGGGCACTGCGGAGCGGGCTTCAGGAGGATGGTGTTGCCAAGCACCAGATTGGGCCCGGCGAACCGGGCGACCTGGTAATACGGGAAGTTCCACGGCATGATTCCGATCAGCGGACCGATGGCGCTCCGGCGGATGAGGGCAGTGCCCTCTCCGGCCAGGAGGTCGATCGGTTCGTCTTTCAGAAACTCCTCGGCGTTACTCGCGTAGTAGCCGTAGATGTCTCCACAGAAATCAATTTCTCCGAGGGCCTGTTCGACCGGCTTGCCCATCTCGCGGACGATGATTTCGGCGAGTGCGTCACGACGTTCGATGTGGAGGTCGGCCACCTTCTGAATGAGGCTCGCGCGTTCGGCGATGGTCGAGTTCTGCGACCAGCCCCAGTAAGCGCTGTCCGCCTTGGAAACGGCTGCGTCAAGGTCTCCGTCGGAGATCTCCGGGTACTCCTGAACCTGTTCACCGGTTGCCGGATTCACGACTGCGTAGCTACTCATTGTTCTCCAATCCTCGAAGTGTTCTTGTGCCACTGGCCCGTCCGAAATCGACGAGACTCATCCAGCCTACCTACAGGTGGCCAGGGGATAGACTCGAGGTCCAGTAAAGATGCCAATGAGGAGAGTCATTCTGTGTTGACCGAGAACCAGCTGGCCACGCTCACCGCGGTTTGCAACACCGTTGTTCCGTCGATCATCCACGAGGACGACGAGCATGGAGTCTGGAGCCGAAGCGCGACCGACCTTGGTGCGGAGCAGGCAGTCGCGCAGGCAATCGACGGCATGGAGCCGGAAGCCCAGGCGGGAATGGCAGAGCTTCTGGACCTGCTCGCGTCCCAGGGTTTCGCCGACCTCTCCCAGGCTTCCCGGGAGCAGACCTTCACGACCCTCTCACTGGCCTCGCGGGATGCCGCGGTGGGAGTCGGGGCCCTGACCGGACTCACCCTCTTCTTCGCCTACAGCCTTCCGCCGAACCCGGCATGGCCCCAGCTCGGCTTTCCCGGGCCCGTTTCTGCGCCCCCGGAGCAGGAGAAGCAGATCACCCCGCTTGCACCTGGCAACGGAGACGTGCTCGAGGCCGACGCGGTGATCGTCGGCTCTGGCGCGGGCGGAGGAGTGATCGCGGCAAAGCTCGCGGCTGCCGGGCTCAAGGTGATCGTGCTCGAGGCTGGCGGCTATTTCAACGAAGCTGACTTCGACCAGACCGAACTCGGCGGGTATGCCAATCGGTATTGGCGTGGCGGCCCGACCCCGACGGCTGATTTCAACGTCAGCCTTCAGGCCGGTGCCTGTCTCGGTGGCGGAACCGTCATCAACTGGACCAACTGCCTGCGCACCAAACCCTGGGTTCGCCAGGAGTGGGCCGAGCATGGACTCACCGACGTCAACACACCTGACTTTGATGCCCACATGGATTCTGTCTGGACCCGCCTCGGAGTCAACGGGGAATGCTCGGACCTGAATCCGGCTCAGGAATCATGGAAGCGCGGAGCCGAAGCCCTCGGCTGGTCCTGGGAGAAAGTGGATCGGAACTGGGACCCGAAACTCCATGACCCGGTGATGGCCGGCTTCATGGGGTGGGGCGATCAGTCCGGCGCCAAACAGTCGACGCTCAAGACCTACCTCCAGGACGCGGTTGACGACGGTGCCGAGGTTGTTGTCGGCTGTTTCGTTGAAAGGGTCCTGCTCGAAGACGGCCAGGCGGCTGGAGTCATAGCCCGGGTCGGTGAGGCGGAGATCACGGTGCGGGCTCCCCGGGTAGTGGTTGCGGCCGGTTCACTCGAATCTCCGGCGGTCCTGCTCCGGTCCGGTATCGGCGGTCCGGCCACGGGCCAGAACCTGCGTCTGCATCCCTGTACAAGCGTTTTCGCTGACTACGGCACCGACCAGAAGGCCTGGTGGGGCGCACCACACGCCGGCATCATCGACGAGTTCGCGCCCGGTCTTGACGAGGACGGCTACGGCTTCCTGATCGAAGGGGCCCAGTACACCACCGGACTTGCCGCTTCAGCGATTCCGTTCACCACCGCAGCCGAGCACAAGCAGGGCATGGTCGAATTCAGGAACGCAGCCACAACGATCGGATTGATCAGGGACTTCGGGGGAGGCCAGGTCGTGCTCGACGGGAACGGCCAGGCCCAGCCGCTCTACTCGCTCTCTGATTCGCGGGACGTCAACACGACGAGGCGCGCGCTCGAGGCCCAGATCCGCCTTCATGTGGCGGCCGGGGCCAGGCGAATCCAGCTCCTCGCCCAGGGTCTGCCGACCTGGCGGGTCGGGGACGACGTCGAGGATTTCATCGGTCTCAGTTCGCGAATCCCGCTTCGGGCCGGCGGCGCCCGATTGTTTGCCGCTCACCAGATGGGCAGCTGCCGAATGGGTGCGGACCCCGAGACAAGCGTCGCCAACCCGCTCGGCGAGCTGCATGACACCCCGGGGGTCTGGATCGGTGACGGGTCGGCATTCCCGACGTCTTCCGGAACGAACCCGATGATCACGATCATGTCGTTGGCCTCCCGCACCGCCGACAACATCATCGCTTCGTCCGGCCAGGCCCGAAGAACCAGCGCGGAACAGGAGAGAGTCGCATGACCACGACAACCACGGCCGGCAGTTCCCAGCTCTACATCGGTGGGGCCTGGACCGATCCGGTGTCGAACGAAACCATCGAGGTAATCAACGCCACCACCGAAGCACCAATGGGACATATCCCCGCGGGTACGGCGGCAGACGTCGATGCTGCCGTCGCGGCGGCCAACCAGGCCTCGGAGGCATGGCGGGAACTCACCCCGAATGACCGGGCAGCGATCTGCACGGGCATCGGAGCCGGCCTTCAGGATCGCGCGGAAGAGATCGCCGTGTTGATTTCGCAGGAACTCGGTGCGCCACTCGAGCAGGCGATGATGATCCAGGCCGGACTCCCGGCAATCACCTTCATGTCGATGGAACATCTCGTTGAGCACATTCCGTGGCAACAGACGATCGGCAACTCCCTGATTATTCGGGAGCCGGTCGGAACTGTCGGGGCGATCACCCCCTGGAACTATCCGCTCCATCAGGTCGCGGCCAAAGTTGCTCCGGCCATGCTCGCCGGTTGCACCATCGTTGTGAAGCCGAGCGAAGTCACTCCACTCAGTGCCTTCATCCTGGCCGAGATCATGGATGGAGTAGGCGTACCGGCCGGGGTATTCAACCTGGTAACCGGCACGGGCCCTGTGGTTGGCGAAGCCATCGCCGCCCATCCCGGAATCGACATGGTTTCCTTCACCGGATCGACCGGAGCCGGCCGAAGGGTCAGCGAGATCGCAGCCGCGACGGTCAAGCCCGTGACCCTCGAGCTTGGTGGAAAGTCAGCCAACGTCATCCTCGACGACGCCGACCTCGAGACGGCTGTGGTCGACGGAATCAAGAAGTGCTTCATCAATTCAGGTCAGACCTGCTCGGCGCTGACTCGCATGCTGGTGCCTCGCGAGGCGGTACCGATGGTCGAAGCGATCGCCCAGGCGGCGGTCGCCGAGGTGAAAGTCGGTGACCCCATGGATCCGGACACCGACCTCGGCCCGCTCGTCTCGTACGTCCAGCGTGGACGGGTGCGTGACTACATCAACGTCGGCGTTGAAGAAGGGGCAAAGCTGATCTGCGGAGGCGCCGACGCGCCCGAGGGACTGGACGAGGGTTACTTCGTCCAGGCGACGGTCTTCAGTGACGTGACTCCCGGTATGCGGATCGCCCAGGAAGAGATATTCGGGCCGGTGCTGGCGATCATGGCCTATGACAGCGAAGACGAAGCCGTCGCACTGGCCAATGGCACCCGGTACGGATTGGCTGGTGGCGTCTGGTCCGCGGACGAGGAGCGGGCAAAGCGTGTCGCCCGCCGGATGGACACCGGGCAGGTCGAGATCAACGGCGGGGTCTTCAACCCGCTGGCTCCTTTTGGCGGACGCAAGATGTCCGGGCACGGGAGGGAACTCGGCCCCTACGGCATCGAGGACTACCTCAGCCTCAAGAGCCTCCAGCTGTAGCCCGCCGGTTCACGAACTTGTAATGCCCGGCTGACACGCTTCTCCCTGCCGCCGGAATTCGGTGCCATCGACAGGAAAGGGAAGCACGTTGAAAAGACTTGTCACAGCAGGAGTTCTGAGCATCTCACTTCTCGGAGCCGCCGGTTGGTCCTCACCGGTCTTCGCGGCGCCTGAACCGGCTCCGAGTCAGGAGAAGTCGACGAATGTTTCCGCGACTACGTCGACGGCGAAAGGGTTCGGACCCCAGAGCAATCTGCGCCTCGCAACCAAGAACTCCGACTTTGGACCGATGCTCTTCAATCGCAACCGGCAGGCAATCTACCTCTTCGACAAGGAGCAGTCGAAGCGGAGCGAGTGCTACGGCAGCTGCGCCATGGCGTGGCCACCGGTACTCACCAGGGGTGCACCCGAGGCTGTCGGCAGGACGAGGCAGGGCCTGATCGGAATCACAAAGCGACGGGGCGGGGCAAAGCAGGTGACCTACCGCGGACACCCTCTCTATTACTACGTGAACGAAGGGCCGGGTCAGGTCTTCTGTCACAACGTCTTCCAGTACGGCGGAACCTGGCTGGTGGTCAAGCCGAACGGTAAGCCCGCTGATTGACGGTATAACTGACCCTGTGCTTCACGATGCGCATGGTCGGCGAATCAACGACCTTCGAGTCTCAGTAACGGACAAATGCAACTTCCGCTGTCAGTACTGCATGCCGGCAGAAGGGCTTCCGTGGATGGACCGCGACGAGATCCTTTCTTTCGAAGAGATCACCAGACTGGTACGTGTCCTGGTCGGCCTCGGAATCGAAGACGTTCGCCTGACCGGTGGTGAACCGCTGGTGCGAAAGGACTTTCCCGAGCTGGTGAGGATGCTGAGTAAGGAGGGGATCCGGGACCTCGCGATGACCACCAACGGATACCTGCTCGCCCGCCATGCCGACGAGCTGGTGGATGCGGGACTCGACCGGATCAATGTGTCGATCGACTCGCTCCAGCGGGACCGGTTCTTCGAGCTGACCCGCCGGGACTCACTGGCCCAGGTTCTCGAAGGGCTCGCAGCCATCGCCGCACATCCGGAAATCCGTCCCGTGAAAGTCAACGCGGTTGCGATCCGCGGCTTTACCGAAGAGGAGGTCGGCCGGTTCTGCGAGCTCGACCGGACCACCGACTATCAGGTGCGCTTCATCGAATTCATGCCACTCGACGGTGACCGCAACTGGGATCCGAGTCAGGTTCTGACCGGCGGCGAGCTCAGGGATCTGATCGAAGCCAGCCATCCGCTGGTCGAGGTTCAGCGGGAACCTTCTGCCACCGCCCGGGTCTTCCGGTTCGCGGACGGCCAGGGCGAGATCGGTTTCATCAACCCTGTGTCCGAGCCTTTCTGCTCCGACTGCAACCGGTTGCGCCTCACCGCCGACGGAAAGCTCCGGACCTGCCTCTTTTCGGTCAACGAGACCGACCTGCGTGGTCCTTTGCGTGATGGAGCTATGGACAAAGACCTTGAACTGCTGATCGAGTCGGCGGTCCACGCCAAAGAACTCCGTCATCACATAAACGAGATCGGGTTCAGGCGGCCCGAGCGGACGATGAGCGCCATCGGAGGCTGATGAAGCAACTGAAGCTCATCGCTGCAGTGGCTACTGGTGTGGCGACCGTTGCTTTCTTTGGCTGCGGATCCTCTGATTCAGATGAAGAACCGCTGACCATAGGAGCCGCGTCATCGCTCCGCACAGCACTTGCCGACTACAGGGGCCCCGAGGGCTCGAGCCTGCCCCCGATCCGGATCAGCTTTGCCGGCTCGGACCTGATCGCCAGCCAGATCAAGCAGGGCGCCGGCATCGATGTATTCGCTGCAGCGTCAACCACAGACCCCGATGCGCTCTACGAGGAGGGGCTGGTCGAGAAGCCGCTTCCGTACGCGGGTAATGAAGTCGTAGTCGCGGTGCCGAAGGACAGTCAGATCGATTCGATCGAAGACCTGGCAAAGCCGGGTACGGATCTGGTGGTCGGGGGCAGGGCCGTCCCGGTCGGTGCTTATACGCGTGAGATTCTCGACGGACTCCCTGCGCAAGAAGGGGAGGCGATCACTGACAACATCAGGTCCGAAGAACCCGACGTTGCGAGCATCACCGCGAAGCTCGTCCAGGGTGCCGCCGATGCCGGCTTCATCTACTCGACCGATGTGCTCAGCGCCCCGGACGACATCAAGGCGATCGAGATCCCGGCCGACCTGCAGGCTGAGGTCGTCTACTCGGCTGCGGTGGTGAAGGACGCCGACAACCCCGATGCGGCCCAGGAGTACATCGATGGCCTGCTTTCGGGATCGGGAGCTGACGATCTGACCAAGGCGGGTTTCCAGCCAGCGCCATGAATCTTCGCGCGAACAGACATCGCTGGTTTGGCGGGGTCGCGTTCGTCGCGCTGGTCTTCACCCTGCTGTTCCTGATCACTCCGATCCTCGCGATCCTGACCAATACGGACCCACGAACGCTGATCGACTCAATCGGTGAGCCAGCAAATCGCGAGGCTTTGTGGCTGAGTCTCAAGACAACACTGGCCGCTCTTTTGATCATCATCCTGGTCGGCACCCCGGCTGCCTATTTCCTCGCGAACAGTTCCTTTCGGGGGCGTTCGGCAGTACTGACGCTCATCGAGCTGCCTCTGGTGATGCCGCCAACCGTGGCCGGGATCGCCCTGCTGGCGGCGTTCGGGCCGGCGGGACTGTTCGGCCCGTGGCTCGAGAGCGCCGGGATCGAGCTGGTATTCGAAACCGCTGGCGTTGTCCTCGCACTCGTCTTTGTGGCCTCGCCGTTTTATCTGCGGCAGGCAATCGCCGCGTTCGCAGCAATCGATCCGGGCCTGATCGACGCCTCGCGCACCCTTGGGTCCAGTCCCTTCAGGACCTTTGCCCGGGTCGCGATTCCGATCGCCAGGCCAAGCCTCGCTTCCGGAGTCGCCCTGGCCTGGGGACGCGCTCTGGGGGAATTCGGCGCGACGCTGCTCTTTGCCGGTTCACTCGTTGCCGTCACCCAGACTGCCCCGCTGGCGATCTTTGCCCGGTTCAGCGACCCGGACGGGTTCACCCAGGCGATCGCGCTCTCTGTGGTCCTGATCATCATCTCCGCGGCACTGCTGATGGCGGTCAAGCTGAGCGGCGGCGACCGGGCGCTGGACGGGCGTGGCCTGTGAGCAATCCGCACGGACTCGAGGTCTCGATACGGATTGACCGACGGGAGTTTCTACTTGACGTTGACCTGGAGCTCGAACGGGGTCAGAGACTTGCGCTGGTTGGTCCGTCCGGCGCCGGAAAGACCTCGATCCTCAGAGCCGTTGCCGGTCTCGTGAAACCGGAATCCGGTGAAATCAACATCGGTGGCGAAACCGTCTTCAGCTCTGCGGGCCGGATCGATCTCCCGCCCGAGGTCCGGCGTTCCGGATATGTGTCCCAGGACTATTCGCTGTTCCCTCACCTGACCGCGTCGGCCAATGTCATCTTCGCGATGCGCCATGGAAAAACCCGGGAGCGTCGCCTCCTGGCAGCGGACCTCTTGACGCGGCTCGGAGTAGGTGGGCTGGCAGACGTGAAGCCGGCCGCCCTTTCCGGGGGCGAGAAGCAGCGGGTCGCCCTGGCGCGGGCGCTTGCAACTGAGCCAGCTGTCTTCCTCTTTGACGAGCCGCTTGCCGCCCTAGACTCCGAGACCCGCGACCAGGCGATTCCAGTGATTGACCAGGTCCTTTCCGAGGCTGGGGTTCCAGCCCTGATCGTCACCCATTCGCGCAGTGAAGCCGAAAGGCTGGCGGATACGAGCGTGATGATCGACCGGGGCAGGATCTCGGAGTCGCGGGACCACGGGTCGGCCAATCGATGGAACCGGAAGGCCCGGGCACCGGAGCCCGGGAAGAAGACGGTTTCAATCCACCGGGTAATCCGAAAGTAGGAGGATCGAATCGTGACCAGGGAACCTGGACCAGCAGCGGGCCGCAAGCTCCTCCCGATTGAAGCCGCCGGGGAAATCGTGCTGGGAGACGTGGCTCCCCTCGAGATTGAAGTGGTGCCGCTGCTCGAATGCCGCGGGCGGTTCGCCGCGGAATCGGTGACCAGCAAAGTTGACCTGCCGGGTTTCGACAATTCGGTGATGGACGGGTACGCGGTGAGGGCTGCCGATACGACGGGCGCCACAACCGCCGCTCCGGTGACCCTCGAAATCATCGGAGAGTCGAGGGCGGGGGCGCCCGAAGGCCGCCCGGTCGGGACCGGCCAGGCGATCGGGATTTCGACCGGCGCCATGATTCCCGAAGGGGCCGACAGCGTTCTGCAGATGGAGGTCGTCGGTGTCGAAGGCACGGATCTCGTAGTTACAACGCAGGTAGACGCTGGACATGACGTCAGAAAGCAGGGGGAGGTCGTCGGCGCCGGGTCCGAAGTCATTGCTCCGGGGACCAGACTCGGTCCGGTGGAGATCGGGGTGCTTTCGGCGACCGGCCATGATCGAATCACCTGCCGCCGACGCCCGCGGGTCGCCCTTCTGACCAGCGGAGACGAACTCGTGGAGCCCGGCACCTCGCTTGGTCCCGGCCAGATCTGGGATTCGAATCGTGCTGCCCTGACAGCGTCGATCAACGAGTCGGGAGCCGAACTAGTCGCAGTCGAGACAGTGCCCGATGATCGCGAAGCGACAGTGGAGGCCCTCGATCATGCCCTCGGCGCTGATTTGACAGTCATCTGTGGAGGTGTGTCCGTCGGCGAGCATGATCACGTCAAGCCGGCGTTGGCGAAGCTCGAAGTCGAGCAGCTCTTCTGGGGTCTCGCCCTGAAGCCCGGCAGGCCGACCTGGTTTGGCCGGCGCGGGGACTCGAGGGTCCTCGGGCTGCCCGGCAATCCGGTCTCGGCATTGGTCGTATTCCGGCTGCTCGGGATGCCCCTCCTTGATGCCCTGGCCGGGGGGCGAGCCGGCAATCCGCGGAAGAAGGCGACTCTGATGTCACCGGTCAGGCGCCGGACGGGGCGCCTTCATGCGGTCCCCTGCAGGCCTGCTGCGCCGGATCGGCCGCTGGAGCTCGTCCCGATGCCCCAGCTCGGGTCCCATGACTTGCTCTCCCTTCAAGGAGCCACCTGCCTGGCCCTCATCGAGCCCGGCACAGGTCAGGTCGAGGCGGGGGAAGTGGTCGAAACCCTCTCGCTCGGTGATGGCTAGCATGGATCCGATGCTGCTCAACGTTCGATTGTTCGCCGGTCTTCGGGAAGCCGCCGGTGCAGATTCGGTCGAAGTCGAGGTTGGACCGGACTCAACCGCTGCGACCCTCGTTGAGACCCTGAAGAATCGACCCGGAGTGGGGGAACTCCTCGAACGCATGCCGGTTCGGGTGGCGGTCAACATGACCTATGTCGACGGCGGAACCGTCCTGAGGGAAGGCGACGAGATCGCCTTGGTGCCACCGATAAGTGGAGGGGCTCCGATCCGGGCAAGGGTCACCGACCAGCCGCTCGACATCGCCGCTCTTTCTTCTGAGGCAGGCGACCCGGCAGCAGGGGCAGTGGTCGTCTTTCAGGGAGTGACCCGTGAGGTATCAACACTGGAATACGAGGCCTACCGCGAGATGGCAGAGAAGCGGATCGAGGAGATCCTCCTCGATTGCGTGGAGAGGCTGGAGCTGACCGCAGCGATCGCCGAGCACCGGACGGGGTCAGTTCCTCTGGGCGCGCCGTCAGTGATCGTGGCGGTGTCGGCACCGCATCGGCCCGAGGCTTTTGAAGGTGCCCGTGAAGTGATCGACCGGATCAAGTCCGAAGTACCGATCTGGAAAGTTGAAGTTGAAACTGACGGCTCAGCGACCAGAGTTGCCGGAGAGTTGCCTGATCCGGATCCGGTCGGTTCAGCGAGCCAGCCGAGGGGACAGCGATGACGGAAGAACCGAAACTGACCCACATCGACGAAGAAGGCAGGGCCAGGATGGTCGACGTCGGCGACAAGGAGACAAACGACCGTATGGCTCGGGCACGCGCCCGGCTGTCAGTGAAGCCGGCGACCGCCGAAGTGATCCTGTCCGGGTCGGGGCCCAAAGGCGAGGTGGCACAGGTCGCACGGATCGCCGGCATTCAGGCGGCCAAGCGCACCTCCGAGTTGATTCCTCTGGCGCACCCGCTGCCTCTGACTTACGTTGATGTGAGCGTCACGGTTGACCCGGAGGCCGGCCTTGTCGAACTGATCGGCGAGGCTCGAACGAGTGACCGCACGGGAGTCGAGATGGAAGCACTCACCGCCTGCGCGATCGCGGCCCTGACCATTTACGACATGGTCAAGGGAATCGAGCGGGGAGTAACGATTGACGAGATCGTCCTCGTGGAGAAACGCGGGGGCCGCAGTGGCCACTGGCAACTCGAAAGCGAAGAATGATCAAAGCGGTCCTGATCACGGTCAGCACCTCCCGGGCTGCCGGAGGCTCGGGGGCAGATACTCCGGAGGACGTCAGTGGTGAACGACTGGTGGCGCTTGCCAACTCGATCGACGCTGAAGTGGTCGGCCGGGAGATCATCGCCGACGATCATGGCCTGATCGCCGAGCGGTTGAAGTACTGGTCCGACGAAGCCGGAGCCGATCTGGTCCTGACGAGCGGCGGTACCGGGCTGGCACCTTCTGACCAGACCCCCGAGGCCACCTCTTCAGTAATCGATCGGCCCGCTCCCGGAATCGCAGAGGCCATCCGACAAGCTGCGGCGGAACATACGAAGCACTGGCCGCTCGGACGCGGTGTCGCCGGAATCCGTGGTTCGACCCTGATGATCAACCTTCCCGGCAGCCCCCGAAGCATCGACCAATCAGCGCCCGTCCTGACACCGATCATCGGCCACGCAGTCGCTTTGCTCCAGGGCGTTGATGCCAGGCACTGATCGCGATTCGGCCACGGATCCGGTTCCTGAAAAGTTAATAACTTCGCGGCATCATGGCCCGATGGAGCTCCCGCAGCTAATCGTCATCGCGAAGGCGCCCGTTGCGGGACAGGCGAAAACCCGGCTCTGTCCGCCTTGCTCCCCGGAGCAGGCGGCCGAACTTGCCGAAGCCGCCCTGGCTGACACCCTCGACTCGGTGAGTCGAACCGAGTGTGGTGGCCGGCTGCTGGTCCTCGAAGGAGAGCCGGGTGAATGGTTGCCGGAAGGCTTCCAGGTGATTCCGCAGGTCGGGGGCGGGCTGGGGGAACGGCTGGAAGGCGCATTCTTAAACGTTGACGGCCCTGCGCTCCTGATCGGAATGGATACCCCTCAGGTGACACCAGAATTGCTGACGACTGCCCTCACCGAGCTGGAGCGACCCGAGGCGGATGCCGTATTCGGCCCCTGTTTTGACGGTGGCTACTGGGCGATCGGCTTCAAGGTCCCGCATCCCGGTGCGTTCGAAAACGTCCCGATGAGTACCGATCGGACTGGCGAATTCCAGCTCGATCGGCTCGAACAGCTGGGTTTGTCGGTGGTCAATCTGGCCACGATGCGCGATGTCGACTTCTTCACCGACGCAGAACTTGTCGCCGCCGAGAGATCCGATGGGCGGTTTGCATCGAAGTACAGGTCAATGGAGCAAGACCTTTGCCAGAGCTGACCGTTCGAAGTGCCACCGAGATCTACGAGAGCGGGATGGATGACCTGCGCTCGGAGACCGATTCGGTCGATTACTACGCGGTCGGCGAAGACGGTACGCGCCGGCTGTTGCCGATCGGGCGCTGGCTGACCCGCCCGCCGGAAGACGAGGAGCTTTTGCTCGACCGGGCAATCGGGCCGGTGCTCGACGTTGGCTGCGGTCCCGGACGGCACCTGAACGCATTGTGCAGGCGAGGTATCGACGCAACCGGGATCGACGTCTCGGGATACGCCGTCGCGATCGCCAGGGAGGGTCAGGCCCGGGTGATCCATGGCTCCGTCTTCGATGTTCCGGCCCTCGACGAATGGGAGACGGCGCTGCTCCTTGACGGCAATATCGGGATCGGCGGAGATCCGCGACGACTCCTTGCTCGGGTTGCCGAGTTCCTCAGCCGAACCGGAAGTATCCTCGTGGAAGTCGAGCCGCCCCAAAGTGAGACGCGTTCCGTGAATCTGCGCCTGGAGGGGCCGAGAGACGTCAGTGAATGGTTTCCCTGGGCCTGGGTCGGCGCGGACGGAATCGATGCGATTTCCGGTGACGCGGGCCTGAAGGTCATCGATCAGTGGTCCACCGAAGGCCGCTGGTTTGCTCAGCTTCACCTAGCTTGAACGGCATGAGTTCCGTTGTACAGCGGTTGAGGCACCTGCCGATCCCAGCCCTTGGTGCCGAAGAGTCACCGCCACCGAGTGGCAACCTGGTGCCCATGCTCGTCACCGGGGCGGTCGCCGTGACGATCGCGGTCGGGTTGATCGCGAAGCACTTCGGGGTCGACTGGAGGGCCGAGACCCAGCCCTTCTACATCTTCTGGGACCCGGTTTTCACCGCCTGGGCACTGCTGTCCGCCGCAGCGTTGACTGCCCTTCTCTTCGCTGCCTTCCGCCTCGCCCGGTCCGCTGCCGGGGCCGGCCCATTCGCCTTTGCTGTTTTCGGCCTCGCGCTGCTCTCGCGGCTCGTCCTGAACCTGGCCCGCTCCGGTCCGAGGGACTGGTACCACGTCTACGTAACCGGTCCTACCGGCGACGGAGACTTTGAGTACCTGCCGGCCCTCAGCGAGTTAGGGGACGGGGTGGGGCCGTTCCTCGACAACTTCGCTTCCCTCGTCCCGAACCTGCCCGTACACCCGGCGGGACATCCACCGGGGATGCTCCTGCTGCTCCATTACCTCGGCATCAGCTCGCCCGAGGCGATGGCTGCGCTGACCATCGCAATCGGAGCCGTCGCTGCTCCACTGCTTTACGTACTCGGCCGCGAACTCTTCGAGGAACGCACGGCCCGCCTTGCGGCGTTGCTATTCGTCTTCGTCCCGACATCGATGCTCTACGGGGCCACCTCGGCTGATGCGCTGTTCGCGACGCTCGGATTGGCCGCGGCGATCTGCCTGCTCTCGAAGCGAAAGGCGGTCATCCTCGGAGGGGCATTCCTGCTCGCGCTTGCGTCCTTCTTTTCTTACGCGCTGCTTGCGGCCGGCGGATGGGCCGGACTGGTCACCTGGAGGCGGGATGGCTTCCGGGCGATGTTGCGTATTGCAATCCTTTGCGCTGCTGTGCTGGTCGCTTTTTACGGACTGTTTGCTCTTGCAACCGGGTTCGACGTGATCGCCTCGATCCAGGCTCTGAACGAGCGCTACCACGACGGCATCGCCAACGTTCGACCTTTCTGGTTCTGGATGTTCGGCTCGCCCGCGGCATTCCTGTTCATGCTGGGACCGGTGGCCTGGTTCGCGGCTCGCTCACTCGGGAGCCGGGAGATCACCGCGGTGTCCCTCGCTGCGGTGATCACCGTGACTGTCCTGCTCGGCGTGACGAAAGCGGAGACCGAACGCATCTGGCTGTTCATGGTGCCGCTGGCCTCTCTGGCGGCCGCCCGGGCTCTTCCCGACCGGATGCTCAGGCCGGTTCTGATCGCGATGACCGTTCAGGCCTTCGTCATCGAGATCATCTACTTCACCGTCTGGTGATTTACCCGGCCGGGGCCTTCGCTCAGCGCAGTTCAGCGGTGGCGAATTCCTTCATGCCCGCTTCAAGGTCGATCCCGGCATTGAAACCAAGTTGATCGCTGGCCCGGGTAGCGTCGGCGAATACATGGCGAACGTCCCCGAGGCGAAAACCGCCGGTGATGCGCGGGGCTGGGGCGCCCGGTCCCGCTGACTGCGACAGCAATTCGGCCATGTCGAGGATCGTCCGCGGGTTGCCGCTGCACACGTTGAAAGGGCCGGCGACGTCGGGACCTCCAGCGAGGGCGAGTACGTTGGCTCGGGCAACATCTCCCACGTGGACAAAGTCACGGATCTGGCCACCGTCTTCGAATACCGACGGCGGATCACCGGCCTCGACCGAGCTGCGGAAGATGCTCGCAACGCCGGCGTAGGGCGTATCCCGTGGCATCCGGGGCCCGTAGACGTTGTGGTAGCGGAGTGCCGTGAAACGCACGTCGTTCTCTCTCGCGAAGAGGCTGCAGAGGTGCTCCTGATGGAGTTTGGTCGCCGCGTAGACGTTTCGCGGGTCCGGGGCCGTTGCTTCCAATACCGAGTGGGGCTCGAGTGCCTTTCTACAGGTCGGGCAGCGGGGCTCGAACTGTCCCGACTCGAGGTCTTCGGGGCTGCGGGGAGCAGGTGTCACCCTTCCGTGTTCGGAGCAGGTGTAGCCGCCCTCTCCGTAGATGACCATGCTGCTGGCCAGGACCAGCGGTCCGGTGAACTCCCGGGCGGCCAGCGCAGACAGGAGGCGGGCCGTACCGAGGCAGTTGTCCCTGACGTAGTCCTCCGCATCGGTGAAGTCGACTCCGAGGCCGACCATCGAAGCCTGGTGGCAGATTGCATCAACGCCGTCCAGCGCGGTGGCGTAGATGTCCGGGTCAGCCAGGTCAGCCTCCACGTATTCAGCCCCGGGGTTCAGGTAGTTCGGCCGGGTCGAGTGGGCGGCCGGATGGAAGTTGTCGATCACCCGGACGTTCCGTCCGTCTTCGACCAGGAGGTCGACTACATGAGAGCCGATGAATCCCGCGCCGCCGGTGATCAGGGTGGTGCCTGGCATCGGCCGACCCTACTTCAAGCCAGGATCGGAACCGGCGGCAATTATTAAAATTCGATGAACAATCGGCAAAGCGGCGAATGGCCGGTTGTTTACTGACACACTGAAACCATGGGCAACGGGACCAATCTCAGCCGGAGGGGACGGGCGGCGATGGTGGTTGTAGCCGCCGGTACCTGTGCTGCCTTCGCCGGCTGCGGCGGCGGCGCGGAACTGAAACCGGCAGCAGAGCCGGCCGTATCGCCGCCGGCAAGTGTCGAACCGGTCGGAAAAGTCGTGAACATCGGACCGGGGGCTGAAGGAATGGCCTTCGACACCGGCACGGACTCACTCGCCATCGGACTACGTGAGCCGTATCGCCTTGCCCTGGTCGATCCTCAGAAGCTCTTCATCACTGCCCAGTTCCCGGTTCCGAACCCTGTGCGGCACCTTGCCGTGTCTCCGAGGGGAAGCATCGTCGCGGTGCCTTCGGAATTTGCCGATTCTGTTTACGAGGTGTCCGCAAAGACAGGAGACGTGGCCAAGGTCGCCGCGGGCGAACATCCACACGACGTCACTTTTGCAGACGGAAAGATCTTCGCTGCCGATGAATTCTCGGACTCCGTCACGGTGATCAGGGGGTCCAGCGAGGTCGCGACGCTACCCGCGCCGGCACAACCCGGCGGCATCGCCGCAGTAGGCAACAAATACATCGCGCTGGTCACGGTGGCCGAACGGGTTCTCCAGGTCTACGACGCCCGCAGTTACGAAGAACTCGGTCAGATTTCGGCCGGGGTGGGACCAACCCACATCGAAACTCTGGGAAGCGATGCGTTCGTCGTTGATACGGAAGGCGATGTCATCCGTAGGTTCAGTATCGGCAGCGAGCCACGAGAAGTGGAAACCGTCCCCGCGCCGGGTACTCCGTACGGAATAGCCATCGATACGAAACGCAAACAGCTCTGGGTCACCCTTACCGCCACCAACCGACTGGCCCGCTATTCCCTGTCCGGACCGAGGATGCGAAGGTTCGGCACCTACCCGACGATCAGTCAGGCGAATTCGGTCACGGTCGACCCCGCTTCAGGTGATGTCTTCGTTTCCAGCAGGACCACCGGCCAGCTCCAGCGGATCTCACCGAAGCACGTTCCGGAATGAGCTCGATCATCTCGAAGCTGAAGCTCAAGCCTAGACTTGAACAGGCGAAGGCGATGGCGAACAAGTACCAGCCGCCCAAGCCGAAGTTCCCCGAAGAGCCGCCACCCGGGCCGAGTCGCCCGAGTTTCTGGCGTAGCCCGCTCCGTGGACCCTGGCTTTCCTCTTTCCTCGGCTCGTTGCTCCTGCCGCTGATACTCGTCTGCGCGGTCACCGGATTCCTTTCCCACGCCGCCTACAACCCGAGCCTGGGGGACAACTCGTTCTTCCCGAGCGGCGGCATCAGCCTCAACATCTACTTCTTTTCCTGGCCCACCGTCCCACCGTTCCTCTACGCGGTTACCCAGGGCCTTCATGTGGTCTGCGGCGTCATCGCGATTCCACTCCTGTTCGCAAAGCTCTGGTCGGTGATGCCGAAGCTCTTTGAATGGCCGCCTCTCAAGTCGGTGTCCCATCTGCTCGAACGGATCTCGCTGGCCCTGCTGGTCGGCGGTGCGCTGTTCCTCTTCTTCACCGGGGTGCTGAATACGCAGCTCTACTACCCCTGGAAGTTCAGCTTCGTTCCTTCTCACTACTACGCCGCCTTCGTCTTCCTCGGAGCACTGGCGCTGCACGTAAGCCTGAAGATCCCGACGATCCGCAAGGCGTATCGGGAGAAGGGCGTCGTCAGGCCGCTGCGAGACGATCTCTCCGCCACTGTTGCCGAGCCTTACATCGAAGGATCGACGTCGGTCCTCGAACCGGACAAGCCGACCATGTCCCGTCGGGGAATGCTCGGAATGGTCGGTACTGCTTCGGCGGGCATTGGATTCATGATGGCTTCCCAGGTGATCGGCGGGCCACTGCGCCCGTTCGCCCTGCTTGCGCCGCATGGCCAGCAGCTGAACGACGGTCCCAACGGATTCCAGGTCAATAAAACTGCCGGAGCAGTCGGAATCGAGGCCGAAGAGACCGGAGCCGGCTGGCGTCTCAGGCTTGCCGGAGGCAAGGAACTGAAGCTCTCCCGCGAGCAACTCCTGGCGATGCCCCAGCACACCTATTCCTTGCCGATCGCCTGCGTGGAAGGCTGGTCGACAACGCAGTCCTGGACGGGAGTCAGGCTGAGTGAACTCGCAAGTCTGGCGGGCGCGGCTGGCGCAAGCGAGGTCCTGGTCGAGTCGCTTCAGACGGCCGGCTCGTTCAACAGCGCGACCCTCAGCTCCGGACAGATCTCGGACGACAAGAGCCTGCTTGCGCTCAAGGTGAACGACACTGACCTTTCGCTCGACCACGGATTTCCGGCCCGCGTGATCGTTCCGGCGGCCCCCGGGGTCCACTGCACCAAGTGGGTCTCCTCGATGAAGTTCCAGCAGGCCTGAGATGAAGAAGATTCGGGGAATGTACGGAGCTTCACCTCTTCATTTCCTCGCCGTGATCTCGTCCTTCGCGATCGCTGCCTACGCCTTCACCAGGATATTTGCGGCCCCCGCACCGGAGAGCACGCTGCTCTTCTTCGTCCTCGCGATCTTCGCCCATGACCTGATCGCTTTCCCCCTCTATTCGCTACTCAACCTGATCGCCAACCGGGGGATGGGGAGTCGGTCGAAAGGCTGGATGGCCGAACGCAAGGTCCCGCCGATCAACTACCTGCGGGTCCCGCTGGTCCTCAGCGCGTTTGCTTTCATCATCTTCTTCCCGCTGATCCTCGGACTGAGCGCCGAGCGATACGAAAACAGCACCGGGCTCAGCAGCGACATCTTCTTCGGACGCTGGCTCGGGCTTTGTGCCGCCCTGTTCACGATCTCCGCGATCGCCTACGCGATCAACCTGCGCCGCGCGTCCGTGCGACTGGGGCCGTCAAAAGCCTCCGGGGACTGAGCATGCCGGACGTGATTCTTCCGGTACTCGACGAAGCCGAGGCGATACCGCGTGTACTCGAGGCCATGCCGGACGGCTTCCGGCCCATCGTGGTCGATAACGGTTCGACCGACGGCTCCGCCGGGATTGCGGCTGAACTGGGAGCGCTGGTCGTTGAGGAACCACGTCGCGGCTTCGGCTCTGCCTGCTATGCCGGATTGACGGCTGCCGAAGACGATGTCGTCTGTTTCATGGACTGCGACGGATCGCTTGATCCGAAGGATCTGACACGGCTCACAGGAGCCCTGGAGGAGGGCGCTGACCTCGTACTGGGCTCCCGGCGGCCGGAGCCCGGTGCCTGGCCGGTTCATGCCCGGATTGCGAACCGCGTTCTGGCCTTTGAGCTCCGGCGACGCACCAATCTCGAGCTGAGTGACCTCGGTCCGATGCGGGCGGGGTACCGCCAGCCGCTGCTCGACCTCGACCTGAAGGACCGTCGAAGTGGCTGGCCACTCGAGATGGTGATCAAGGCCGCAGGGGCGGAGTGGAGGATTGAAGAGATTCCGGTTCCCCTGGGCGGGCGATCGGGCAGGTCGAAAGTCACCGGCACACTGAAGGGCACCCTCCAGGCCGTCAGGGACATGTCCGCCCAGCTTCGCGAACAGTCCTGAAGGTCAGGCGGGGTCCACGGGGTTGCCCCGGTCGACGATCAGGGGATCCTCCGGCGTGAACGGTAATTCGGGAAGTTCATCCACCGGGATTCCCAGCGTGGCCGCGAGCACTTCCCTGGAAAATGCCGAGGCTGATGCGCGGTAGCCGATGTCACCCGGCGTTGGCTGATCGAAGAAGACGAGGAAATGAAACTCCCCGTCGCCGATGTTCTCGATGTGATGGGGGTAGGCCCGAGGTACGAAATACACGTCTCCGGGTTCGAGTTCGTAAGTGTCGGTCGTGCCGTCAGGGTCGAGGATCGTCATCCGGGCGTACCCTCGATTTACGTATCCCATCTCCGCGGTCTCCGGATGCCAGTGCGGTTCCCGCATCCCAACGTCAGTGATGCGCAGGGAATACATGGAGATGTCCACCAGCGCCGGCCAGGCCTGACTCCTTGCGACCTTTGCCGATCCGGCGGGTGAGTCGATCGGGGCACTTTCTGCTTCCAGGTCGTACTTGAGCCGATCCGGAAGCCCGGCGCTGGCCGGGAACGAAGCTTCGCCCTCGCGTTTCACGATGTACGGCCCGGAGCTGCCGCGGTCAATCCCGGCGAAAGCCGAGGAAGGGAGGTCGTAGGTATTGCCCAGGACAGCGTCGCTCATCGCGCCGAGGGATGAATGAAACGAGAAGTCCTCCGGCCGTTCATGCCTGAAGGCAACGATCAGCTCGGCTTCATCGGGTCCGACGTTCTCGATGTGGTGGATCGCGCCTGACCTCGCCTGGAACATCTGGCCGGGTCCGATCGTGAACGATGAAAAAGCATCCGCGTTGTCGAGGATGCCCACCAGTAGTTGTCCGGAAATGCAGTAGGTCAGCTCGGTCGCGTTGGCGTGCCAGTGGGGTTCACGGATTGAGCCGGGAGCCAGGACCAGTCGTTTGATCGAGAGACGTCTCAGGATCGGCAACGAATCAGCGTTGAGCTGGGTAACGGAACCGAGCTCGCTTTCAAAGACGGGCTCTGCCGAGGTGAGTGAGGAAACGTGACGTGATCCTTCGGCCAATTGTCTACTTTGCGATCGTCGGGGCAGGCAGGTGTCGGTCAGTTTAAGCTTCGGCCCGATGACCAACAACAAAGAGTCCCGAAACTTGTCCAGCCAGACGATGCTCATCTCCGGCGGCAGCCGCGGGATCGGCCTGGCGATTGCCCTGCGTGCAGCGGCCGATGGCGCGAACATCGCGCTGCTCGCGAAGACCGCCGAGCCACATCCGAAGCTCGAAGGAACGATCTTCACCGCAGCCGAGCAGATCGAGGAGGCCGGGGGAACGGCCCTGCCGATCGTCGGTGACGTGAGAAACGACGAGCAGATCGACGACATCGTCACGCAGGCAGTGGAGAAGTTCGGCGGAATCGACGTCTGCGTGAACAACGCAAGCGCAATAAACCTCGCGGGCATCGACAACCTCCCGATGAAGGCTTACGACCTGATGCAGAACATCAATGTTCGCGGTTCCTATTCACTCAGCCGGGCCTGCGTTCCGCACCTTCGAAAGAGCGACAACGGTCATGTGCTCACGCTTTCGCCGCCGATCACGCTCGAGCCGCGTTGGCTCGCCCCGCACACCGGATATACGATCGCCAAGTACGGGATGACGCTGATCGCGCTGGGCCTGGCCGAGGAGCTCAAGGACGCTGGAGTGGCATCGAACGCCCTGTGGCCCCGCACCCTTGTAGCCACCGCAGCCGTCCAGAACCTCCTTGGTGGGGATGCCGCCATGAAGATGGCCCGGACCCCGGCGATCTATGCCGACGCCGCCTACTACGTGCTCACTCGGGACAGCCGCGAATACACCGGCCAGGCACTACTCTGCGAAGACGTCCTGAAGGCATCGGGAGTCACCGACTTCGCCCCTTACGCGGCGGACGGCGAAGGAGCTGAACTCGGGGTTGATCTCTTCGTGGACTCGGTCGATCCCGCCTAGCTCACCTGTTCGGTCCGCCTGGGGAGCTTCCAGCCCGGGCGGACGAAGTGGCAGGTGTAGCCGTTGGGGTAACGCTCGAGATAGTCCTGATGCTCCGGTTCGGCCTCCCAGAACGGGCCAGCCGGTTCAACCTCGGTCACGACCTTGCCCGGCCAGAGGCCTGAGGCGTCCACATCGGCGATCGTATCTTCGGCTGTCGTCTTCTGCTCGTCGCTCGTGACGTAGATCGCCGAGCGGTAGCTGGCGCCGCGGTCGTTGCCCTGGCGGTCCTTCGTGCTCGGGTCGTGGACCTGGAAGAAGAACTCGAGGATGTCGCGGTAGGAAGTCACTTCCGGATCGAAGATGATCTCGATCGCTTCGGCATGGGAGCCGTGGTTTCCGTAGGTGGCGTTCGGCACATCACCGCCCGAGTAACCGACCCGGGTGGAGATCACGCCGTCGCGCTTGCGGACCAAGTCCTGCAGTCCCCAGAAGCAGCCACCGGCAAGAATCGCGGTCTCAGTAGTTCCGGTCATATTTTTGGCTCCTTTTGTCGCGTGTCTGGACGTTGAGAGTGACACAGAGACATTAACAATCCCGAACATCCGGGCTGGGACAATCCGGCACCATTCCGGCTAATTGAGCGGCTTCAGCTTTCTGAAATCCGTAACTGTGTAGGCGATCTCTTCGTCGGCCATCATCCGGTTGAAGTCGATCGCCAACCGGCGTGGATACCCCTTGAACCTGCTGTATGAGGTGTCGATGCTGGCTGCTTCCTGCTTGATCGCTCCGTGGATCACCTTGAACACACCGGGGATCGTTCGCGGTCCGAACCATTCGGGGTCGGAGATCTTCACTTTCCCTGGCCGGACCTTGACCTCGACCGGATCGACGGAAATGCAGAAGCAGGACGGTGTGATCACGAACCTGTAGTCGGTGATCCCGCTGTCGAGCCACTTCGTCCGGTTCTCCCTGAATTCCCTGGCCGCGCTGCCGTCGGTGATTGATGGATCCACGTCGGGCAAATCAGCCTGGGCTGCCGTGGGCAGGGCCAGCGTTAGGATCAGGGCGACGACAGCGGGGAGCAAGTATCGGTTCATATGACCATACGTATACCCGTTCGGTAATGTCACCTGTGGGAAGGGTGGCGAATCGAACCGGGGTCTTGACTGTTGAGACAGGTGAGAGTCGTTTGCCGAACAGGAGAAGGAGAGGGGACGTTTCATGAAGATCCGAGTGAGGGTTGCGCTGATTCTGGCGGCTGGTGCCACGCTGATCTCGGCTGGTTCAGCCACGGCAGCTGGACCTGCTGTCCCGTCACCGACCGTGACTGGACCGATCGCGACCGATGCAACCACGTATCCCTTCCTCGCAACCGATGTCGACCTGGCGGAATACGGCTACGTCGAGCAGGAGTACTTCATCGAAGGCAATGCCTACAGGTACGACACCAGCGTGCCTTTCACCGACACGGCCCCACGCATTGAAACCGGCGGAGACTTGAACGACGGCGAGTACCCCTTCAAGACCCGCATCGTGGTTCGCCGCCCGGCCGACCCGGCTGACGCCAACGGCAAGGTGGTCACCGAGTGGAACAACGTGACGGCTACCCAGGACATCGAGTTCAACTGGTTAGGTGACCCCTATTACATGCTGAAGCACGGCTTTACATTCGTCGGAGTCACGGCGCAGAACACCGGTGTCGCTTCGCTCAAGACCTTTGACAATGACCGATACGGTGACCTGACGGTCAACGGCAACAACACGGTCCCGACGAATCCGGGCGACGACGCCGACGCCCTTTCCTTTGATGTTTTCTCTGCGGCCGTGAAGGCCATTCGCGGTGGCGGCACCGGCCCGGATCCGATGGGCGGAATCAACGTAGACACGGTGATCGCATCCGGCGAGTCCCAGTCCTGCGGCCGACTCGCGAGCCACTACAACAAGATCGAGCCGACCCACGAGATCGTCGATGCGTATTTGCTGACGGTCTGCTCGTCAAAGCTCCGAACGGACCGTACGGAAAAGGCGATTCGCATAATCACCGAAACCGAGAACCGGACAAAGCGGACTGAAGTGGAGTTCCCGGACACTTCGGCGCTCAGGCATTGGGAAGTGGCTGGCGCATCGCACCTGCCGAGACTGGCCTTCGACAACCTGAACCCGCTTTTGACTCGCGACGGCCCCTTCGGTCCACCGGTGGCGACCTGCGAAAAATTCCCGCTTTCCCTGGTGCCGTGGCCTTACACCCTGAATCGGGCCATCGACGCTCTGGTGAAGTGGGTGGACAACGACCAGGCTCCGCCGATCGCACCCCGGGGCGAGTACGTTCCGAATCCCGACTTCGATCCCGACCTGCCCCCTTCACCCAGCAATCCGGAAGAGATTTTGAAGCGCGATGCCGACGGAATTGCCTCCGGCGCCATCCGCTATCCGGAAGTGACAGTGCCGGTGGGAGTGAACGACGGCATCAATTCGCAGGCCGGACCGGAGCTCTTTTCACTTCTATGCGGACTGTACGGCTCCAGCACGCAGTTCCCGCAGGAGCAGCTGTCCTCCCTTTACACCGACTATTCCGACTACATCATCAAGTACGCGGCGGCAGCCGATGCGATGCTCGGTCCCGGTTTCATCCTCGCGGAGGACGTGGACCGTCTCAAGGCGAGTTCAAGGCAGTTCGCCGAGCTGAGGCCCTCGGTCCCGATGCTGGTCGGCAAGTCGACTAACAAGGGGAAGTTCGGACTCACCTGGCAGGGCACTGAAGCACCGGATACGACGTTTGATCTCGAGCGGACCAGGTCCGCCGGCGGTACTTCATGGAAAGCCGTCACGGCGACGATCAAGGGAAACACCGCGTCCCTGCTGAACGAGCCACAAGGTACACACCGGTATCGGGTGAGAAGCAGCACGATCATCCCGGCGACGAACATCTCTCCGGCCCGCACCACCACGACGCCGTACTCGGAGGAGGTCGCGAGCATCAAGGTCGATCGCACCGGACCGAAGCCGCCGAAGGCGATTGTCAAGGGCAAGAAGGTCCGGGGCAAGCAGGGCACCTACAAAGGCAGGGTCCGAATCAAATTCACGGGCAAGCCCGATCAGAAGCTGCCTGACGGCAGTGCCGGAGCCGGCCTCAGCAACAAGACCATCCCCAAGGCCCGCACGATCAAGAAGAAGGGCAAGACCGTGGTCAAGGTCAGGACCAGTGACAAGCTGGGGAACAAGTCGAAGTTCACCAGAATCGTGATCAGGATCCAGAAATAGGGAAGGGGACCGCACGGTCCTGTAAATTCACTCCCTGGGTATCGCAAGGTCGTGAAAATTTGACCACCACCACATTGGGTACATCGGGCTGGACGAAGCTGCCGGGCATTCGCATGCTCGATGAGTGGCGCTCGACTCAGCGCGAGAGTGAATGGCCGGCGCCGCCGGAAGGTGACGGGCGGCCGGCAATCCTGATCCCGGGATTCCTCGCCGGGGACCCGAGCCTCACTCGCATGGCGAAGTGGCTTCGAACGGGTGACTTCTCATTGGTACGTAGTGGCATTCGCTGGAACGTCGACTGCATGGAACGGACGGTAAGTTCCGTCGAGGCGCGTCTGGAAGAGGCGGTCGACCGTGATGGACGCCGGGCCCTCGTGGTTGGTCAGAGCCGCGGCGGTGCGATTGGCAAGGTCCTCGCGATCCGTCGCCCCGATCTGGTCGAGACCCTGGTGACGCTTGGCTCTCCTCTGCTCAACCAGACCGCCGTTCACCCCAGGGTATGGCCTTCGATCACATTGGTCGGCGGGCTTGGTTCGGTGGGCGTGCCGGGCCTCCTCAGTACGGAATGCATGCAGGGGGACTGCTGCCGCACTGCGCGGCACCAGTTCCTCATGCGTTTCCCCGATGAGGTGCGATTCATCTCCTTCTATTCGAAAAACGATTCGGTAGTGAAATTCGAATCCTGCCTGGATCCGGCATCGGAACAGATCGAGATCTCCAGTAGCCACCTCGGAATGGGAGTGGATGCCGCCGTCTGGGAGATCCTCGCCGGTGAGTTGAAGCAAGTACCGGCATGAGCGCCACCATCCAGCAGCTTTCCGGGCTGGATGCGCAGTTCCTCGCGATAGAGAACGACCGGAACTACGGTCATGTCGGCGGCCTGTCGATCCTTGATCCTTCCACCGCGCCGGATGGCCATCTTTCGCTCGACTACCTGATCGAGGTGGTGAGCAGCCGGCTCCACCTGGTGCCGCCCTTCACCAACCGGCTCGCCGAGGTCCCGTTCAACCTCGACTGGCCCTATTGGGTGAAGGACGAGCACTTCGACATCGGCTATCACGTCCGGGAAATTGCCTTGCCACATCCAGGCGACCGTGAGCAGCTGCTCGAGCAGGCCGGGCGGATCTACTCCCGGCGCCTGGACCGCTCAAGGCCTCTCTGGGAGGTCTATTTGATCCAGGGCCTCGAGGGCGGGAAGGTGGCCTTGCTCAGCAAGACGCACCACGCGGCAGTCGACGGGCTGTCCGGACAGGAGATCATGTCGGCTCTCTATGACCTGACCGTGGAGCCTCGAGTGGTTGATCCGCCGGAAGAATCGGACGGAGCCGGTGGAGTTCCGGGAGGGGTCGACCTGCTGACGGAAGGCCTCAAGTCTTTTCCTCGTTACCCGATCAACCTGGCTTCCCGGCTCGGCCGGGTGCTGCCGCACATCGACCTCCTGCCGGCAATGGTGGGTCTCCCCGGATCCGAGCGCATAAGCCGGTCCCTTTCGAAGGTCCGATCGACGATCAACCGGGAAGAGGACGCAGCAGTGATCGAACGGCCACCGATCAAGGCGCCCAGGGGCCCCTACGGCGGGCGGGTTTCGCCACATCGGATCTTTGGTATCGGCTCGGTCTCGCTCGATGACGTCAAGTCCGTCAAGAATGCTTTCGGGGTCAAGGTCAACGACGTTGTCGTGACGCTGGTGGCCGGAGCCGTCAGGGAAGACCTGATCAGGATGGGGCAATTGCCGGACGAACCGCTGGTGGTACTGGTGCCGATCTCCGTCCGGACCGAGGAAGAAATGGGCACCTTCGGCAACAAGGTCTCCGGAATGATCGTACCGATGCCGACACATCTCGATGATCCGGTTGAGAGGCTCATGTTCAGCCACGAGACCATGAGCATCGGCAAGGAAAACCACGGAGCCTTGCCAGCGGAAGCAATGCGGGATATCTCGACCTTCATCCCCCCGGCGCTCCATGCCCGTGCTGCCCGGATGGCAACGGAGCTCTCTGGGCGATTCGTGCGTCCACCGTGGAACACGATCATCTCCAATGTTCCGGGCCCGCCGGTGGACCTCTACTGCTGTGGGGCGAAGCTCGAGGCGCTCTATCCGCTGTCGATCATCTCCGACGGAATGGCCCTCAACGTCACGATCATGAGCTACCGCGACTCGGTTGACATCGGCATCACGGCGGATCGTGAACTGACCCCCGAAGCTCAGGACATCATCGTCGCAATGCAGGGCGAACTCACTGCGCTCATGGACGCAATTCCCACTCCCTGAGGCCCGGTACCCCGTTGTCTGAGTCCGATCTGTCAACTCTCCTGAAGAACATGAGCCCCGAACGGGTGCCGGGCAGGTACGTCTTCGTTACTCTGCCCCCGTCCGGCATCGGGGAAGTCGAGATTCTCGCCACGGTTCGCGAAGAGGAAGGAATGAGCGCAGTTGTCGCTGAGGCAGACGCCGACCGACTCGGTCTTGTCCATGGTTTCGTCGCTGGCTGGATCACGCTCTGCATCGAATCCTCGCTGGCCGCGGTAGGCCTGACTGCGGCGGTGAGTAACCGTCTCGCGGGGGAGGGAATCAGCTGCAACGTGATCGCCGGGCTGCGGCACGATCACCTCTTGGTTCCGATCGACCGTGTCGAAGATGCCGTGGCCTCACTCGAGGCACTCGCGACGACCGGGCTGAGGACGTAGGGTGAACTTCTGATGGCCGAGATCACGCATGCAAACCAGCTGACCAGGGATGAATTCAGCAAGCTGATCCGTAAGGCGAAGACCTGGTTCTGGATCGGCGGCATCGCCGTAGTGGGCGGAGCGATCTTCGCTGGACTCGGAACACCGGTTGCCGGTGTGGTCGTCGCGGTGCTCGCTCTGATCATCGGCGTCGGTGTCGTCTACTTCATGGCCGACCAGAAGGCGGAAGACGCTTTCTACGACGCGTACGCCAAATCCCGGAACCTCCAGCGAAATCCCAAACCGCTGGACCCGGCGACTCCGCTCCTCAGAAAAGGAGACAAGCGTCGTACAGATGTCAGGTTCATCGGTCAGCTGAGCCCGGAATTCAATGGCTCGCTGGCCCTCTGGACCTTCACCGAAGTTAGCAGGGACTCAAAAGGCAACAAGACTGAGACCGATTACCCGTTCACGATCGTGTCGATCCAGTTGGACAAAGTCGCGGAGAAGCTGACTGAGTTGGTGGTTGAGAAGACTGACTCCTTCGGCATCTTCAACAAACTGGAAGACGCCATGCGCGGCAACCTCAAGCGCCTGACCCTGGAAAGCCAGGCACTCGATGACCGGTTCGAGATATTCATCCGCGAAGACCAGGACCCGATCTGGGTACGTCGCCTCTTCTCGCCGTCATTCATCGTCTGGCTGACCGACCACCCGACCAAGGATTTCGCCTTCGAGTTTGGAAGCGGCAAGCTCATCGCTTACGTTCCCAAACACCGTGAGAGCACTGATGAGTTCGACAAGGTCATCAGCGATTCGTGCGAACTGGCGAAGCTGCTGCTGGCGGAAGCAACATCCTGATGGAGCTGCGAATGTGAATTTCTGCTCTGGGGGCAAAACGGATCTGACGGTTCGACTGCTGCCGGTGCTGGCTGCGCTGGCGCTACTGCTCTTGGTGCCATATTCGGCCGGTGCGTTCGCCGGCACGGCGAGAACGGAACGCGCGACACAGGACCTGATCGACGCATATACACCGATCGTCAAGATCCGGGAGAGGCAGGAGCCTCCTTGCGGAATCGAGGGCGAGCAGTATCAACCGACCAGTGTTGAAACCGTCCTCGGCAACCCGAACGTCGAACTCAGGCGGAACCTGCCGAACGGCGAGACCGAATCCGTCAAGCGGGCGCCGACCGCTGATGACATTGCGAATCTGAGTGACAGGGCTTACCTCGATCTGAGGGGCGACCCGCTCGGCGAGACCTGCGATTTCGCGCGCGACTTCGACAGGATGAAGGCGAAAGGAAAAGCGCCGGTTGTGGTGTACGCTCATATCGCCAGGGAGAAGGGCTACAAAGGACTGGTGGTCCAGTACTGGTTCTTCTGGTACTTCAACCAGTTCAACGACCTGCACGAAGGCGACTGGGAAGGCATCCAGATCGCTTTCGACGCCGAGACCCCACAGGAAGCCCTGCTGAAGGGTCCGAGCGAGATGCTCGTCTTCCAGCACGCCGGGGGAGAGCGGGCCGCCTGGAATGACTCCAAGGTGGAAAAGCGAGGGACCCATCCGGTCGTCTATCCGGCAGCGGGTTCTCATGCGACCTTCTACTTTTCGGCTGTCTTCGTGGGGAACGGCAACAAAGGATCAGGCGTTGGATGCGACAAGACCAACGAACCTTTGACTGAACTGCAGCCGAAGTCGATCCTCCTGCCCGACCACGCGACCGACCGCGGCAAGTTCAAGTGGCTGAGCTACGAAGGCCGCTGGGGCCAGAAGCTCCCGAGCTTCAACAACGGCCCGACCGGTCCGCAGACGAAGACCCAGTGGGACAAGCCGTTCTCCTGGATGGCGGAGCAGCGAAACACCAGCCCACGATTGCCCGGCGGTGGTCTGGTCGGACCAAGCGCGACCGGGGCGTTCTGCGGAGTGATCGCCAACGTCACCGGACTGATGAATCTGGAACAGGGGAACCCGATTGCCGCGTTTTCGATCGTCGGGGCCCTCCTGATCGGATTGATCCTTCTTCTGGGAGTCACAAAGTGGAGGCCGAACCTTCTGGATCCGATCAAGGCCCGACGTAGCTTCGGGCAGATCATGCGGACGGCCTTCAGCCTCTACCGTCGCCACTGGAAGGTACTGGTGCCGCTGGGGTTGATCGCACTTCCGATCGTCGGTGGTATCCAGCTGATTACGGACTACCTGGGGGATACGTCAACCAGGGCGCCGATCTGGCTCTCGGTATCTGACCTGCTCGACTCTTTCGCGCGCCCGGTGGCTTCAGCGATCGTCGCGGCTACCGTGATTCTCTTGGTCGGCTCCCTTGCCACCAGCCACGTCATCGGAGCAAAGGAATCGATCTCCGGCGTTCGGGCCCGGTTCTGGCGAGTCGTCACGGCTCAGCTCCTTGCCAGTCTCGGCGTCCTGCTGATGGCAATCTCCGTCATCGGAATTCCCTGGGCTGTCTGGAAGCTGGTCGGATGGAGCTTCGTCCAACAGGAGGTTCTCTATACCGACAAGACCATTCGTGAATCCTTCAAGGGAAGTTCGGAACTGGTGCGCGGAAGATGGTGGCACGCGGTCCGCGTGATCGTCGTTCTCGCGCTGGTCGGTCTGGTGCTAGGCCCGATACTGAGCATCCTGCTCATCTTCACGCCACTTCCGCTGCTGCTTCTCAATCTGATCGCTTCCCTTGTCTATGCGCTCCTGATCCCGTTCATGACGATGGGGGAGACCCTGCTGTACTTCGACCTCGAAGCCCGCCGCGCGACGGAGCCGGTTAAGCCGTACCGCTCCTGGAAGCCCTGGAAACCGACGAAATTCGGTCGGCCGATCCAAGCCTGAGTTCAGGCGGCGCGCCGGTGGCTCATCACGACCGGCGTGCCTTCTCTGGGTGAGAAGGTGATGTTCCGTCGGGCGATCCTCTGAGGCCCCGGATCGGCCAGTCTGAGGTCGCAGCGGGTCAGGACTTCGGTGAGGACCACCCTCATCTCGAACTCGGCGAAAGCGGCGCCGAGACAACGGCGGACACCGCCGCCATACGGGATCCACGAGTAGGTCTCGGGCGGGTCGTCGAGGAATCGCTCGGGCTTGAAGGCCAGCGGGTCGGGGAAGGAGTCGGCACGGGTGTGGGCCATCCACATCGACGGGGCAACGTTGTCGCCGGCTTCCAGGCGAATTCCATCCACCTCGACCGGCTCGTCAAGGATGCGGCCGGCGATCGGGATCACGGGACGAAGCCTCAGCGATTCGGTGATCGTTGCCCTCAGGTACTCATCGCCGCCTTCGCGCAGTTCTGCCTTCAGACGAGACAGGGCCTTCGGGGTCCGGAGCAGGAGGTCGAAGGTCCATGCCAGTGCGGTGGCGGTCGTTTCGTGGCCGGCAAGCAGGAGGGTCATCAACTGGTCACGAAGTTCCTTCTCATCCATCTTCTCGCCGTTGGCAAACTCTGCCGATGCCATCATCGAAAGAATGTCTTCGCGCGCCTCCAGGTCCGGATCCCGGCGGCGCTCGGCAATCAACCCGGCCAGCTCATCGTCCACCTGGGCGAGGGTATCCTGGAAACCCGGTGGGCCGGCCTGGCGACCGAATCTGCGGGCAATGATGGTGAGAATCTGCCAGGCGGCCTGAGCCGAGTCCTCGAGGGCCTTGCCCAGCAGGTCCCGAAGGCGGCTCAGACGCTCGGCGTCGGTGACGCCGAAGACCGCGCGAAGGATCACTTCCAGGGTGACCGACTGCATGCGGGCGTGGATTGGAAAAGCCGTGTCGATCGGCCAGGATTCGATCTCCCGGTCGATCGCCTCTTCCATCACCTCCTGATAGGAACGCATCCGCTCCCCGTGGAAAGCCGGCAGCATCAGCTTGCGACGGGCAAGGTGCTCTTCGCCGTCGAGCACGAGCACCGACTTGCTCCCGAGGACGGGTTCCAGCAAGGCGATCCTCGAAGCAGGCAGGGAATTGGCCGGGTTTGAGTAGACGGACTTGACCAGCTCCGGATCAGAGACCATGACCATTGGAGCACTGAACCCCATGAAGGTGACGCTGAAAGCCTCGCCGTATTCGCGCCTCGCCTGCTGCATGAAAGGTATCGGCCGAACGATCCAGCGCATTGTCTGGACGGCCGATGGCGCGGTAGGGCCAGGGGGAAGCGTCATCTTCTAACCCTTTGCGTGGTTCTTGGCCCAGTTGATGATCTGCTTGCCGCCGCTTACGACTTCGCCTCCGGGCAGAACCAGTACCGGAAGCTTCTCCTGTCCGCTGATCTCCTTGATGTCAGGCCTCGTCCCTTCGGTGCCGCGGCCGAAAGGCTTGCCCTGGCCATAGACGATCTTGTTGTGATTGATCCCGGCCTTGTTCAACGCATTGTTGGCCTTTGCGCAGGGATGGAACATCGGCATCTTCTCGTCGACGTGACATACGTAAAGGGTCGGCGTTGTTACTTCGGCGGTTACATCTACGTCGCTCACGGCTGGGCTCCTCGTTTGGTGGACGTTCGTTGCGGGAAAGCTTCCCCCATACTGACTACTCACGGGGTGCCCTGCTGGATCACTTCAATATTCCTGCCTTCAAAGGGTCTCCGTGTCAATCACGAAGCGGCATCACACGTCGTAAGCCTTGGCCCGGTCCCATGCCTCAATGATCCAACTGGCGGTCGATGGTGGTGAGGATCAGCGGGTCCATCGCCGAAGGGGACGCGCAAACAGGGCGGAGTTCATATCTCCAGGAAAGCACCTTTGGCCGGTCGGCCCACAGGAAGTAGCCTCCGGGCCATGGAAAGTGGCGGTCAATGGATGGTGTACGGCGCGAACGGCTACAGCGGTGGGTTGATCGCACGGGAGGCGGCGAGGCGCGGAATGCGGCCGATCCTCGCCGGCAGGAACGCTGAGAAGATCAAGCCGCTGGCCAAAGAACTCGAGCTGGAAGACCGGGTATTCGGGCTGACCGATCCGGAAAAGATCGCCGCGGGGCTCGAAGGCATCGAGCTTGTTCTGCACTGTGCCGGTCCATTCTCGGCGACTTCGGCACCGATGATCGACGGATGTCTTCAGGCAGGAGCTCACTATCTGGACATCAGCGGGGAAATTTCCGTGTTCGAGCACGCCCACTCCCTCACCGACAAAGCTGGTCAGGCGAATGTGGTCGTCTGCCCCGGGGTCGGGTTCGACGTCGTGCCGACCGACTGCATCGCGGTGACCCTCAAGGAGGCAATGCCAGACGCCACCCACCTCTCGCTTGCCTTCGAATCCCGTTCGGGACTTTCTCCGGGCACCGCCAAGACCGCCGTCGAGGGCCTGAGAGGCGGGGGAGCTGTTCGGGTAGAAGGCAAGATCAAGGATGTACCGCAGGCCTACCGAACCCGCATGATCGACTGTGGCAATGGCATCAAGGACGCGATGACCATTCCCTGGGGTGATGTCTCTACCGCGTTCCATAGCACCGCCATTCCAAATATCGAGGTCTATACGACCGTTCCCGGCAACGCCCTGAGAGCGGTGAAGGTCGCAAACCACATGGGGTGGCTCTGGCGTCAGCAGCGAGTGATCGACGGACTCCAGGGGCTGGTCGAACGGTTCGTCGAAGGACCGGACGCCGAGGCCCGGGCCGGCATGCCCACCTACGTCTGGGGAGAGGTCCGCAATTCCGCAGGCCAGACGAAGACTGCCAGGGTGAAGACCGCCAATGGCTACGACGTAACGATCGAAGCCCCTCTTGCAATCGTGGAAAGGCTGATGTCCGATCCGCCCGCCGGCGGCAGTTATACACCGGCGATCCTGATGGGCAAGGAATTCGTGACCGAACTTCCGGGCTCGACCGGTATCGAGCTTTCGGACTGACTGTTGGTGTGCGATCAGGTGCATCCGGTGGTCGAAGCCTTGAAGGCACGTCCCGAGGGCGCCCGTGTGGCACTGGTCGTCGAGGGCGGCGGCATGCGTGGCGCGGTGTCGGGCGGGATGGCGCTCGGCCTCCACGAGCTTGAACTCACCGACGCTTTCGACGCTGCCTACGGTTCGTCGGCCGGCACCCTGAACGCGATGTGGCTGCTGAGTGGCCGCGCCGACGACGGGGTCCCGACCTGGACCGATCCCGAGCTGAACAAGGACCTGATCAGCTGGCGGCGGGTGTTTGGCAGCCGGCCGATCGTCGATACAGAGACCCTCATCAACGAAAGGTACGAGCAGCTTTCTCCCGGCCTGTTCCAGGAAGTGCTCAAGGCCCGTACGAAGCTCCACCCGATCGCCACCGACGTCAGCAGTGGGAAACCCGTTGACCTCGGCCCTCAGATCTCGGACGAAGCGGGCCTCCGACAGGCGATTCGGGCCTCAGCGACCCTGCCACTGCTCGCCGGGCCACCGGTGGATTTCGCAGGCCGGCGTTACCTCGACGCCGGGCTCAGCGCCGCCATCCCGATCCAGACAGCAATCGCTGACGGCTCAACCCACATCCTGGTCCTGAGGTCCCGTCGCCGGGGCGAAGTCGTGTCGCACCCAACGGGACTGAGCGCCCGGGTGACCACCAGCATGCTTGCCCGCATCGATCCGGCTGTAGGCCGTGCCTTCCTGGCCCGCGCGAAGAACGAGCTCGTGGATGAAGAACTTCTCGAGAGCCACGATCGGGACCCGCTGAAGACACCGCACATCCTGTCTATTCGACCAGCCCCTGGATCAGCGGCACCGAGTCGGCTCGAGCGCGACATCGAAGTGGTCAGAGCCGGCCTGGAGGCGGGTCGGCTGGCGGCGCACGAAGCTCTCACGGGTTGACGCTGGTTCTGATCCAGATCGGCCCCTTGAGGCTCGTCGCCTGGAAGTCGATCAAGTGGGTCCCCGAAAGTAGCCCCTTGCTCAAGTAGGATGGCCCAATGCACCGCTGGCGCAGGGAACGTCATGTAGTTGCCGCTGTAGTGGCGATCCTCCTGGTTGCCTTGGCAGTTTCAGCCGCGAGCGCTGGCGCCGGAACCACCCGAAAGCCGGTGGGCACTCCGCCGGAGATCCTCAACAACCCGGGCGGGTTCGTGGGAGGGAACGGTAACCTGACGAACGCCCGGAACGTCACCTGGACTTCGATCAATTCCGGCAACGTAGCTTCGCTCGAACCGGCCTGGACCTTCCCGCTGAAGGCGCCGGGCATCTACGGAATGATGTCCTCGAACCCGATCGTCAGCAAAGGCGTCGTCTACTTCTCGGACTCGCAGTCCAACCTCTACGCGATCAACACCAACGACGGCTCCCTGAAGTGGGAGAACAGGTACAGCCACGTCGGCCTGGGTCAGAATGGTGTTTCTCTGGCGAACGGTCGCCTGCTTGCGGGAGTTGACACCGACGTCCTCAGCCTCGATGCGAAAACCGGCAAAGAGATGTGGCGGACGACCCTGAATGCCGACGACGACGCTGCAGTCGACATGGCTCCACTTGCCTGGAAGAACCTGATCATCGTGTCGACGATCCCTTTCAACATCACGAGGGGGATCTACCAGGGTGGCCAGAAAGGAGTCGTCTTCGGACTGAACGCCAAGACCGGCAAGAAGGTCTGGTCGTTCGACACGACGACTAACAATCTCTGGGGTAACCCGGAAGTCAATAGCGGTGGTGGGCTCTGGAGCACACCGAGCATCGACAACAAAGGCACGATGTACATGAGCGTGGCCAATCCGGGGCCGATCATGGGCACCGCGGAGTTTCCCAACGGGTCGAGCCGACCCGGCAAGAATCTCTACACCAACAGTCTCGTGGCACTGAACGCGAAGACCGGCAAGCTCAAGTGGTACTACCAGGCCGTGCCGCACGACATCCGCGACTTCGACCTCCAGCTGCCACCGATCCTCGCCACCTTCAAGATCAAAGGCAAGTCACGCGATGTGGTGATCACCGGCGGCAAGATGGGCTACGTATTCGTACTCGACCGCAATACCGGCAAGCTCATCTGGAAGCGGAAGGTCGGCAAGCACAACGAGTGGGGTGATCCCTCCAAGCCTTTCCCGACAAAGGAGGAAGACCTACCGGTGACCATGTACCCGGGAATCGCCGGGGGTGTGGAGACACCGATGGCCGTCAAGGGCAGCACGATCTACGTACCGGTGGCGAATCTCTGCGCCATGGTCGTGTATCCAAGAGACCTCGTTTCGTGCCCGTTCATGAGCGGAACCGGGGCGATCCTGGCCCTCGACGGAGCAACCGGAGCAATGAAGTGGAAAACCCCATTGCCCACGATGCCCGACGCCGCGGTGACTGTGGTTGATGACGTCCTCATGACGCCCGGAGTGGACGGCACACTCTTTGCCCTGAGTGCAAAGACTGGCAAGATCCTCACTTCTCCGATGGCAAGCGCCGGTGTGAACGCACCACCCGCAGTGACGGGGAAGACGATGTACATCGGCGCCGGAGTAACGACCGGCCCGGGTCAGCGGACAGCATTCACGGCCTGGCGCCTGCCGTAGACCCCCGGCGGCCCGGCGATCGACGCCAAGTTCACGAAGTCCAGGGTTCTTCTGCCTCAGCAACGTCGGCGAAGGGCGAAGGGCGCAAACCCTGACGGCACTCGAGGGCCGGAACGCCGTGGTGGGTCCAGTGTGCCCCCGGGTTGATGTCGCAAGATCGCTCGACCGTGCCCGAAGGGTCCGGGATCTGGGGGAAGCCCGAGGAAACGAAACCGTCGACACCGAACGGCACCTTGCGGCCCTGCTGATCCAATCCGATCAGGAAGCACTCGGCGATCTGCGACGGCTTGTGTTGGAACCCCTGGCGGGGCTCAAACCAGGTTCCGCCGAGCGGCTCAGGCTGACCCTTCGCTCATGGCTGCTGTATCAAGGTCGCAGGGGCGAAGTCGCAGCGGACCTCTTCGTACATCCACAGACGGTGCGCTACCGCATGGCTCAGATCCGCGAGCTCTTTGGTGATCGTCTGCAGGATCCCACCGAGATACGCGACCTTGTGATCGCTCTTGACGAGTCGGGCCCTCATTGAAGAACTGACTCGACCCTCGCTGTAATCTTTCCGGGATGACCAGCGAATCTCCGTCTGAGCTGATTGATGAGTTCATTGCCGACCTCGGGGACTGGCGCGCTGAAACTCTCGCCCGCATTCGTTCACTCATCCTGGAAGCTGACCCGGAGATCGTCGAGGAGTGGAAGTGGAACGGTCCAGCCTGGTATCGCGACGGGTTGATCTGTACTGGTGAGGCTTACAAGAAGGTCGTGAAGACAACCTTCGCGAAAGGTGCCTCAGCTGACGATCCGTCCGGCCTCTTTAATTCCAGCCTTGGAGGCAACACCCGTCGCGCAATCGACTTCCATGAAGGCGAAGAAATCGATGAAGAAGCCTTCAGGGAACTCATCCGGGCCGCCGCGGCGCTGAACGGCTGACCCGAGCCGTGGTCTCCAAAGGAACCTTCACCGGGATAGCTGGCGGCGCGATTCACTGGCGCGCGTGGAAGGCCCCGGTCCCGACGACCCAGGTTGTCATCGTCCACGGGTACGGCGAGCACGGGGACCGCTACGACAGGTTCGCCAGGCGGCTGGTCGACGAGGGTTTCTCGGTCTGGGCGAACGATCATCGGGGACACGGACGGAGCGAAGGGCCTCGCGGGGTCGTCGCCAACCTGGAAGACACCGTTGCTGACGTAGATCGGGTCGTTGAAATGGCCCGGGCCGAACACCCCGATCTGCCGGTGTTCCTGTTCGCACACAGCATGGGAGGGGCCATTGGCCTCAGCTACGCACTTGAGTACCAGGAGAAACTTGCAGGCCTCGTCCTCTCGTCAGCCGCAGTCTCACTGGAAGGACTGAAAGTGCCCCGGGCGCAGAGGGCAATAATCAAACTCGTCGCCAGGGTTGCACCGAAGCTTCCGGTTCACAGCCTGCCGTTCGAAGGCATCTCGCGGGACCCTGAGGAAGAGCGCATCTACATGGACGATCCGCTGGTGCACAAGGGAGCGCAGCCGGCGACAACAGTTGTCGAGATTGTTCAGGCCATGGAAGACTTGCCGAATGAGGTCAGCCAGCTTCACATTCCGTTGCTTGTGATCGCGGGCTCAGAAGATCCGATCGTGCCCGCGGAAGGCAGCCGCGACATCGCCGAGCGCGCCGGCTCAACCGACAAGCAGATCATCGTTTATGAAGGCTTTGTCCATGAACTCATCAACGAGCCGCCCGAGGACCGCGAACGTGTCACGAAGGACGTCATCGACTGGCTGATGGCCAGGGCCGGATCATGAGCAGCAAGCTGCCAGGAGGGGTGGTGCATGAGATGCCGGCCGACCTTCGCGAGGGCCTGCTGCCCAGCAACACAGCTCTCGAGGCCTGGCACGACATCACGCCACTGGCCCGTAACGAATTCATCTGCTGGGTCGAGGATGCCAAGCAGGAGAAGACCCGGGAACGCCGCATTCGCCGGACCCGGGAGGAACTTGAAGAAGGAATGCGCCGACCTTGCTGCTGGCCGGGATGCAGGCACCGGGAGCGCAACGGAAAAGCCTGAAATCCGAGGGCCTGAACCTCTGGACCGATTGGCTTGGATGGTGGGACCGGTCTACACCAGTAGGTACGGAAAATGCCACCGTTCGGTACGATCTGGCCATGAGCCACTCTTCGAAGTACCCGATTGCCTCGGGCGATCTGAAGTTCTGGGATGCCGGTCCGCCGGATGGGCGTCACGGGTCGACGGTAACGCTGTGAGTTCCCAGGTCGACAGATACGAGGGCATCCTGAGCGGGCGGGAGCCGGTGTTTCCGCATCGGATCGCAGGGCATTGTGGATCGGGGGCATTGCGTGATCTGCTTGAGTTCCACGGGCTGGATTTCGGCGAGGGGCCCCTGAGTGAAGGGGCGGTGTTCGGCCTGGCGGGTGGGCTGGGGTTCTTCTATGTCGAGAACTCGGCTTTCACTCCGCCGTTCTATCTTGTGGGGCGTACGGCCGACCTCGAACGGGACATCGTCGGAAACCTCGGACTCGACCTGGAGGTTCGGGAGACTGACGATGCGGCCGAAGGCTGGTCCTGGGTTCTCGCGGAGCTGGAGGCCGGAAGACCGACGATGGTCTGGGCCGACATCGCTGAGCTCGAATACCTGCGGGTCCGGATGAGCAATACCCGGCACGACATCGTCGTGGTCGGTCACGATCCGGAAGCCGGCATAGCGTGGATAGCCGACAACGACCGGGAAGAACTCCAGCCCTGCTCGATGAAGTCGTTGGAGGCCGCGCGGATGTCAAACGGTTTCCCGGGGCCGAACCGCAATGCGACCTACCTTTACTCGTGGCCGGAGCGCCTCATCGAGCCGCAGGAGGCCGTACGACGAGGGCTCGCGCGCGCCGTAGCGAACATGCGTCAGGAATCCCCGGGCCTCGGCGAGCTGCGGGGCGGCATCGGTCTCGCCGCGGTTGACGCCCTGGCAGCAGGATATCCGGCCTGGCCGGAGACCTTTGAGGATGACCTGGAGAAAGCGCTGAGCGGATTGTGGGTCTTCATCGTCAAAGCTGGAACAGGGGGGGCCATGTTTCGCTCCCTCCACGCCCGATTCCTCCGTGACGCGGCCGGCTGGCTGAGCGAGGGTCGCCTTGAAGCGCTGGCGGATCATTACGACGAGCTCTCCGCCGTCTGGATCGAACTGGCGGATACCGCCAAGCGCGGCGACCATGGGGCCGGCGTCGGCCTGGTGGAAGCGGTGAGATCGATGGAACACCGTGGTGTCGAGCTGATGGAGGAGATGTCGTGAGTACTCAGAGAGATGGGGTAATTCCCCCGCACCACCCGAACTGTTTCGGCTGTGGTCCTCAAAATGCCGCCGGACTCGCCATGACGATGCGGATTCAGGGCAACCGCGTCGTTGGGGATGTGACTCTGGACCACCGTCATGAGGGTTCCCCGGGTTTCGCCCACGGAGGTGTCGTCGCCGCGGCCCTAGATGACCTCTTGGGAGGCGTCCTCGTGCTCCTCGAGCAGCCCGCTGTCACGGCGAACCTTTCGGTCGACTACCGCGCCCCGGTCTTGCTTGAACAGCCGCTCGAGTTGGAAGGATGGAGCGAAAGTCGCACTGGCCGGAAGCTCATGCTGCGTGGGGAAATGCGCCAGGGGGGCGCTCTCGTGGCAGAGGCGACCGCACTATTTTTGGCAGTTGACCTGGAGCACTTCCTCAAGTCCGGCGCGCCGATCCCAGTCGAGTGGCAGTCATGGCTTGGTCAACGTCAGGCGGCGACCGGGCCGGGCGGATTCCCCGAGGTCTGAGACGGAAGGGCTGGTCCAGTGCGCGCAACCGGCGATCTAACCCGTAAGGGCAACCTCCGCGTCGCGGAGATCCTTGACGCGGCGCTGCGTTGTCTCGCGCGTGACGGGTATGCCGCGACATCAATCCAACGGGTGGCAGACGAGGCGGGTTTGCACAAACGGGTCGTGCTCTACTACTACGATTCGCGCGAGAATCTGTTCGATGCCGTGGTGCGGGCACTCGGCGACAGGCTGTTCGATCGCCTCGAGCAAGCTATCGCCGGACTCGAGAAGCCGGCGGACATCGTCGATCAGGGTTTTACCGCGCTCTGGTCTGTGATCACCACCGACCGTGCCCTTTTGGTCGCCTGGTTCGGCCTTCGGGCGGAGGCGATCACGGACCCTGTCCTGCGGATCACGGCACGCTACCTCTCAGACCGGCTCCGCGCGCTCATCGCTGGACTGATCGACGACGCCCTCAGCAGCGGCCGGACCCTGGTCGTCAGCCGATCCTCGCTGGAAGTCCTGATCATGGCCGGACTTCAAGGACTGATCCTTGAGTACCTCGAGCGGGGCGAGAGCGACGAGCTCGAGGCCGGCATCAGAGACTTCCAGAAGTGGCTGACTGCTGTGAGCTCTCCGCCTGCGGCCGTTGGCTGAATCCCCCTATCCCGCGGGGAGCCGGGAGCCCTGCTACTTCTGACAGCAGCCCTGCTTGGTGATATCGTGTTCAGCGTAATCCTCGTTACTTCAATCGGGCGAGGGGGGTGAACTTAACGGAGGTGGGTAAGGCATGACGGATTCAGCGGAAATGGAGCCAGGGACCACACGGCGCACTTTCATCAAACGGTCGGCGGGTACGGCCGCGGGATTGGCAGTTGGTAGCGGCCTGATGGGTGAGGCGGTTGCACTCGCCGGAAAGCGGGCTCCGAGTCCGCTGCTTCAGGCCAAGCCCGGCGGGCTCGCCAGTACCAAGACCATGTGGAGGTGGAACGAGTACCTCGCCGGCCTCGGCGCCCGGCACACGGGCAGCCCGTCGGAAGCTCGCTTCACCCATGACATCCGTCAGGCCATGAAGCAGCTCGGGTGGAAGACGAGCGTCAAGCCGCAGACCTTCGACAACTGGGAAGCGAACTCATACTCGCTGACGGTTACTCCCGCCGGGGAATCAGCCAGGAAGGTTCGGGTTGCGTACTACTACCCGTATTCGGGCCGAACTGGCAGGAGCGGCATCACGGGCGAGCTAGCGTACGCAGGCCCGGGCAAGACCGCGGCTGACTTCGCAGGTGGTTCATTCGCCGGAAAGATCGCGGTGATCGACGTCACTCCGCTTTCGGTTCCGGTCGGTGTGGCGTTCAACGCCTGGGATCAGAAATTCGCGGCGGATGTCGACGTCACGAAGCCCTACGATCGCAGCTGGGTCGCGTCCGGTCCAGACCTTCAGGCTGCCAAAGATGCCGGTGCGATCGGGGCGATCATCATCTTGCCCGAGGCGCCGGATGACGGGAAGGGTCAGTATTCCCCTTTCGGACGGGAACTTCAGGGACTACCGGCGCTGAACGTCGATGCTCCGACCGGTGATGTGATCAGATCGCTCGCCCAGACGCCGGGTAACAAGGCGAAGCTGACTCTGACCGCAACCCGGTCGAGAGGAAAGGCCCGCGGTCTCATGGCGGTCCTTCCGGGTGCCAGCGATGAAGTCGTGCTGGTCAACACCCACACCGACGGTACCAATCTCATCGAAGAAAACGGCCCGCTTGCCATGATTTCCCTGGCGCAGCGCCTTTCAGCCATTCCGAAGGCCGATCGCCCGGTCACCTTCGCCTTCTACTATGCGACGGGTCACTTCCAGGATGATGTGGTCTCGGCACCGGCTTACATCACGGACTACCCGAAACTCTACGGGCGGACCAAGGTCGGGTTGACCATCGAGCACCTCGGGTGCCCGGAGTACGAAACTGACCACAAGAACGTGTTCAAGAAGACCGGAAAACCGGAGATCTCGGGGTTCTTCTCTTCGAACCGGGCTCTGGCGGATATGGCCCGACCGGTAATCGAGGCCAAGGGCGTGACCCGATGCACCTTGATGCAGCCGACCCCGGTCTTCTTCGGGGAGGGACGGGAACTTCACGCGGAAGGTCTGCCCATGCTCGCCTACATCGCTGGGCCGCACTACCTGCTTGCGGAGCGAAACAGGAAGGTCCAGCTCGAGCGGTTCAACGTGAACCGTATGCAGACGGAAACCAGAGCGTTTGCGGCCATTCTCGACAAGCTCGCCGTCATGCCTCCAACCAGCTAACGATTCATGCCGCCGAAGTTCGTTAAACCCGGGGTCTTCTTCGACCCCCGGCAGGAACTTCCCCGGGGCCGCCATGCCCAGACGCCCGAGGAAGTTACCGAGATCCAGCGGGAGCGGCTGATGGTGGCCTTCACCGAACTGATGGCCGACGACGGCTACTCCCGGGTGAGGGTCGGTGACATCGCGAAGCGGGCCGGGGTTTCCTTGTCGGCGTTCTACAACGCATTCGTCGACAAAGAACAGTGTGCGTTCGCAGGGTACGACCGGTTCATCGAGACGCTCTTGCGCAGGGTCGGCGCAGGCCTGGGTTCGAGCGACGACTGGGGAGGGTTCGTTTCCCAGGCATTGGAGGGCTACCTGGGCACGCTCCAGGCCGACAACGTGGTCTCCAAGGCGTATCAGCTCGAAATGGACGCCCTCGGGGCCGACTCCAGAAGTCGCAGGTACTCATCACTCGACCGCTTTGCCCAGGTTTTGTACGCGGCTCAGCGCGAAATGTCGCCACGCGATCCGCGGCTTCATCACCAACCACTTGAGGTCCATCGCGCAATCGTCTACGCAGTCAGGCAACTGGCCTGTGACCTGATCGACAGCCAAGACGAACCGGATCTGCTCGCAATGGTCCCGGTGATGAGAGAGTGGATCGTGGCAGGAGCTTACGGTCCGAGTCAGGCTGAACAGCTCGAAACGCTCTCTGGAACTACCTCCGGCGTCAACTAGGCCGATTTCCGGTGTTGTCGCCATCGGCTGTCATTTGTACCAATGGCATCGGAGTTGACTGTCGCTGAGTCAGCGTTGTTGTCAGCGGCGGAGTCAGTGGGAACTCGTTCGGGGGCGAGAGATCTCGCCGATCCCACGCGTCTTATCCAAGCTTGTCCTGAGCCGTGTTGAGGGCAAGTTTTCCGATCGGTGGGCCGGTCAATCACTTCCGGAATGTGGGGTCCGCCGGGAACTGGTGATATATGACGCGTGACTACCGACAACGACCCATCGCGTCCGACTCGTCAGCAGGAGAAATCGGAACTCTCCCGTCAGCGGCTACTCGACGCCGCGGCGGTCGTCTTCTCCGAGCAAGGATTTCAAAGGGCATCGCTGCAGGCCATCGGTGAAGAGGCAGGTATCAGCCGCGGTTCGATCGTCTGGCATTTTGGCACCAAGGACGCCTTGCTCCAAGCCGTCGTCGAGCGTACCTATCTGTCCTGGGCCCGCGAAGTTGCGACCAGCAACGTCGGATCCCGCGGCGGCCGCCAGGCGATCGTCGCCGTGATCGAAGCCCACCGCCGGTTCATCGAAGAACGCCCGGCAGACAACCGACTCTATTACGCCCTCGTGTCCGAGGTCAGCGCCAATGCCGAACTCGCCGAGCGGGTCACCCGAATGCATAGCGAGCTCTATCTCCAGTTGCGGGGCTATATCAAGGAGGGACAGCGGATCGACGAGATCTCGGCCCGCCTCGACCCTGATGTCGGAGCCCGTCTCGTGCTCTCCACGTTGGGTGGAATAGGCCACCTCGTGATCCTCGTTCCCGACGCCGAAGTAGAGCCGCTCTACAACGAAGTCCTTCGCACCATGGAATTCAATCTGGCTGTCTGACATAATGGTCCGACATTCCTGTGTCAAGCAACACAGAACGCAAATCAGCTTTCGCTTTCCCTCGCCCTGACGTCCTCGGCAACAACAATTCCGAAACGGAGTTTTCTCGATGAGCACTGACGCATTGATCTTCGACGCCATCCGCACCCCTCGCGGAAAAGGCAAGAGCAACGGGTCGCTTCACTCGACCAAGCCGGTCGACCTCGTGGTCGGTTTGATGCATGAAGTCCTGATCCGAAACGAGAAGCTCGACCCGAACACGATCGACGACGTCGTTCTCGGTTGCGTCTCACCGGTAGGTGACCAGGGCGCCGATATCGCGAAGACTGCGGCGATCAAGGCCGGCCTGCCAGACACCGTCGCCGGCGTTCAGCTGAACCGCTTCTGCGCCTCCGGCCTCGAGGCGGTGAACATCGCCGCGCAGAAGGTCGCTTCCGGCTGGGAGGACCTCGTGCTCGCCGGTGGCGTCGAGTCGATGTCGCGAGTCCCGATGGGATCCGACGGCGGCGCTTGGGCGATGGACCCCGAGACCAACTACGACACCAGCTTCGTCCCGCAGGGAATCGGGGCGGACCTGATCGCCACAATTGAGGACTTCAGCCGTGACGACGTCGACGCTTTCGCCGCCCGATCGCAGGAGCTTGCGGCCGCCGCGCAGGCCGAAGGCCGTTTCGCCAACTCGGTTATCCCAGTCAAGGACTTCAACGAAACGGTGATCCTCGACAACGACGAGTTCATTCGCGAAGGTACCACGGTCGAGTCGCTCTCCAAGCTTAAGCCGTCATTCGCGGCGATGGGCGACATGGGAGGGTTCGATGCCGTTGCCCTCCAGAAGTACCACTGGATCGAGGAGATCGACCACGTCCACCACGCGGGCAATTCGTCCGGCATCGTCGACGGTGCCTCGCTGATTGCGATCGGTTCGGAAGCCGCTGGTGAAGAAAACGGCCTCACTCCGCGGGCCCGCATCGTCTCGACCGCCGTGTCCGGCGCCGACCCGACAATCATGCTCACTGCTCCCGGCCCGGCGTCGCAGAAAGCCCTGAAGAAGGCCGGAATCACCGCCGCCGACCTCGACCTGATCGAGATAAACGAAGCCTTCGCCGCCGTCGCGCTGCGTCTGGTCCGTGACCTCGATGTCGACATGGACAAGGTCAATGTCAACGGCGGCTCGATCGCCATGGGCCATCCGCTCGGAGCAACCGGCGGCATGATCCTCGGCACGATCGTGGACGAACTAGAGCGAACCGGGGGCCGGTACGGCCTCTGCACCCTCTGCGTCGGTGGTGGCATGGGCATCGCCACCGTCGTCGAACGAATCTGATCGCCGGAAAGACCAGGAGAACCCAGGACATGAGTGAAAGCAAGACCATCCAGTGGGACAAGGGCGACGATGGAATAGTCGTCCTGACGATCGACGACCCCAGCCAGGGGGCAAACACGATGAACGCCGACTACATCGAATCGATGGGCGTGATCGTCGACCGGCTCGAAGCAGAAAAGGAAGACATCGCCGGAGTCATCATCACCTCGGGCAAGAAGACCTTCTTCGCCGGTGGTGACCTGAACGACCTGCTCGCCGTGACCAGGGAACAGTCGGCCGAATTCGCCGACGGTATCCGGCTCGTAAAGTCGCAGCTGCGCCGACTCGAAACTCTCGGCAAACCGGTCGTCGCCACAGTTGCCGGCGCCGCTCTCGGTGGAGGCCTGGAGATCACCCTCGCGACCCATCACCGCATCGTCGTCGACGACCCGAAGATCCAGCTCGGCACTCCGGAAGTCCAGCTCGGCCTGCTGCCGGGTGGTGTCGGTGTGGTCCGTGTGACCCGCATGCTCGGGATCGCCGACGGCCTGATGCAGGTCCTGATCCAGGGCAAGCCGCTGCGCCCACAGAGGGCACTCGAAATCGGTCTGATCGACGAAGTCGTCCCGACCGAAGACGATCTGATCCCGGCCGCGAAGAAGTGGATCGCGGAGAACCCGGAGGCAGTTCAGCGCTGGGACGTCAAGGGCTACAAGATCCCCGGTGGCACCCCGTCCAACCCGAAGCTGGCGATGAATCTGCCCGCGTTCCCATCGAACCTGAAGAAGCAGCTGAAGGGCGCCGGTTACCCGGCCCCGATTGCGATCATGTCGGCTTCGGTCGAGGGCGCGCAGGTCGACTTCGACACAGCGATCGAGATCGAAGGCCGTTACTTCGTCGAGCTGGCCACCGGCCAGGTGGCGAAGAACATAATCCAGGCCTTCTTCTTCGACCTCCAGCAGGTCAATGGTGATCGCGGTCGTCCCAAGGACGGAGAGAAGTATGAGGCGAAGAAGGTGGTCGTGCTCGGAGCCGGAATGATGGGCGCGGCGATCGCCTATGTTTGTGCGAAGGCAGGCATCGAAGTGGTGCTGAAGGACATCAACGCCGAAGCCGCGGAACGTGGCAAGGGTTATTCGAAGGACATCGTCGACAAGGCGATCTCCCGCGGACGCTCCACCCAGGAGAAGGGCGACGCACTGCTGGCTCTGATCCACCCGACGGCCGAAGCATCCGACGCCGAAGGCGCCGACCTCGTGATCGAAGCGGTTTTCGAGGACCCGGCCATCAAGACCCAGGTATTTGCCGAGATCGAGCCTTTCCTGGCCGACGGTGCCCTGCTCGGTTCGAACACCTCGACCCTGCCGATCACGGGTCTCGCCGAAGGCGTCTCGCGTCCGGCCGACTTCATCGGGCTCCACTTCTTCAGCCCGGTCGACAAGATGCCGCTGCTGGAGATCATCAAAGGCGAAGAGACGGGCGACGACACGCTCAACCGTTCACTCGATTTGGCCAAGCAGATCAAGAAGACCCCGATCGTCGTCAACGATTCGCGCGGGTTCTTTACGAGTCGCGTGATCGGCACCTTCATCAACGAAGGCATCTCGTTCCTCGCTGAAGGCATTCCGGCGGCCTCGATCGAACAGGCCGCGAACCAGGCCGGCTATCCAGCCCCGGTGCTTCAGCTGAGCGACGAGCTGAACATGGAGCTGATGGTCAAGATTCGCAAGACGATCAAGGACGCGACCGAGGCCGAAGGCAACGATTGGGTCCCGCACCCGTCGTTCGCGATCATCGACCGGATGATCGAGGCCGACCGCGCTGGCAAGCTCGCCGGCGCTGGTTTCTACGACTACGAAGACGGCAAACGCACCGGCCTTTGGGCAGGCCTGAGGGAGGAGTTCCCTCCGGTCGACGACCCGTCGAAGATCGACCTGGTCGAGCTCCAGGAGCGCATGCTCTTCGTCGAGTCCCTGGAAGCCGTGAAATGCTTGGACGAAGGTGTCATCGAGTCCGTCGCTGATGCCAACATCGGCTCGATCTTCGGCATCGGGTTTCCCGGCTGGACGGGTGGTGTGCTCCAGTACATCAACGGTTACACCTCCGAGGCTCATCCCGAGCGCAGGGGCCCGGCCGGGTTCGTCGAGCGCACCCGGGAGCTTGCCGGGAGGTACGGCGAGCGGTTCAACCCGCCGGCCTCCCTGGTGGAACTCGCCGAAAGCGGCGAGACCTACTCGGACTCCCCGGTCGAGGAGTTGGTTGCTGGCTGAACCTCGCCCTGACGTTCTTCTTTCACCATTTGGGTTTTACCCCGAATCCGATCGCCGTCCCCACTGTGTGCCGTATCGGTCTCGAACCGAGTCCCTTCAGAGAGACAATGAAAACAAGGAGACAATGAAAAAGTTCCTGATCACATTCCTTCTGGCATCGTCCACGGTGCTGGCATTGCCCGTGGCATCCGACGCGGCTATAACTTCTGCGCTGGGAATCGAGTGCGAGGTCCAACCGTCCGGTCCGACGGCAGGTCAGCGATGGTGCGGTACCGGGGACTACCGTCAAACCACAGACACCCGGAGCACCGTGGAATCGTTCGACGGAGTGCCGATCGATGTGAACATCGCCTTCCCGTCGACCGGGGGTGATGGTCCCTATCCTCTGGTGCTTGGGTTCCACGGCTATGGTCAAGGCAAGGTCGCCTTTGCCGATATGCAGGAATGGCTCGAGAAGGGCTACGCGGTGTTCTCGCAGACCAACCGCGGATTCCACGAATCATGCGGGACCGCACTGGCCAAAGCAGCCGACCCCGACTGTACGACCAAGGGATTCGTGCGTCTCGACGACACCCGCTACGAAGTGCGTGATGCCCAGCTGTTCACCGGGAAACTGGTCGACGAGGGTCTTGTCGACCCGGAACGGATCGCGGCGATCGGGGCCTCCTACGGTGGAGGAATGGCAATGGCCCTCGCGGCCCTGAACGACCGGACCATGATGCCGGATGACAGTCTCGTGCCCTGGAAGAGCCCCGAGGGAGTCCCGATCGGCCTCGCTGTATCGGTGGCCCTTGCGACCTGGACGGATCTGTCGTATTCGCTCATGCCAAACGGGAGCAATCTGGACTACATCGAAGACTCACCGTACTTCGGCGAATTCGGAGTAATGAAACAGACTTTGGTCTACGGACTCTACCTGGGGGGCATCACTGCGCCGGGCTACTACTCGGCACCCGGAGTCGAGCCTTCAGCCGATCTTGCGGGCTGGATGGACTTCATGAATGCGGGAGAGCCCTATGAGCAAAACCGCGCCTCGGCGATCCTGGATGAGATCCAGGGTCATCACTCGTCGTACTACATTGACCACAGTCGCGCCCCGGCACCACTTTTCATGGCCAACGGGCACACCGACGACCTTTTCCCGGCCAGCGAAATGACCCGGTTTTACAATCGCACCCGAACGCAGTATCCGGACAGTCCGCTGGGCATCCTCATGGCGGATGTCGGGCATCCGCGTTCTCCCAACAAGGCGGATGTCTTCGCCGAGGTTCTGTCTAGGCAAAGCGCCTGGGTAGACCACTACCTCGCGGATGTGGGTCCGGATCCCCAATCGGACGTGACCGTATACACCCAGACCTGCCCGACCAGCGCCCCGTCCGGCGGACCCTTCGTCTCCGATGACTGGGCCTCGGCTTCGCCGGGCGAGATCCGAATGGTGGATTCCGGAGAGCCGCAGGAGATTGCTCCAGGCGGCGGCACACCCGCCGCGGCAGGCGCATTCAACCTTGTGGAAGCATGCAGCAAGGCCCCCGGCGCCAAGGAACCGGGTACCGCGACGTACGAATTGGCGCCCGCCCCGGCAAGCGGCTACACGTTGATCGGTTCGCCGACAGTGCTGGCGGACATCGCGCAGCCCGGAGATGATTCCCAGATCGCCGCCCGCCTCGTCGACGTTTCCCCCGATGGCTCGACCAAGACTCTCGTCGCCCGGGTCCTCTGGCGGCCCGGCAGTGACGGGTTTCAGGTCTTCCAGTTGAACCCCGGAGCATGGGAGGTGCAGGCAGGACATGTGCTCCGGCTTGAACTGTTGCCGGCCGATGCCGGCGGAGATTCGTCCGCGTCGCTCAGCAACTACGGACGGCCTTCGAATCAGCAGCAGAAGGCGACCATCAAGAAGCTGGAACTCCGGATCCCGGTGCTCGAAACGCCCGGGTCATTGGGTGGATTGGTGACGGCCCCGGCCGCAAAGGTTCTCCCGCCCCGGCCTGGCATCGAGCTTGCCAGGGGATACGGGGCGATCGGATCGGAGACGCTCGCCGAATATGCGGCCCGCCGGGCCGATCCGACGTGTCCGGTCGGCACGACGGGCACCCCACCCGATTGTGAAGTCGACCAGGAACCGGATGTGGTCGGAAACCTGACCCTGGTCGGAGCGGTGAAAGTCAAGGGCAAGTCCATGTCGATGAACCTGAAGTGCCGTGGACGCAACGATCGTTGCCGCCCCGCCAACATCACTGTCCGGTCAGCGCGCAAATTTCGAGGTATGGGCAGACCAAGCCTCGCCAAAGGCCGGGGGTATCGAGTCGGTTCCGGTCGGACGAGGACCGTCCACCTGAAGCTGACCGCGAAAGCTCGGGCGTTGTTCTCGGGTCGACGAGGAAAGGCCACGCGCACCGAGGCGGTTACTCGACTGCGGGCGATCATCCGGATCGGCAATAGGACCCCCATAACCCGAACCGTGCGACGCGTGGGCCGGGTTCGCTAGGGCGACCGCACAAGGACTAGGTGTTGTTCTCGGCCGAGGGCTGGTGAGTTACGAAGACCGCGATCTCAGCATGGTGGAGCACATACTGGCTGACGCTGCCGAGCAACGATCCGACCCGGCCGACTCCACGGGCGCCGACGAGGACGGCGTCGTATCGGCCGGATGCCGATTCAGCGACGATCTCAGGGCCCGCCTTGCCGAAACGCAGAATCTTCGTTGCGGGAACATCGTCTGGCAAGCGGGCGACCGCCTCGTCGAGCACACGCTGAGCCGCCTCATGGGCTTCCTCCTGTAGCTCAGGTGGCGGGGTTGCCACCAGGGACCACAGTGAGGCGGCCGAGACAACATCGGGTTCAACCGTGACCAGCGTGAGGGTGGCATTGTCGCGGCGTGCGACCGTGAATGCCGCCGAAAGGGCGAGATCACTGTTGGCAGACCCGTCGATCGCGACCAGGAGCCGGCGCAAGGTGAAATCAGGGAGCGGGTGGGTTTCGGTACTCAACCTGAATTCTCTTCGAGGTTACGTTCGATTCCGCTCTTCGATCCGAGCGGTGTCTCCTTCATGAACAGCAGGGCGATGAAGGCGACCAGACCGAGGGGAGCGGCGATCAGGAACATCTCGGCGATCCCCGTACCATAGGCATGCTCGACCACCTGGGCGATCGGGGCGGGCAGGGTGCTCACGTCCGGCACCTGATGGGAGCTGCCACCGAATCGAGCTGGGTCGATTCCTTTCGCGGAGAGGCCGTCGAGGATCGACGAGCTGGCATGAGCGGCAAGCAATGCGCCGAGCACACTCACCCCGATCGCACCGCCGAGGCTGCGAAAGAAGGCGACCAGCGCGCTGCCGGCGCCGATGTCTCGCTGGCTGACCGTGTTCTGGACCACCAGCACGAGGTTCTGCATGACCATGCCGATGCCGCTGCCGACGATCAACATGAAAACTCCCACCTCGGCCATATTGGTGCTTTCGTCCATGGTGCCCATCAGCGTCAGGCCGATCGTCAGCAATCCGGCTCCAAGCAGCATCCACCGCTTGTAGAACCCCGTGCTCGTGATCACCCGGCCAATGATGGTCGAGGAGAGGAAGAGACCGACGACCATCGGAATAGTGAGCAATCCCGAGACGGTCGGCGTTTGACCGCGCGCGATCTGCATGTACTGGGTCAGGAAGACGGTGGTGCCGAACATCGCTACTCCCACCGCCACGCTGGCAATGACCGCAAGCACGACCGTGCGCTCAGAGAACAGCCGCAGCGGCACCAGAGGCTCGATCACCCGCCGCTCCGTATAGAGCGCGCCAGCACACAGGATGATGCCGCCAGCGACCAGAACCGCGGTCTGCCAGGAGATCCAGTCGTACTGCTGGCCGGCCAGGGATACCCAGATCAAGAGCGATGAGACGCCGCCGGCGATGAGGGTGGCGCCGAGGTAGTCGATCTTTACTTCACGGCGAACTCTGGGTAGGTGCAGGGTCCGCTGCAGCACGACGAGCGCAGCAACGGCAAAAGGAACCCCGACGTAGAAGCACCACCGCCAGCCGAGCCCGTCGGTGATCACGCCGCCGAGCACCGGTCCGGCGACCGTACCGAGACCGAAGACCGCTCCGAGGTATCCCATGTACCGGCCGCGCTCGCGTGGTGAAACCAGGTCCGAGAGTACGATCTGGACCAGCGCGGTGAGGCCTCCTACTCCGAGTCCCTGGATCACGCGGCAGGAGATCAGCCAGGTGGTCGACTCCGCGAGGCCGGCCAGGGTCGAGCCCACCGCATAAATGGTGAGGCCCAGTTGGATCAGCATTTTGCGATCGAAGAGATCGGCCAGCTTGCCCCAGATCGGAGTGCTGACGGTCAGGGCCAGGAGGGTGGAGGTGACGACCCAGGTGTACGAGGTCTGGGTACCACCGAGATCACCGATGATCTTCGGCATGGCGGTGGTCACCACCGTGCTCGAGAGGATCGCCACGAACATGCCGAGCAGCAGGCCGGACATGGCCTCGAGGACCTGGCGGTGCGTCATGCCGGAATCGAGCTTCTCCTCGGAGGCAGGTGACGTTTTGGCTCTGCCCAGCCTCACTTCGGGGCTTCCTCGCTCAGACGGGGGGTCTTCGAGAAGTCCGCCAGCAGGTGGTCGAGGCGCCCGGCGAGTTCCGCGATCTCCTGGGTGGACCAACCGTCGAGGACCCGGGAGAAAGCGGCAACCATGCGCCCGTGACACTCGGTCAGAGCCTTGGCTCCGGAATCGGTGACGGTGATCCAGTGAGCTCGGCCGTCGGCCTCGTCGGGCTCGCGGCGGGCGTATCCGGCGGAGATCAGCGAGTTCACCTGCCGGCTGGCCACCGAGACGTCGATGCTGAGCCGCTCGGCAACTTCACTCACCCGAAGCGGGCCGGAGGTTCGTATCGCGGCCAGCGCGGTGAACCCCTGAGACCCGAGCTCGGCTAGGGCATGGCGGGCGATCTCCCGGTGGACGAGACCGAGCCGGTAGATCGACTTGACCAGATTTTCCACTTCTTCAACCATTGACCGCCCAGATAGTTGCTTACAACAAGCAAGTATAGCTCATTGGCACCGCGGCCGGCGGTCCCCGGGGATTCCCGGATTTCGGCCCGGATTCCAACGGCTCGATGGCATCAGGGCGTGAGAACGGAAGTCGAGACAGCCACCGTTTTCATCGTCGATGACGGTTATGCTGGTCAGTGTCGAATGTCCGGCAATTGACAGAAGCGCTAGATTCTTCCTATGTTCAAGCTCTCAGAGGGGAAGGGGATTGAGTCCAATCGAGGTTGACGGAAGTCCTTTTCATGCTGAGCCGGTCCTGAGGCCGCGGCAGCAGGTCGAGCAGCAGATCAAGCAGGCGATCATTTCGGGCACGTTCGGACCTGGTGAGCGTTTGCCGAGCGAAACCAAGCTCGCAAGCGAGTTCTCGGTCAGCCGCGCAACGATTCGCGAAGCGCTGCGATCACTTGCTGAGAACGGCCTGATCATCAAGATGCCGGGGGCGAAGGGTGGCAGCTTCGTCCAGTACGTCGACCACCACGCGCTCGCGAACGTCCTTGGCGATCGTCTGAAGAGCACCCTGGAGCTGGGCAACATCTCATATGAGGAAGTCGCGCAGGTCCGGAGTTACCTCGACATACCGAGTTCCCGCCTGGCCGCGGCCAACCGGACGAACGAGCAGATCATGGCTCTCCGGGAGATCGTCGACGACGAAAAGGATGCCGACGTTACCGACGCGGAGGTCCCTGATCTGAATATCAGGTTCCACTCGAATCTCGCCGAAGCTACCGGAAACCGCTTGCTTGCTGCGATCATCGCGACTCTCTACCGGGTAGCGAGGCCACTGGCCTTCATCGACGCCGATGTGGAAGTCGGACGGGATGCCGTCCGCCAGCACATCGAGATCGTCACCGCGGTCGAAGAGCAGGACGTTGACGGCGCGGCCGAAGCCATGCGCCGGCACCTCGAGTACCTCAGGTTGCACGCCTCCAGCTAGAGCGAAAATCCGCTAGCTTCGGTCTGACCTTTGAAAGGTCTGACAATTTATGTTAGGCTCGTAACGAGGAGAGGCGAACTATGAACGAACCACCAAACTGCGGATTCGCGACGATGGGTTTCGAGTCGACCGACCAGAAGTCGATGATCGACGGCCTCAGTCAACTTTGTGCCCGGCACATGACCGAGGAGTACCTGCGAAAGTGCGACCGGGACGGTGCCTATCCCATCGAGGCGATGGACGCGCTCGCCGAGGCCGGCTGGTCCGGACTGCCGGTTCCTTCGGATGCCGGAGGAGCAGGAGGGTCGGTGGCCGATCTCGCGGTAGTCCATCGCACGATCGCCCGCTTCGCACTCGCACCGGCGCAGGCATACTTTTCGATGTGGACACTGGGCGCCGATGCGATCGCCCGCCTGGGCGATGAAGCGCAGCGCGACCGCTGGCTGCCCGCACTGTCCCGGGGCGAGGCGAGGGTCGCCTTCGCCCTGACCGAACCGGACTCGGGATCGGACGCAGCCGCGTTGCGGTCCCGGGGAGTGGTGGAGGGCGACCGGATCAAGGTCAGCGGCCAGAAGGTCTTCATCACGGGCGCAGCGTCTTCCGATGTGATCATCACCGCGGTCCGGACCCGGGATCGCCAGGACGACAGCCGGGGCATCTCGCTGGTCATGATCGACCCGAACGCGTCTGGCGTGAGGCTCCACAAGCTGGAGAAGATCGGGCTTCGATCGATCGATCTCTGCGAAGTCTTCCTCGACGATGTCGAAGTCGGAGTCGATGATGTGCTCGGCCCGCTTCACGGTGGCTGGGAGGCGCTGCGCGAAGGACTCGCCCTGGAGCGGACTCTGGTCGCGGCGATCTGCGTCGGCGCGACGCGCCAGATCCTCGACCTCTGCCTGGAGTACGCCCAGCAGCGGGTCGCCTTCGGCAAGCCGATCGGGAGCTTTCAGATGGTCGCGGCCAAGCTGGTCCGGATGCGTACCGAGATGGACGCCGCCGATCTGCTCGTCGCCCGCGCTGCGGCCGCGATCGACCAGCAGCGGCCCGATGCGGCCGAGCTGGCAGCGGTGGCGAAGCTTCACGCGTCGGAGTCCTACGTCTCCGCGACCCGCGACGGCGTCCAGGTCTTCGGTGGCTACGGCTTCACGGAGGAGTATCCGGTCGCCCGCCACTACCGCGACGCGAAGTTCATGGAGATCGGCGCCGGCACTTCGGAGATTCAGACGACGATCATCGCCCGCTCGATGGGACTGGGATGAGTTTGCGGGAAGCCTTCGACCTCTCCGGGTCCGTGGCGGTCGTCACCGGAGCGACTCGCGGCCTGGGTCGGGCGGCCTCGCTCGCGCTGGCCGAGGGCGGGGCCAAGGTGGCCGTGACCGGCCGTCGCCCCGAACTCCTCGCTTCGCTTTGCGACGAGGTCGTCGAGTCCGGCGGCACGGCCAGTGCTTACGTCCTCGACGTGGACGACACGGCCCAGGTGGACCAGGTGATGCAGGACATCGCCCGAGAACTCGGTCCTCCGGACGTGCTGCTGAACAACGCGGGAATCGAACGCCAGCTCCGGCTCGAAGAAATGGAGCCGGAGGATTGGGAATCGGTCCTCGACACGAATCTCGGAGCGGTCATCGGGTGTGGCCGGGCCTTCTTGCGCGAGTTCCGGGGAAGCGCCGGCTCGATCATCAACATCTCGTCGATCGGCGCGGCAGCCGGGGTGGCGGGCCAGTCGGCCTATTGCGCGAGCAAAGGGGGAGTGGCGAGTCTGACCCGCGCCCTCGGCGTCGAGCTCGCCCGAGATTCGATCAGGGTCAACGCGATCGCTCCCGGATATTTCGCCACCGACATGCCGGCCGAGGTCATCGAGGATCCGGCGGCCAGGGACAAGCTTCTGAAGCAGGTTCCACTCCGGCGGCTCGGCGAGCCGGAGGAGATCGGACCACTCGTCGTGTATCTGGCGGCACCGGCTTCGGCATTCATGACTGGTTCAGTTATCTATCTCGACGGAGGTTTTACGGCACGATGAAGCGCTTCGAAGGAAAGGTCTGCCTGGTCACCGGCGCTGGTGGCGACATCGGCGCCGCGACCGCGGTCCGTATGGCAAAGGAGGGGGGGCAAGTCGCCATCTTCGATCGAAAGGTCGAACTCCTTGAAGAAACCTCGGAAGCCATTGCCGGGACCGAAGCGGATTTCGAGGCATTCGGCATGGACCAGTCCGACCGGGCCCAGGTGGAAACGGGAATCGCCCGGGCAATAGACCGGTTCGGGAATCTTGACGTCGTCTTCGCCAACGCCGGCTACGGCCAGTTCGGCACTTTTCTCGAGATGACGGACCGCCAGTGGAACCGCCATGTCGACGTCAATCTCTCCGGCACCTTCAATGTTTGTCAGGTCGCGGCCCGGGCGATGAAGGAGCGGGCCAAAGGCGGCTCGATAGTCATCAACGCCTCATCGGGTGCGGTCCAGCACGCCGACCAGCTCTCGGCCTACTGCACGACCAAGTCGGGGCTCCGCATGCTGGGTATCGGCATGGCCTCGGAGCTCGGTATGCACCGGATTAGGGTGAACTCGGTCATGCCGGGGGTGGTCGAGACCGGAATGACGCAGCCGATGCTGGCCGACGATGCCCATCGCGACGTGGTCCTTGCCGAGACACCGGTCGGCCGTCTCGGCAAACCCGAGGATGTCGCCAGCCTCGTCTCGTTTCTCTCCTCCGACGAGGCTGGCTTCATCACCGGCGAGAGCATCCTGATCGACGGTGGCCAGACCATCCACGGCCACCCCCGCTGGTTCCGGAGCGATTACCGGGACGAATTCAACGAGCGATGGGAGGTGGGTCGATGACCCCCGATAACGCAACCGCCGTAGAGGTCGATCGCCCGGGGAGAACCCCGGTCATCACTGACGAGAACTCCGCGGCCGATCTGATCGAGTCCGGGATGACCGTCGCGATCGGAGGGTTCATCAACGCCGGCCATCCGATGGCCATGGTTCGCCAGATCATCCGGCGGGAAGTCAAGGATCTGACTGTCGTCGGTGCCGCGTCATCCGGACTCGAGGTCGACATGCTGATCGCGGCCGGATGCGTCAGGAAACTGATCTCTCCCTATGTCGGCGCCGAGGGCCTGGCGTCGATCGGGCCCGCGTTCAGGAAAGCCGCCCAGGAAGGCGAGCTCGAGATGTGGGAGCTCGACGAGGCCCAGTACTACGCCGGGCTCAGGGCGGCTGCCCAGCGGCTTCCCTTCAACCCTTGGAGAGCCGGAGTCGGTACGTCCTACCCCAAGGTGAACTCCGCCCTTCGCGAGTTCAGGGACCCGGTCAACGACGAGTTGCTGATCGCGGTCCCGGCGATCGAGATCGACGTGGCCCTGCTCCATGCGGCCATCAGCGATCCCTACGGAAACGTCCAGCACCACGGCACCGGCTACGGTGACCGGGCGATCTACGCGGCTTCCGACAAGACCGTCGTCCAGGTCGAGAAAGTCGTCTCCAACCAGACCATCCGGGCCAACCCGGGGGCGACCTCGGTGCCGGGGGCGACGGCGATAGTGAGGCTGCCCTACGGGGCGCATCCATTCGGGTCCGACGGTTACTACCCGGCCGATGCCGATTCGATCCGCGAGTACATAGCGGCGGCCGGCACCTGGATGAAGACCGGCGACAGGCAGCAGCTGGACGAGTACTTCGCCCGGTACGTGATCGAGCCGGCCACCCATCCGGAGTACCTGGAGCGGGTCGGCTTCGAACGAATCCTCTCTCTCACGGAGTTCGAAGCATGAACAAGATCGAAGACACAGCGACACCCCTGGAAATGATGGCGACCGCGATCGCCCACGACCTCGAAGACGGTCAATGGATCGAGGTCGGTGCCAACCTGCCCGTGCCGCGTGCCGGAGCCCTCCTGGCCCACCTGACCCACGGCCCGAACATGAACGTGATGATCGGGCTGACCAAGGCCTACCTCCACGACGAGCCGGTACTTGACGACTACGCCTACATCACCGATGTCAGGGCGATGCAGTGGGCGGAAGCTCACTATCCGCATGACCAGCTCCTCTCCTCTCAGCGCATGAGGATCAACGGAGTCTTCTTCGCCGGCGGGATCCAGATCGACCAGTTCGGCAACTCCAACCTGATCGGTGTCGGCGACGATCCGCACAAACTGAAGTTCCGGGGGCCCGGTGGAATCGGTACATGCAACGCGACCTTGATGAACGGACGCTGGCACCTCGTGACCACCTCCCACGAAGCCCGTGTCCTGGTCGAGGAGTGCGACTATGTCTCGGCTCTGGGCTGGGGCGATGGCAGCCCCGGCTTCCGGTCGGAGCTCGGTCTGGAGGACAACGGCCCGAGTTCGATCATCACGCCGCTCTGCGTATTCGACTTCCACCCGGAAACGCACCGCGCCCGCCTCAAGTCGATCCACGCGGGCTCCAGCCTGGAAGAGGTCAAGGACAGGACCGGGTTCGAAATCGTCGTCGAGGGCGACGTGCCGACGACCCCGCCGCCATCTCCGGAGGAGCTCTGGATCCTGCGGAACCGCCTGGACAGGAGCGCTGCGCTGCGATGACCCCCGTCAAGCTCGGCCCCGAGATGAGAACGCTTCCGGCGATGCTCGTGCGGAATGCGGAAACTGACCCTGGCGCCGCCTTCATCCACGATGAGAGCGGCACCCTCAACCGGGCGGGCGCGGTCGAACTCGGAACGGGCATGGCCAATGCCTTCGTCCGCCTCGGCGTGGAGCGGGGAGACACCGTGGCGATCATGCTGGACAATTGCCGTGAGTTCCTGGCCGGCTGGTTCGGACTTGGTTTCATGGGGGCGATCGAAGTCCCGGTGAACCCGGCCAACGGCGGCCCGCGAACGGCGCACATCCTGAACGATGCCCGCTGCCGCGTCCTCATCACCACGTCCGCAAACCTCGAACAGATCGAAGCCGTAGCGGATCAGATCGAATTTCTCGAACTCGTGGTCCTGGTCGGCGGGGGTGAAAGCGATCGCTTCCAGACGATCGACTGGCAAGAGCTCGATGCCGATCCGGTCGGAGGCGAGATCCCGGTGGTCGACTACTCGGATCCGGTCGCGGTGATGTACACCTCGGGCTCCACGGGCCCGGCCAAAGGTGCGCTGATCAGCCATGGTCATCACTGGACCAACGGCTGGCAGCCGACCGGCCTCTTCGGCATCGATCCCAGCGACACGCTCTATTGCTGCCTCCCGCTCCACCACAACATGGCCCAGGGCTATGGAGTGTGGGCGGCGATCGTCTCGGGCGGGGCGATCAGCCTCGCACCGCGCTTCAAGGCCGACACCTTCTGGTCGGAGATCGCCGAGCACGATGCCACGATCCTCTCGTTCGTCGGGGCAATGCTCGTCCTGCTCGCCAAACGACCCGAGGAGCCCGGGGACAGCGACAACTCACTCCGCCTTGGCTTCGGCATCCCGATCCCCCCCGAACTCCACGAGAAGTTCGAGTCCAGGTTCGGTATGGAGCTGGTTCATGCCTACGGATCGACCGAGGCGACGATCGTCGCCTGGAATCATGGTCCCGACCGGGTGGTAGGCGCTGCCGGCCAGGTCCTCGAGGAATACTCGGTCCGGATCGCCGACGAACGTGACGTGGCCCTGCCTCGGGGAGAGATCGGCGAGATCCTCGTCCGGCCGGACGAGCCCTATTCGATGTTCTCGGGCTACTGGAACGACCCTGAGAGAACCGTGAATGTCTGGCGCAACCTCTGGTTCCACACCGGCGACCGCGGACGCTTCGACGAGAAGGGAAACCTGTGGTTCGAGGACCGCATCGGTGACGTAGTCCGGCGGATGGGCGAGTTCATCAGCTCCTACGAAGTCGAGCAGGTGCTCGTCGGACATCCCGCGATCCAGCTGGTCGCGGCCTTCGGGGTGCCCTCCGAACTGGTCGAAGAGGAGCTGATGGTCTCGATCATCCTCAACGAGGGGGCTTCACTGACCGCCGCCGAACTTCGCGAGTGGTGCGACGGCCGGCTGTCCAATTTTGCGATACCGCGCTTCGTCGACTTCCGGTCGGAGCTTCCGCTCACCCCGACGGGAAAGATCGAGAAATTCAAGCTCAAGAAAGAGGGCGTCACCAGGACGACGGACGACGCCCGTGCCAACAAGAAGGAAGTCAATGCCAACTGAGTTCGAAACAACAGTCAGTGACGTAGAGGAAGGCCGGGTCGTGATCCGGGGGTTCTCCCATGAAGAGATCATGAGGCAGTTGCCCTACGCCGACGCGACCTTCCTGACCCTCATCGGCCGGTTGCCCAGCCAGGCCGAAGCCAAGCTGACCGACACGATCCTGACCAGTCTGCTCGACCACGGATTCGTCGCAGCGACCGTCACCGCCGCCCGCTATATCGCCTCCGGCAACCCGCAGTTCGTTCCGGCGGTCTCGGGCGGTCTCCTGGCGGCCGGATCGAACACGCTGTCGCCCGAGCACTCGTTCGAGCTGATCGAAAAGGCGATCCGGATCCGGGACGAGGGAGGTCTCAGCGACGAGGAGGCTGCCGCCGCGATCATCGAAGAGCTGACCGCCGAGGGCAAACGCGTCCCCGGGTTCGGGCATCCGATCCATCGCGATGGCGACTTCCGGGCGACCGTCCTCTTCGAACTCGCCGAAGAGCTCGGCCTCAAGGGCGAGGCGACGACTATCTACCGGGCGATCCATGCCGAGTTCGTGGAGAAGACCGGCAAGACCAACATTCCGATCAACATCGACGGGTGCCTGGCCTGCATCGGCATGGACCTCGGATTCACCGCCCATCAGACGGTCGGCCTGGCGCTGCTTGCAGTGTTGCCCGGATTGATGGCACACGTGATCGAGGAGATCGAATCGCCGGCGACTCTGCGCTGGATAAAAGACGGGGATTACGTGGGCGAGGAATACCGGAGCCTTGCGGAATCTTCCGTGAACGGAACAAAGGAGTAACGAATGACAATCGACTGGGATCGCGTAAACAAGGGCCTCGAACGTGAGAGACATCGCATGATCTGGCGGCCCTACGGGCTGCCCGAGGTGGTCAACCCGGAAGGGACGGCCTTTCACGACACACCTCTCTCGCCCCCCTGGGACATCCCCGACAAGATGATCATCTCGACGGCGATCACCGGAGCGTTCTTCACCCCCGAGATCAACCCGAATCAGCCGATCACGCCCGATCAGATCCGCGAGGAGGCAAGGCAGTGCGCCGCGGCGGGAGCCAGCACCGTCCACATCCACGTCCGCGACGACGCGGGATTCAACACCCTCGATGTCGGGCGCTTCAAGGAAGTCATCGACCCGCTACGCGAAGAGTTCCCCGACCTCGCGGTCGACGGATGCCTGGTCACCGCGCTCGATGGTGAATGGGAGCAGATGAAGGTCGCACTGGATGCCAAGATCCTCGATGCCGTTCCGGTGAACACGACAGCCACCTACGTCGGCGACGCGCTTTTCGCCAAGCCGATCCCGGTGATCATGGAGAAGGCCCGCCTGGTACAGGAAGCCGGCGCGAAGGTGTTGATCGCGTGCTACACCGATGCCGACGTCTCGAACGCCGATCGTTATCTGATCAAATCAGGACTGGTGGAGCAGGGCGCATACTGGGCGATCCTGCCGGCCCTGCCCGGCTGCTCCCCCATGGAGAACCCGCGGCAGATGGTCGAAGGGCTTACCCGGATGGCCTCGGCGATCTACGACGTCGATCCGGAAGCGACGATCCTCGTCTGCGCCGCCGGGCGGGCGTCGATGTACCTGGTGAACGTCGCTGCGGCGCTCGGCCTCCACGTGCGCGTCGGGATGGAAGACACGATCTGGCGCTGGCCGCACCGCAACGACCTGGTCGAGTCGAACCTCCAGTTCCTCGAGGCCGCGAAGCAGATGGCCGAGGTACTCGGCCGTCCCGTGGCCACCCACGCCGAGTATCGGGAGATGGTCGGCATGCCCGTCGCCGGGGCAGTCAGGTGAAGATCGGCTTCCACGTGCCCCAGTGGGGCAGATCCGCCAACCGCGAAGGTGTGCTCGCGGTTGCGCGGAGCGTGGAAGCCGCCGGGCTCGACTCCGTCTGGGTCGCTGACCACGTCGTATTGCCGATTGCCAGCAGGAGCGACTACCCGTACGCGAAGAACCTGCCCTTTGCCCCGGAGGACGGCTTCCTGGAGGCTTTGACCGAACTGGCGGTGATCGCCGGAGCCACCGAAAGGATCACCCTGGGCACGAGCGTCCTGGTGATGCCCATGAGGCACCCGGTGATGACGGCCAAGGTGGCGGCGACGATCGACGTGCTCGCCGAAGGCCGGCTCACCCTGGCAATGGGGGCGGGGTGGTGGCAGGAGGAGTTCGAAGCTCTCGACGCGCCGTTCCCGAAGCGGGGAAGGCGTTTCGACGAGCAGATCCGCCTCATGCGGCAGCTCTGGAGCGAGGGGACGACCAAATTCGACGGAGACTTCTATTCGCTGGACGAGATCGCTTGCGAACCACGGCCAATCCGGCAAGGCGGGCCTCCGCTGCTGATCGGCGGCATGGGCCCGCCCGCCTGGCGGCGCGTCGCGGCGCTGGGGGACGGTTGGCACGCCGTGGGCGTCCACGAAGAAACGCTGGTCGAAGGAATGAACGAGATCCGCGGCCGGGCGGAGGCGGCCGGCAGGGACTTCTCCGAGATCAGTTTCAGCACTTCGACGGTGCTGCCCGAGGACCGCGATACCGCGATCAGGCGGCTCCGCCGCCTCAAGAGGATCGGCATTTCGCAAGTAATCCTCGAAACCAATCTTTCCGACTATGCTGACATTTGTCAGGTAATTGAAGATTTCGCTGCTGTGACTCGTCCGGCGATCCTTGAAGAAACGGAGAAAAGCCAAAAAAACCTGAGCTAAGCGCTATAGTCAGACAATTACTTGCTTTCCCTATTGGTTGGCAAGCAAAATTGTCAGACTTAATGAAGTTACTGACTGATTCGAGAGAGGAGCATCACCATGGGAAAGGTATTCGAGAGGTTTTCGCTGAAATCCGTGAAAACCGCATTCATCATCGCCGTCTTTGCCGGCGCCCTGACGGCTGGGGTCGGTTGTGGCGGCGGCAGCAACGACGATTCCGGCGACGGAGGCGGTTCCGACGACACCGTGGTCTTCGGGATCCAGACTCATGAGACCGGAGCACTCGCTTCGGTAGGTCTCGACAAGATCTACGGCGTCGAGGCAGGCGTCGACATCGCCACCAACGGAACCAACGAGGTCGAAGGCAAGAAGATCGAATTCGTGGTCGCCGACGACGGTTCCGACCCGGGTGCGTCGCCACAGGTAGCGAGGCAGCAGATCCAGCAGGACGACCCCGATGTCGTATTCGGATTCGACTCGTCATCCTCGGCGGTCGCGACCGCGCCGATCATCGCCGATGCCGGGATTCCCAGCATCTTCCCGATTGCGGCCAGCGACGAGCTGACCGGATTCAGCGAATGGGTGTTCCGCACCTCGCGCAATGCGACCCAGGAAGCCCAGATGGGGGCCACGGTGGCCGAGATCGACGAGGGCGAGACCTACATGATCCTCGCCCCCGGATTATGCGTACGGACAGTCGGCTGCCGCGGCGTGGGACAAACTCCTGACAGAGCAGGGCGGAAAGGCGCTCGAGGCTCCTTTGTATGCACCGCTCGAAGGCAAGGACTACACCTCGGTCGTCGAACGGATCAGAAACGCAGATCCCGACATGCTGGTCGTCGTGACCTTCGCCAGTGCCAGTGGCCCCCTCCTCTGGCAAACCATCAACAACGCCGGCATCGCGGACGGGACCGAGGTCGTCACCTTGTTGCCACAGGCACCGGTGCGGGAGGCCATGGGGCCGATCGCGCGGAAGATCCGCTACTTCGCGATCTACGATCCGGCGCTTCCCGACAACAAGCTAAACGACGAGTTCGTGAAGAAGTTCACGGAGTTGTCCGGTGGCACGCCACCTGACATCTACGCGGGCGACTCAGGCGTCGCTGGCATGATGGCCGTCAAGGCGATCGAGGAGACCGGTGGTGACACGAGTCCAGAAGCTCTCGCGGATGCGCTGTCGGGCCTGGAGGCTGAGGCCCTGAAGGGCCCGTACAAGGTTCGCCCGGAGGATCACACCTTCCTGCAGACCTTCTACGAATCCGGTCTGAACCCCGATCTGACCGCCAAGCGGATCAAGGAGTTCAGCCTGGACGACAGCGTCATCCCCGTCGAGCAGCCGATCGAGGACTAGAGGGGACCGAGCAAGGGCCGAGCGTATGTCCACCATCACCCAGGCAGTGGATGCGACATCCCTGAAGCTGACCGATGTTTCGGTCAGCTTCGGGGGCGTCCACGCCGTCGACGGGGTCTCACTCGAGATCAGGCCGGGCGAGATCGTCGGCCTGATCGGCCCGAACGGAGCCGGCAAGACGACCCTGTTGAACATGGTCAGCGGACAGGTCCGGGCCGACTCGGGAAGGATCGAGCTTGGGGACCATGACGTCACCGACTGGTCGGTGCACCGCCGGTCCCGGCTCGGCCTTGCCCGGAGCTTCCAGATAACCACGGTGTTCCCGGAGCTGACTGTCGCGACGAACGTCGAGTTGGCCGCCTCGGCCCGCCTGAAACGCCACTACAACCTGCGGTACCGCAAGAACGATCGTGAAGAGATCGAGAACACCATTTCTGCGGCTCTCTCGACCACGGGCCTCGAGCCGAGCCGTGACCTCTGGGCATCGTCACTGGGTCACGGCCAGGCCCGCGCCCTCGAGGTCGCGATGCTGCTCGCATCCGGCGGGAAGACGATGCTGCTCGACGAACCCGCGGCCGGCCTGGCCGCCGGTGAAGTGAGCGGCATCATCGAGACGATCCGCCGGGTGAGCGAGACGAGCGACGCCACCATCGTGATCGTCGAGCACAAGCTCTCCGTGATATTCGGGCTCTGCGACCGCCTTGCGGTCCTGGATCGAGGACGCCTCCTCGCCTTCGGCACACCGGATGAGGTTTCGGCGGATCCCGCGGTCCGGAGCGCGTACCTGGGGGAGGAGCTCGATGTCGTCTGAACCGCTGCTCAGTCTGGAGGGCGTCGCCGCGAAGATCGACAGCTTCACCGTCCTTACCGACGTCGGCTTCTCGGTTCAGCCGAAGATGACCACTGTCGTTCTCGGTCGAAACGGAGCGGGCAAGACTTCGACCCTGCGAACGATCGTCGGCCTGATCCGGGCCACCTCCGGCGAGATCCGCTTCCAGGGCGAGTCGATCGTCGGGCTCCCGACCCACGAGTTGATCCGCCGCGGCATCGCCTACGTACCGGAGGACCGCGGGATATTCGGTCCGCTCACGGTCGCAGAGAACCTGACGCTTGCGAACGCGAACCGGAAGGAATGGGACCGAATCCTCGACCTCTTCCCGATCCTCAGAGAAAGAATGGAACAGAAGGCCGGACAGCTCTCGGGTGGGCAGCAGCAGATGCTGACCGTTGCCCGGGCACTGCTCCAGTCACCGACCCTGCTGATCCTCGACGAACCGAGCAAGGGACTTGCCCCGCTGGTCGTCGAGGAGCTGTTCGCCGCGCTCCAGAAGCTGCAGGCGGATACGACGATTCTCTTGGTTGAACAGAATCTCGCCGCGGCGAGAAAGATTGGAGACAACTTCGTGATCATCGATGACGGGATGACCGTAGCCTCGGGTGAAGCAAGCGAGCTCGACCGGGACGACAACGTCGTGGACAAGTTCCTGACGATTTCTTCCGGCCAAGAGACTGTGGCGGGGGACTGACCATGGACATCTCGACCGGATCGACCCTCTTCGTCAACGGTCTCGCCCTGGGAGCGATCCTGTTCCTGCTCTCTTCCGGACTGACGATGATCCTCGGGCTCCTCAACGTGGTCAACTTCGCTCAGGGGGCCTTCTTCCTCGTGGGTGGCTACGTCGCCGTCGAGACCATCGGCAAGTCGAACATCCTCCTCGGCTTTCTGGTCGCAACCGTCGCGGTCGGCGCACTCGGCTTCGTGGTGGAGCGGTTGTTCCTCCGTCGCTATTACCGTGAGACCGAGCGAACTTCACACCTCAGGCAGCTTCTGCTCACGCTCGGCGTCAGCATGATCGTGACCGAGATGATCGAGATCGTGGTCGGGCCGGATCTCCGCTCGATCGGCGACCTGGGCTTCCTCAAGGACACCGTCGGTATCTTCGGCGGCTACGTCGAGGTGTACAGGCTCTTCCTCATCGCTCTCGGTATCACGGTGTTCCTGACACTCCACATCGTGCTCACGAAAACCCGCATCGGATTGATAGTCCGCGCGGGGGTTCAGGATCCCGAGATGGTCCAGTCACTCGGGATCAACGTGTTCCGGGCCTTCTCGGTGATCTTCGTCGTCGGCTCGGCCATGGCCGGCATGGCAGGCGCCGCCGCCCTCTACTACTACAACGGCATCTCTCCGACGCTCGGGGACGAGCACCTGATCCTCGCGTTCGGCATCGTCGTCGTCGGAGGGCTCGGGTCATACACGGGATCTGCGGTCGGCGCGATCCTCGTCGGCCTGCTCACCTCATTCATCTCGTACTACTGGCTGCCCGGACAAAGCTTCGTGGTACTCGGTCTGCTGGCGGTAGTCCTCCTGATACGACCGCAGGGACTCTTCGGCCGGTCCGAGGTGCGCGTATGAGCTCGCTGAACCTCGGGCGTATTCCGGGCGGCAAGGCCGGTCTGGCCGTGATCGCCCTCGCGATCGCCTTCTACATGCCCTACATCCTCAGTTCGTCGTACTGGATCCTGGTTGCCGCGAGCGTCTGCGTCTTCGCGATATTCGGACTCTCGTACAACCTGCTGCTCGGCCAGCTGGGCCTCTTCTCTCTCGGGCATGCGATGTTCTTCGGCATCGGAGGTTACGTGATCGCCAACCTGCTCCAGGACGGGTCGAACGTCTGGGTCGGGCTGGGGTTGGCGCTCCTGATCACGATTTTGCTTGCCTTCGTGGTCGGGGCCGCGACCCTCAGGGTCCCGGGGATCTATTTCGCGATCGTGACCGTCGCGATCGCCCAGGCGATCTATACGGCGGCGACGCGCAACGTGTTCGATCTGACCGGGGGGGAGAACGGGATCTATCTGTCGGACCTGCCCGAGTGGCTGAACGTGAACACCAAGCCCGACACGGTCTACTGGGTGACGCTCCTGGCGCTGCTGGCGACGATCGTGGTCATCGGCTTCCTCCGCCGGTCTCCCATGGGCCGTAACTGGGAAGGCATCCGGGAGAACCCGGTCCGGGCCGAATCCCTCGGCCTCAACGTGCGGATCCACCAGCTGATCGCCTTCACGATCGCCGGTGGCATCGCCGGATTCGCCGGAGTCCTCAACGCCGTCACGCAGCAGGTAGCGGCCCCGGATCAACTGGGGCTCGCGATCATGATCCAGGTGTTGTTGATCGTCGTGATCGGCGGCCCGGGAACCTTCCTCGGACCGGTGCTGGGCTCAATCTTCGTGGTCACCTCCGGCCCGCTCCTCGATCAGCTCGAACGGGTCTCCTGGGTCGAGGGTCTGCCCGAGGTCCTGAACCGGATGATCACGTCTCAGCCATTGGTGCTCGGCGTCGTCTACATCCTGCTGGTCCTCTTCCTGCCCGGTGGTCTGGCGAGTCTCACCAAACGCTTCCGATGGCTCGGGAACCTCACCGGAGGCAAACCGGGCGACGGACCACCCAAGGCCGATCCGGCCCTGAACCAATGACGGAGGTAGCTGATGTCCCTGCTTGAGAACGATCCCCAGTACATCTATGTCGTCGAAGCCGAGCTGGTGGCGGGGGCCGACGCCGAGGGCTGGAACCGCTGGTACGACGAGAAGCACGTGCCCGAACTCCTCTCGGTGCCGGGATTCATGACCGCCAACCGCTTTCGCGATCGCGACGATCCGAACCGGTACCTCGCGGCCTACGGACTCGACCGGCCCGATCCGTTCTCCGAACAGAGGTACTCCGAGGTGACCGGCTGGCAGGAATGGGGTGACAGCGTCAAGGGCTGGAACCGCGCCGTTTTCGAGCGCCGGCCCGCGGAGTTCTGAACATGGCCGACGTGATCGTTGCCGGGGGCGGGATGGCCGGATTGGCCGCCGCCGTGTCCTGCGCCGAGCACGGCGCCGAAGTGGAGCTGATCGAGAAGGCCGGCCAGCCCGGCGGTTCGGCGGCCTTGTCGGGGGGGCTGGTCTGGACCGAGCCGACGCTGGATCGCCTGCTCGAGCGCAATCCCCTCGGCGACGAAGAGCTGAACCGGGTTCTGATCGAGAACTACGACGATTCCGTGAGCTGGCTCATGGACCGGGGCGTCGAGATGTCGCCGCCGATGACCGGCCTCTTCGGGACCGGACGTGGCCGCCGGATCCAGCCCGACATGGAGACTTTCGTGGCGACGATGCTCGAGGCAGCCGCCGGAGCCGGGGTCGAGGTTTCCACGGGACAGTCCCTGGATTCGGTGCTCCTGGACGATGCGGCCCGGGTTCGAGGCGTGCGCACCCGCTCGGCCACCGGGTTCGACGAACGCGAGAGCCGGGGCGTCGTGCTCGCGACCGGCGGCTTCCCGGCGAATACCGAGATGCTCTCGCGGTACGTATCGCCCTACGCGGACCGTCTCTACCCGCGCTGCAATCCGATGTCGACCGGTGACGGGATCGAGGCCGGCCAGCGGGCAGGAGCAGCCTCGAGCTCCGGTATGCACGCCTTCTACGGTCACCTGTTGCCCGCTCCGCCGGCGTCGGTCGAACCGGAGGACTTCATCGCCCTGACCCAGTACTACAGCATCCATTGCCTCCTCGTGAACAAGCTGGGCGAGCGGTTCGTCGACGAGACCGAGGCGGACGAGGTCAATGCGCAGGCGCTGGCGAAGCAGCCCGACGCGCTCGGCTTCATCGTCCTCGACAGCCGGCTGGCCGACCGGGTGACGGCTCCGGCCGCCGACGGTTTCCCGGAGGTGGACCGCCACGGAGAGAGCCGGGGGGGGGGTGGACGCGGGCTCGAGGCGGAACCCCGCGAAGGACGCGCGGACGAGATCTCGTCCGCGGGCGGCAACGGCTGGCGGACGGCCGAGACGGTCGAGCAATTCAACCGCCTGGTCTCGGTCAGTCCCGAACGGTTGCCGGTGCCTCGCGCCCAGCGCCGGCAGCCGGTCGAAGAGGCCCCCTTCGTCGCGGTTCCGGTCACCCCGGCCGTGACCTTCACGGAAGGGGGGCTCCGGATCGATAGTTCGGCGAGGGTGCTCGACCGTTCCGGCCGCCCGATCGACGGCCTCTACGCGGCGGGCGGCGATGGCGGTGGCGTCTACCACGAACGCTATGCGGGTGGACTCTCCCTTTCACTGGTGTTCGGAAGAGTGGCCGGCGAGACCGCGGCGGCTTCACTGGAGGGCGCGCCGTGAGCGACTCGACCCCGATCGTTTGGTCGCCTCCCCGGACCGGCAGGACCCGAATCGAGGAACTGATGGCGCTCTGCGGTACTGACGACTACATGGAACTGCACTCGCGATCGGTCGGCGACCCTGCCTGGTTCTGGACCACGGTCGCGTCCGAACTCGAATTCCCGTTTCCGGTGCCCTTCGAGGATGCGATGGACGCCTCGGGGGGCGTCGAGTGGACGCGCTGGTTCGTCGGTGGACGTACCAACGTCGCCCTGGCCGCGTTGCGACATGCCGAAGAGGGTGCCGACGAGACCGCCTGCATCGGCCTTGCCGAAGACGGTGAACCGGTGCTGCTCAGCTTTGCCGAGCTCGCGTCCCGGGTCGGCGGGACCCAGAGAGAACTCGACCGCAACGGCGTCGGCGAGGGAGACCGGGTCGGCCTCTTCTCGCCGATGTGCGTGGACGCCCTGATCGCCTACCTGGCGATCATCGCGCAGGGCGCGATCGTCGTGCCGCTCTTCTCCGGCTTCGCTGCGTCCGCCATCCGGGCCCGCCTGGCCGACGCGGGAGCGGAGTTGCTGATGGCCCCCCGGTCGACCGTGCGAGGAGGCCGGGAGATCGACATGTTCAGCATCGCCGCCGACGCCGTCGCGGGCATCAGCGGCGTCGATGTGCTGGATCTCGGTGAATCAACCGCGGGAGTGGACTCTTTCGACCCCCGGCTGGTCGAATGCGAGTCCCCGTTCCTGCTCGGGTACACCAGCGGAACCACGGCCAAGCCGAAGGGTGCGCTCCTGTCGCACGGTGGCGCCGGCCTGAAGATCGCCTCCGAGGGTGCGTTCAACTTCGACATGTGCCCCGGTGACCGCCATCTGTGGGTGACCGACATCGGCTGGATCATGGGGACGTGGTCGATCCTCGCGGCTCTTTGCAACGGGGCCGCCGTGGTTCTCATGGAAGGCCTTCCCGTCGAGCCGCCGGACCGCCTCTGGAAGGCCTGCGAGCAGCACGAGATCACCCATCTGGGAGTTTCCCCGACCCTGGCCCGCGGACTCATGGACAAGCCGGGTGAAATCCCGGAACTGCCCCGTCTCCGGGGGATCGGATCCACCGGCGAACCGCTGGACGAAAAAGCCTGGAACTGGCTGTTTCATGACGTCGGCCGGGGCCGGACCCCGATTCTCAACATCTCCGGCGGGACGGAGGTCGGGGCCGCCCTGCTCGGGCCGACCCCGATCACGCCGATGAAGGCCGGCACCGTCGGAATGCCGGCGCTCGGCCTGGACATCCAGGTGATGGACGAAGCCGGGTCGGCGCTCGGGCCAGGTGAGGTGGGGGAGCTGTGTTGCCGAAATGCCTGGCCCGGGATGACCCGGGGACTCTGGCGCGACCCCGAACGCTACATCGACGCGTACTGGTCCCGGCATCCTCACGTCTGGACCCACGGTGACTGGGCAAGCTTCGATGAAGACGGCCTCTGGTTCCTCCACGGCCGCTCCGACGACACGATCAACATCGCCGGCAAACGCATCGGGCCGGCCGAGATCGAGGCGGTGATCCTCGCCGAGCCGGAGGTCGAGTCGGCGGCCGTCATCGGCATGCCTCATCCGGTCAAGGGCGAAGCCATCTGGGTCTTCGCGGTCGGCGACGGTGACCAGGAGATCGAGACTCGCCTCAGGACCTCGGTCGCCGATGCTCTGGGAGCGAGCTTTCGCCCGGAGAGGGTCGTCATGGTCGACGACATCCCGAGGACGAGGTCGCAGAAGCTGGCCCGGAGAGTGGTTCGTTCGGTCGCCCTCGGAGAGGAAACCGGGGACACCTCGGGCCTCGACAATCCGGAGGCAGCCGAGGTCATTCGCAAGACACTCGAAAGGACGGGGTGATCCGATGCTCCGCATAGGCCTGATGCTGCCTTCTTCCAACACGGTCATGGAGCCCGATTTCGTGCGGGAGTTCGCCGGCCGGGCGACCATTCATGCGGCACGGATGTTCCTCGAAGATCCGGTGACGACCGAGGGCGAGGAACGCATGCTCGACGAGGGGGCCGAGCCCGCCGCCCGGGATCTCGGCACGCTGGAGCCGGATCTGGTCGTCTTCGGATGCACCTCCGCCGGCGCGCTTCGTGGCGCGGAAGCGGACCGTAAATTGAGGGCGACACTTTCGGACCTGGCCGGCGCTCCCGTGGTCGGCATCGTCGATTCGATCGCCAGATCGCTCCGCGGCCGCGGGATGGAGCGGGTGTCGGTCTTCACTCCGTACAGCGATGACCTGAACCGGGTGATCGCCAGGGGGCTCGATGAGGACGGGTTCGACGTTCTTTCGATCGAGGGTCTCGGTAATGCCGACAATGTGGCCATCGGACGGGTCGGGCCCGAGCACATCCTGGACAGGGGCGCCGATGCGGTGGCCAAAGGCAGTGAGGCGCTGGTCGTCCCCTGCACCAATTTTCGCGCTTTCGAGGTTCGCGACGAGCTGGCGGAGAAGACCGGAGTCGAAGTCATCACTGCCTGTTCCGCGGTGATCGAATCGATCGGTTCCGAACTTTGACCCTTCCTCTCACGGGAGTCAAGATCGTCGACCTGAGCACCCTGCTGCCGGGGCCGGCGGCCAGTCTGATCCTGGCCGAGGCGGGAGCCGAAGTGGTGAAGGTCGAGCGCCCCGGGGGCGACGACATGCGCCGGCTCGGACCCGGCAAGCCCGGCCGCGACAGCGCGTACTTCACCCTGCTGAACCGGGGCAAGGGTTCGGTCGAGCTGGATCTCAAGTCGGATGCCGGAAGGAGCGGTCTCCGGGAGCTCCTCGAAGATGCGGACGTCCTGATCGAACAGTTTCGGCCCGGCGTGATGGCCCGCCTCGGGTTCGGCTTCGACGATGTCAAGGAATCGCATCCTGGGTTGATCTACTGCTCGATCACCGGCTACGGGCAGACCGGTCCCGATGCCCAGCTCGCGGGCCATGACATCAACTATCTCGCCCGGACCGGACTTTCGTCGATGGTCGGGGGAGCGGCGGAGGAGCCGGCCTATCCACCGACGCCGATCGCGGACCTGGCCGCGGGCACCTACCCCGCGGTGATGAACATCCTGCTCGCCTTGCTCCAGCGGTCGATCACCGGCAGCGGATCGCACCTGGATATAGCGATGGCGGACAACCTCTTTCCGCTCGCTTACTGGGGCCTCGGCATCGTGGAGGAGACCGGCGGCGATCCCCGTCCCCACGGGGAGCTCATGAACGGCGGATCTCCCCGCAGCCGCTACTACCGCACCGCCGATGGCCGCTTCCTCTCCGTTTGTGCCCTGGAGGACAGATTCTGGGGGACGCTCTGTGACATCGCGGGGCTCGGCGGTGAGGAACGGGACGACGCCAACGACCCCGAGGGCGTGGCCGCTCGACTGGCGATGCGGTTCGAGGCGAAGACTGCAAACGAGTGGGAACGCGAGTTCGAGGGCGTGGATGTCTGCTGCGAGGTAGTTCGAACGCTCACCGAGGCGCTGGAAGATCCGCACTTCCAGAGCCGTGGGCTCTTCGACCGCCAGGTTGCCGGGAGCGCCGGGACGATGACCGCGCTACCGGTTCCCGTCGCCGATTCGCTGAGGCGTGACGAGATCATGCTCCGTGCCCCCGGGCTCAGGGACGGTGAAGCGGTTGAGCACTGAGCCGGACCCGACGCGCGCGAGGCCACTGATGACCGCATCGATGCGGGTGGGCCTCGGCGATGTGGATGGTGCGCGTCTCGTCTACTTCGCGGCGCCGGCAACCTGGAGCGAACGCCTGATGTCCGAATGGATGGCGGTTAACGGTCATCCACTGGGCGAGCTGTTCGAGTCGGGTGTGGCGCTTCCGGTTGCCTCGACGACCAGCACCTTCAAGTCGCCGCTGCGTCAGGACGAGATGGTCGACCTGGAGCTGCGGGTTTCCCGGATAGGTGACAAGAGCTTCACGGTCGTCACCGACGTGCTTCGCCCGGGAGACCCGGATCCGGCGATCGTCGTCGAGACGACGCACGTCTACGCCGAGCAGCGCGGTACGGTCGTCGGGACGAAGACCATGCCCGACTGGCTGCGGGCAGACCTCGAACCGGCCGCGACGGCACATCGAGGGGAATCGTGAGGGAAAACGACGAACTCATGATCGCCGAGCGCCTCGAAGGAACGGGGGTGTCCATCGGGGATCTGCCTTCCGACTCCGGGAGCGGCGAGACCCTGACGTTCAAGACGCCAGAGGGCGAGCCTGCCTGGCGCCTCTCAACCTCCGCGGGAACGCCCGGCGAGATCGAATCCGGGAAGGGCGGCACGTGGGCTATCTGCCGGCTGCTCGGCGACGACGGCGAACGGCCGGCAGAAGCTGACTGGGCGATGATCATCGCCTACGCGGTTCCTGAACCGGAGCTGGAAGAGCTCGATGCCTGGTACGTGGACGAACACATCGAGATGCTCCTGCGCTGCCCCGACTGGCTGCGGACCCGGCGCTACGAGATCCTCCAAAGCGTGAATGCAGACTGGAACCGGCTGGTGGTCCACAGCCTCGCGTCTCCGGACGTTCTCGGGTCACCGGAGGTCAGGGAGTCGATGGCGACCCCCTGGCGGCAGAGCTTTGCTTCGCGCCCCTGGTTCCTCACCGGCGGCAGGGATCCGGTGCGGCTCGTGACCGCCCCCTAGTCCTTCGGCGGGGCCGCGGACCGGCCGGGCCGCTCCGCCGAGAAGACCGAAGCGGCGGGAATCGACAGAAACCAGATGAGTGCGATGGCAGCGAAGCCGATCCGGCCGTCTCCGGGGAGCGAGAACGAAGCGCCCACCGCCGGGGTACCGACGATGATCAGTCCCATCGCCCCGGTGTTCAGGAAGGCGATCGCGGCGCCGGGCGAACCGGGGTGTCTCCGGCCGGCCAGGTCCATGGTCGGGCCGAACGAGATGCCCGCGGCGAGGCCCACGCATAGCGTCGCCAGCAGGGCGGCTTTCACCGGAAGCCCGGTCGCCAGCGCCGTGGTGGCAAGGGCACCGAGCGCGATCGAGCTGGAAACGATCAGCCGGCTGTGCCTCGGATGTCTCGCTACGAGCAGGCCTCCGAGAGGCCGGCTGACCACGCCGCCGACGAGGGTCATCGCGCCGATGATCCCGGCCAGCCGGATCGATGCCGAGCTGTTCTTCTCTACCAGGAGGACTACCCAGTTGGCGATGACCGCGTTGAGGCCGAAGGCGTTGGCCTGGATCACCCCCAGCTTCCAGAGCACCCGGTCCTTTGCCATCGCGAGCGATGACCGGAGTCCCGCCGCTCCGTCCTGCCGGAACCGGACATCGGGGGCGGCGAGCACCGCCGGCACCGAGAGGAGCGCGATCACCGCTCCGCAGGCGAACGGCGCCCGCCACCCGAAGTGCGCAGTGGCGGCGGGGACCACGGCCAGCGCCAGGCCGCCGAAGCCGGTGGAAACGGCGCCGAATACGCCCTGGGCGAACGACGACCCGTCCGCTCCGCGGATGAAGGCACTTGCCCCGATGAACGAGAGGGCCATCGCCGGACCCATCAGCGCCCGGCAGAACAGAGCCAGTTCGTAGCTCGGGGTGGCGCAGGCGAGCAGGTTCGCGCCACCGAACACCCCGATGCAGGCCCAGGCCGCATTGCGTGCCCCGAGATGGTCGATCAGGTGGCCGGTCGGGATCTGGCCGACGAACTGGGTGAGGAAGAGGATCGCGGAGAGAATTCCGATCTGGGCCGTGTCGACGCCGTATACACCGGCCAGTTGTTCGGCCGCGGCTCCGGTGTTGGCGATGTTCCATCCGCCGGTCGCCCCGACGGCGCAGGCGGCGAACATGACCCGGCGGCCGGGGAGTCGGCGCGACGAAGGTCGGTGGTTGCTTACGTCTGGTCGCACACGGGGCCGCTTGACCTAAAAAAGTCTGACTATATAATAGTCTGACATTATGCTCAGATTATCACGATGGAACGGTACCTCGAGCCGTCCGGTGCCAGGGAGCCGTCAGCCCGAATTCCTATCCAGGCCCCAAGAGAGACTCGGCCCTGATGCGCGGCACCCGGGGTATCCATATGAGTGAACCGGGTGGCAGCTCGCCAGCCGAGATCAGGTCCGTCGCCGTGGTCGGCGGCGGCTTCATGGGCTCGGGCATCGCCGAGGCGACCGCCATCAGTGGTCTTCCGGTCACGATCTACGAGGCTGACCCGGAACGCCGTCCCGGCGTCACCGACCGGATCGGCAAGTCCCTCGCCCGGGCCGTGAGGGGCGGCAAGATGGATCAGGAAAAGATGGATGCCGCCCTCGCCCGGATCATGGTCGCCGATGAGCTCGCCGGGATCAAGGAGGCCGACCTGGTGGTCGAGGTGGTGCCCGAAGATCTCGATCTGAAGCTGAAAGTGATGGCCGGCATCGAGAAGGTCGTTTCCGATCAGGCGATCGTCGCTTCGAACACTTCGTCGATCCCGATCGCGGAGCTTGCCGGGGCTTTCAGGAACCCGGACCGGGTTTGTGGCCTTCACTTCTTCGCGCCGGTACCGGTGATGAAGCTGGTCGAGATCGTGGTGGCCCTCGATTCTTCGGAGGCGACCATCCAGTCGGCCCGTGATTTCGTGAAGACGATCGGCAAACGTCCGATCGAGACGAAGGACCGTTCTGGTTTCGTGGTGAACATGCTTCTGGTGCCGTACCTGATGGCCGGGGTACGCATGTACGAAGAGGAGTTCGCGTCCCCGGAAGACATCGACGAAGGCATGCGCCTGGGTTGCGGCCATCCGATGGGCCCGCTGGAGCTATGTGACTTCATCGGCCTCGACGTGCTCTACAACGTCTGTGACTCGCTCTACGAAGAATTCAAGCGTGACGAGTACGCGCCACCCCCGATCCTCAAGCGCATGGTCGCCTCCGGACGGTTCGGCCGGAAGTCGGGGCGCGGGTTCTACATCTACTAGAACGAGTTCAGAGCCTGACAGAACTGCCCAACTGAGGCTGTGGTCAACTCACTTTCCGGGCGGCGCGTGGATCACGAAGACGGCGATTTTGGCGTGGTGCAGGACGTATTGGCTGACGCTGCCGAGTAGCGAGCCGACCACGCCGACGCCACGGGCTCCGATCAGGATCGCATCGTACTTACCGGTCGCTGCCTCGGCCACGATCTCGGGGCCGGCCCTGCCGAACCGGAGGATCGAGGTGGCGGGCACGTCATCGGGTAAAAGGGACCTTGCGTCCTCAAGCATCTGGTTGGCGGCTCGGTGGGCGTCGGCTTGCATCTCTGGCGGCGGGGCTGTCATGATCGCCCAGCTTGCGGGGCTGACCGTCAAGTCGGGTTCGATCGTGATCAGGGTGAGGGAGGCGTTGTCCCTTTGAGCGACCGTGATTGCAGCAGTCAGGGCCAGGCCCGAGTTCGGCGAACCGTCAATGGCGACCAGCAGCCGGCGCAGTCCCAGCTTCTTCAAGGCGGAGTGTTCGGTGATCATCATGTTTCCTCGAGGGTGCGTTCGATGCCGCTCTTCGAACCGAGCGGTGTCTCCCTCATGAACAGCAAGGCGATGAAGGCGATCAGGCCGAGTTGTAGCGGCCGGTACGTGTAATCACGCGGCCTACAGCAAGCAACCATAGCAACGCCGTGGGCTCGCTCGGCTGGCGAAGGAAGATCGCCCACGGATTTGTCGGCTCACCCCCATGGCCCAAGTCCCCCCGGCCGGCCCGGATCGCTGGGATTGAAAATGGACTACTCGACTACAGTTGAGTCGTGGAACGGAGCGAATCGATCACGCCGAAGCGGGAGCGCCAGGAGCAGGCGATCCTCGAAGCGGCGTTGCGCTGCCTCGGTCGCGATGGTTACGCGGCGACCTCTTTGCACCGGATAGCCGAGGAGGCAGGAATCCAAAAGCGGATGGTCCTTTACTACTTCCGCGATCGTGAGCAGCTGCTGGAGCGGACTGTAGTGATGCTGGGGGATTATCTACTGTCGCAGGTGGCCGATGCCGTCGAAGGTCTTGAGGACCCCGCGGACATCGTTGCCGCAGGCTTCGACGGCTTCTGGAGTGCGATCACCGGCGATCGAGGACTGCTCGTCGCCTATCTTGGGTTGACGGCGGAGTCGGTCACCGATACGAAGCTGCAGGCGGTGACCGGCCACATCAATGAAGGTTTTCGCGACATCATCGCCAGGCTGATTGCTGAGGCGGGCGGTCGTGGCCGCAGGCTGTTGATGGACAGGGAGTCGCTGATCGTTCTGATCATCGCAGGCATACACGGGTTGACCCTGGAGTATGTGCAGCGGGGCGAGAGCCCTGCGCTCAATCGGGCGATCGCCGACTTTCAGATCTGGCTGAATTCGGTCTCCGCGCCGCTTGATGAGAAGCGTGATGCAGGATCGACTCCCGCGGCGCGTCGGCGTTAGCGACACCTGGCCCGAACGAAGACGAATGCTCTCTCGAGGCGTAGGCGGTCGAGCCGACCGGATCTACGTGGCTGCTTCGGCCTTCCATTTGTCCCAGTTGTCAGGGAGTTCCTGGCCGCCACGACGGAAGTGATCGATGTTCACTTCGATGAAGAGGCCCCGTCCCTCTGCGATGATTTCCTCTCCGTCCAGGAGCCGGCCAACCAGGTGGAGCTTGCGGCCTTCTATCCGCTCGCATCGCGCTTCGACGCTTAACTCGCGGCCGAGGAAGGCCGGTGCGCGGAAGTCGATGTTCAGGTTGGCGGTGACCGCGGGGCGTTGGACGAGGATCAGGACGGTTCCCAGGGCGTCGTCGAGGACCGTTGCGACGGCTCCACCGTGGGCGAAACCGGGGGCTCCTTCCTGGCGGCGATCGAAGCGCACGCTTCCGAGAATGCGGTCGTCCTGGATGCGGAGCTTCAGTCCCATGCTGGCGGGATTCTCTGGACCGCAGCCCAGGCAGTGAGGCTGGTGGGCGGGGATGGTGCCGTTTTCGTCGGGTTTCACTTCGAGTCCTCCTCGAGCCACGCTTCCATCATCGAGACACCGAGGCGTTCGAGCTCGTTGATCTGCTCGACTGCTCTCAGGCCTCCGGCGTGGTCCTCTCGCTCCGCGTGAAAAGCCAATAGTCGCCAAAGCGAGGCGAGGACACCGTAGGTTCCGGCGAGAGCGCGGAGGTCGGCGTCGTCGAGGAGCAGTGCCATGTCGTTCAGGAACTCTGCGTGAAGCGACCGGAACATGGCGCCACCGGTCCCAGCCTTGACGATGAAGACGCGGAGCCCTCGAAGCGCTGCCGGGAGGTGCTCGCCGAAGGTCCCGGGCCAGGTCGGGTAGGCGGCTGCGAATCGTTCGATCCCTTCCAGCCCGAAGGCACCGGCCAGGTCGGCGATGGCGTCGCCGCCATCACGCATGTTGGCGACGGCACGCTCGATGGCCAATCGCGTGGCTTCGGCGGGCTCTCGCAGGCTTTCCGGCCATTCGTAGAAGAATGTCGTATGGAGGTTCGGGCCGGGGAAACCGTCGGAATTGCGGGCGGTGGAGAGCGAGTCGAGGGAGCAGGCTTGCAGTTCATCCCGGTCGTTGTCGGCGATCCAGGCGATCCCCTGGTCCTCGTCGTAGCCGACGATCACGATGTCGTGACGGGTGTTGTGCATGCGGACACGCAGATACTCGAGGTGGCCGATGTCCGCCCAGACCATCGGTGGCCGTCCGGCGTCGATCTCTTCGCGCACCCAGCGCCATCCTTCCTCGGGGTCCTCCGTCTCTCGTACTTCGAGACCGATGCCGAGATGATTGCTGACGTCTCGCTCAAGATCGGCGGTACGGCCGACGAGGTACAGCGGCGGCTTCATTCCGGGCATCTCGAGATAGAGAAACCCGAGGCCCCCGGCGAGCCCGAACGCTGCGCCCTCTGACAACGGCCCGGCTCCGTAGTCGAGTTGATGGAGCTCCATCAGGTCGCGCAACGCCCCCGAACCACAGTGGCCAGCACGGCGATGGGGGAACACGGGAGCTCTCGTCAGGGAATCAGTTTGGGAGGGTGCGGTTTGTTGACTCATTCCGGATAAGTCTAACCTACACCGATCGGTACGTTTCTACACCGATCGGTACGTTTTTTGATACCTTCGGTCCTATGCCAGGAGAAACGATGAACACGAGTCAGGTGAGAGTCATTCCCGAGGAGGGCTGGCGGGACGGCCCACCTCACGAGCTTTTCAAGGAAATGCGCGGCACGTGTCCCGTCCATTGGTCCGATGGCATTCCGGCATACCCCAGCGAAGCGGGTTACTGGTCGGTGACCCGAGCCGAGGACGTTGAGGCGGTCAGCCGTGATTGGGAGACCTACTCGTCAGCAAGCGGCATCACTGTGGTTTCTGACGCCGTAATCCCGGTCGAGCTGATTTCGGCGATGTTCATCGGCATGGACCCTCCCAAGCATGACCGACTCAAGAACCTCTTCCAGCGTGGCTTCACACCGAAGCGGATCGGTGAACACGAGGAGCAGATCCGGGCGATCACGGTCGAGGTGCTCGATCGGCTCGACGGGCGCGAGCGGTGTGACCTCGTGAGCGAAGTGGCCCAGCCGGTCGTTTCACGAGTGATCGGAAGCTTCATGGGCATCCCGCCCGAGGACGACGAACCCTGGGCGACCCTGCTCAATTCGCTGGTCGGATTCGGCGATCCCGACCTGAACCCGAACGGCACAGAGACGATCATGGAGAACCAGATACCGCTGATCTTCGAACGCTGCCAGAAGCTGATCGAAGATCGCCGGAACAATCCAACCGAAGACCTGACCAGTCTGCTCGTCCATGCCGAGATCGACGGAAACGGGCTGGAGGAGCACGAGATCGTCATGGGCTTCTTTCTGCTGATGGCCGCCGGCAACGACTCGACGAAGGCGACATATTGCAGCGCCATGTGGGCTTTGATGGAACACCCCGACCAACGCGACCTTCTTCTGGAAGACCCGGAGCTGATTCCCAGCGCGGTGGAGGAGTCCCTGCGCATGTTTCCCGCCTTCTCGCATTTTCGCCGCACGGCGACCAGGGACACCGAACTCAATGGCGTGAAGATCCGCAAAGGCGACAAGGTCGTGATGTGGTACCCGTCTTCCAACCGCGACGAGGAATCGTACGAAGACCCTGAGCGTTTCGACGTGACACGGAACCCCGACCATCAGGCCTTCGGTGGCGGTGGTAGACACTTTTGCCTCGGTTCGGCACTTGCCCGGCTGGAACTGCGGGTCCTCGTCGAGGAGACACTGAAGCGATTTCCCGCCACGGAGATGGACGGGATGCCCGCTTACGCAGTCTCGCCGTTCGCCAACCAGCTCAAGACATTGCCGGTTCGCCTCCACGCCTGAGCATCTGGAGTAGCCGGTGACCGGCACCTCGATGGCGTGCAAATGGAGAAAGATATCGATGAATGCTCGTTCGGGTCCACCGATTGTGGTCCAGGACTTTCATTTCAGGGCCGGTGTTTCGGGATGGGCTTCAGATGCGGGCCCCGGCCGACGACATGGACCGTTCGCCGCCACGAACGGGTCAGCGCGCCGGCCATTCCCGGGTGATTCCGGCGGCCGCGCCCGGTCGCGAGGATTCGGTGACCGTTGGGTTCGACCAGGGTCGGCACGTAGTCAACCCGTTTCACTTTCCATCCCCTGGCCGTTTCGGCAAATCCGAGCAGCGCGATCATTCCGTCCTGGGTTGCCGTAGGGAGTCCGGCAGCTGCGCTCTGGTTGCTCAGCAGGTTTCCGGAACTGAAGATGACGAATTTGCCCCCGATCCGATCGATCGGCTGAACCACGTGCGGTCCTTGGCCTGCGATTGCGGCCACTCCGTCGATCTTGACGATCCGCCGGGCCAGCGCCCGCTGGGAGTGGTTGGGTACAGGCGAATTCTCGTCCCCCCACTGGACGTTGACGATCACCGTGTCGGCCCCGGCGGCAAGAGTTCGCTTTACGTCGCGCCTGACGATTCTGGCTTTCTTCCGGGCGGGATCGGCGGCGGGGAGGAGATTCACCGACCACCCGTGGGGCCGCCGGATCCCGTTGGTCGCATCGGTGTAGGCGACCAGCCCGACCTTGGCTGGGCCCGCGTCCAGGACCACCGGTCGGCGGGCGGCCCGCCTGGAAGCAGCCGAGCCGGTGTGCCGGACCTTCTGCGCGTTCAACAGCCTGCTGGTTTCGCGGATGCCGGCCTGGCCCTGGTCCAGGGAGTGGTTGGAGGCGGTATCGCAGGCCCTCCATCCGGCTTTCCGGATGCCTGCTGCGAGAGCGGCCGGGGCGCTGAATATCGGGTATCCGCTGGGCGGGCCGGTCGTGATCGGGGTCTCGACGTGACAGATAGCGAGATCCGCCCCCGCGATGTACCGCCGGACCGACCGGAACATCGGGTCGAAATCAAATCTTCTGCCGTTGCCGAAGGCGAGCGCGTCTTCCCAGACGGAGGTATGGATCAGGAGGTCACCGCTGGCCGAGACGGTGAAGCGGGCGGGCCGGTCCCGCTCGTCTGCAACGGACCAGTGGGGATTGCCGAGCCCGACCAGCGCGACGACTGCGATCGAAGAGACGACGATCAGATGCCGCGATCGCCAGCAGCTTGTCGTGACGAGTTGATCGAGTGTGTCTCTGAGCAGGGTCTGCGATCTCATAGCTGCGTCCATCTTCCCACCGGCGTCGGCGGCTCCGGACACGTCGATGCCCTGAATACCTGGCATCGACGTGTCCTCCATTTCACGTTGGCCGCTCAGCCGCTGGTCAGCCAGTCGCAGTCCGAGTCAGGTCAGCGACCTTCTCGAGCGTGGCGTCGTCGATCTCATCGAGGAACCAGGCACAGGGGCGTAGCGTGCTGCCCGGTTCGCCTTCCACGTTCGCTTTCTCGGACAGGCCGAGAGTGAACACGCCGTCGTCGCACCGGAAGAAGATCAGGACCGGAGTGCTGCGTCCTGTTGCGTAGCCCGGCATGCCGTACCAGAGTCGTGGCTTGAGTTTTGGCCCTGCACTGACGATCGCCTCGTGGAGTTTGCTTCCGATCTCTGCGTGCGGTTCCGGGAATCCACTGATCTTGTCCGTGACCTCTTTCAGGTCTTTCGCGGTCTTGTCGGTCTTCTGTGAGGGCATCTCGCCCGCCTTTCTCTCGCGCCGCATTCGCGGCATGGTGAACACAACCGCCCTTTCGGGCCAGTTGCGCAATCTCCACTGCGGACCTGTCCTGATCGAGGTCAGTCCTCTCCACAAATGTGTCAGACGAGCACTTCGTCATCGACTGCGCGAGGGCACATGGGGTGCCGAACGGCACGGTATCAGCAGCAATCTTCATCAAGCCAGATCGCGGCGGCGGAGCAACACTGTGGCCACGACATATGAGAGGCCGACCCAGAGGGTCAGGACACCGATACCGGTCCACGGGCCCAGGCCATCGGCGGGCGCACTGGACAAGAATCCCTCGGCGGCAGCTTCCGGAAGAAACTTGCCGATGTCGCTTCCAAGGCCTGCGGGGAGGAAGCCGACCAGAAGAGGGAGGATCACCAGCAGTCCCACGAAGGCGGTGATCGCACCCGCGGTGCTACGGACGATCCATCCGATCGCGCCGTCTTGCCGGGTACCACGGTGAGGCCCTTCCGGCTGGCTAGCAGCGGCTTCCTGAGACCACGCACCCGGCCCTTGGCTCGAACGACCCCGGGACGGTCCGGCAGGACACGTGGGGCCGGTGCCTTAACCACGCCGCCGAGCGCACCCGTGGATTCCACGACGGGGATTCGCAGGTCGACGTGGCTGACCGTCACCGGCTGCTGTTCATTCGAAGGGCGGCCGTAGTTGACCAGAAGCCGTTCGGCTCGGCCTGCTCCGAGTCGCGGGGAAGCAGCTCGAGCCTCAGTATGTGACCCGGCTCGACCTTCCATCCGTTGGCGAAGAGCTGGAATACCTGGAAGCCGCTGCCATCGGGCCGCCACAATCCGCGGGAGACCAGGATCTTGTCGCTGCCGTCCGGTGAGACATCCACCAGCCGGGCGGCGATCTGCGATCCATCGCCGGTGACACCGATCTTCGCGATTACCGTAGTCGCTCCCATCAGCGTGTAAGCCGTCGTTGCGGGTGCAGTCTCGTGGTTGACCGATCCCGGTTCCTTCGCTCCGCTGGCAACGGCGCAAGCGGTGCCGGCCGGGGCGGGATCGAAGACCGAGGAGAGGGGATTGAACAGATTCGAAACGGCGAAGTCGCCGCCGTCGGGATCGATCGTGCCGGTGCTTTCACCGCCCTGCATCTCCGGCCGGCTTACTGCCGGTTCCGGCGAGGTAGTAGTCGACCCACCTGTCGGTTGCCTCCGCGAACGCTGCGAAGGTGTTCGTCTGGACGTGGCCCCTGGGGTGCCCAAGCGACCCGAAGAACAGACCGATCGGAACCTCCGGGAACAGAGCCTTCGTCCGGTTGTAGTAGCGGGTTGCCTCGTCGACCGGGAAGATGTCGTCGGTGAAACCGCTGATGAAGATCGGCGCGGGTGCCTCGGTTGGAGGCAGGCCGTACGAGGAATGGAAGGTGCCGACTTCGTCCCTCATCGCTTTGGTCACTGGCTTGCTGTCATAGGGCTCGCCGGCTGCGAGCAGATCCATCCAACCCTGGATGTCGGCCTGGGGGTCACTGCCCGCCGGGGCGTTCCGGCCGGCGGAGATCAGCCCCTGGATGTAGGACTCCTTCATCACGCCGGTCGGCCCGAAGTACCCCGCATTCTGGATCTAGTCGACGGCGTTGCCGTTGGGGGCCATCGCGGAACTGAAATCGGTCCAGGGGCGAGAGGAGCGGCGACCGCGATTTCCATGTCCTTGCCGCCCGGGCTCTTCCACGGGTGGAGCGTGCCGTCCAGATCCATGACTCTGTCCTTGAGGGCAGCCAGCGACATCGACATGCCGGCGCCGTAGGAATTGCCGGTCGTGGCGATCCTGGTCGGCTGGATGATTTCCTCGTCCGCCAGGATTCCCAGCAGGTTCTGGGCATCACGGACTTCGAAACGGAAGTCCATCATGTGGGAGTAGCCCGCCTCGGTCCGATGGTTCCAAGCGCGACCTCCGAGAGTGCACTCACCATCCCGGTCGCCCCGCCAGGGTGATTTAATACCTGGATGGGAGAACCTCGCTGGACCATTGAACGACTTCGGGGGGAGCTTGATCTTCTCGGCTCCCGGGGACTCTCCACCCAGGACTACTTCGCCGAGCTTTCTCCGCGACTGCGGCGGGTCGTGGACAACGATGCGTCCTGTTGGCACACGATGGATCCGCACACCCTGCTGTTGACCAGCGATGCTCCGACCGAACTCGTGAGCAACGGGATCTTCACCGAGGAGAACGTCAACGCCGCGGGGGAACTGATGATCAGGAGCGAGTACCTGGTCGAGGATTCGAACACTTTTGCCTCACTGGTCGCCGGCCCGCGGCAGGTCGCGTCTCTCGAAACGGCGACCGGGGGAGACCCGGAGTCCAGCACCCGTCACCGGGAGCTCAATGTGCCGTCCGGGATTCCGTACGAGCTACGGGCCGCTTTCCTGATCCGCGGTCGCGCTTGGGGTGCCGTTCACATCGCGCGCCGCGAGGAGAGCGGGGCGTTCGACTCGAAAGACGAAGCTGCGCTGGCCGCGGTGACCGGCACCATCGCCAACGGGATCAGGAGCTCACTTCGCTTCGAGGCGGCCCGCCGGGCAACCGGGTCGGAGTCG
>JBPPMT010000106.1:0-4925 GCA_051306195.1 Solirubrobacterales bacterium
GACCGCTCAGAGCAGCAGTCGGTGGCACGGGAAGAGGACGGTCGGTGCCACCCGCCGTGTGATCGGATGGCGCTGGAGGCGGCATCAAGAAGGCCGCAGATCCGGCCGTCTTGATGGCACGGGATAGGTGATCTTGATGCCGCCCGTCCCGCCGTTCCGAGTGTCATTTACGCTGACACGACAATCTGTCGCTTAGTCAAAGCCGCTTGGCGATGGATCAGTATGAACACGTAGTAGCTGTTCTTGAATGCTTCCCCAATGCAGAGCTGTCGCTCACCGTTGCGATCCTCCAACACAATTTCGCGCGGTCGCGACATCTTCTGCGTCGCGCCCATCGGTACCATGGCACCGAAGTCGTCGTCCGGTGTTACCGATTGCGGCAGTTCGAGCGTACCGATTACCTCCAAGAAGCTCGCCGAGTACTCAACCCTCCGCACCTCAGCCGCAAAGCCCGGTCCCGCCTGCAGAAGCGGCGGTTCAAGCACAATCACCGCACACACCCGATCGTTGGTGGAAACGTATCGGCGAATGGTTGAGTAAAGCGAGGCACCATACTTCTTCGACAGCTTGAGCGGTGTTCGCAAGCCGAATGAGTGATCCGCCGCCTCCTCCGTGAATCGATCAAGCTGGAATAGCACTTCGGAAGCGAACGCGTTCGCCTCCCGGTCGAACTCCTCGGCGACATCCGGCGAGATCGTCTGCTCACAGTCCGCGGTAATGGCGTATAAGTCTCGTTGCCACGTCAACAGACCATGGGCGAGCTCGTGGACCTTTAAAAACCCGGTCTTTGCCGGATGAACAAGTCTGTCTAGGTGCATCGTCCGACCGGCGACATCAAGCACGCCCCAAACCTTGGAAAGAGCGCTCTTCAGCTTGCCCGCAGCGTTTCGACTCAATCGCTTCAGGAACCCTTCATCGATGTCAGCACCAAAATGAACCGTGTGTTTCGCCGCTGCGATCACATCATCGATAGGGGTTGGCAGGACACCGATGGCCCCAGCCTCCTCCAAGGCTCGCCTTGCCTCCGCCCGGATACGAGCGAGTAGCTGTTCATCGTTGATGCGATCGTCAGGTCTCAACCAGTACCCCTGTGACGCTTCGACCGGAGAAACGCCAGGTACTTGAGCAACTCGTCTTCCTCCTCCGAGGTGAGATGCTCTTTGGCAAAGGTCGGCACCTTGCCGTGCCGCCTACCAGGCTTCGTCGTGCCCGCCGCGATGTACCCAGCCTTCTCCATGAGTGTCTCGTAGGGAACTCCATAGACCTGAGCAATGCTGTGCAGGATATTGGGGGAGGGCTTGCTGATCCGACCGTGCTCTAACTGACTCAAGTAGGCGTTCGAGACCAGCCCACCAGAAGCCTCTTCGACTTCCCGGAGCCTCATCTGCTTGATCGCTCTGATGTTAGCAAGATACTCGCCTAGCTCCTTGCCCGGTGCTGGCCCTTTCTCCGGCATGTTCAATAGCGTCTCCTCAACGGCCGGTCCCGGCCGCTGTGCGCGATTTTAGGCCGTCCGCTAAATTTGTCAAGAATCTGGCTTGACTGCTTGACGTACTACGCAAATAATGGATCGTACGCAGTCCGGTCGTCCGCCAGCATGTCGCAGGGCGGGGCTGGCCTCACGGAGACCCTGCCATGGGCTACTCACTCACGATCGACGAGAACTCATTCCAGACCGACGACCCCGTGCTCACGGGCCGGCAACTTCTTGAGCTTGCCGGCCGCAGTCCCGCTGAAGAGCACGTGGTGCTCGAACTTGGCGAGCGTCGCCAGCTGGAGGACATCGACCTCGAGGAGTCGGTGGATCTTCGGGAGCCGGGTCGGGAGCTGTTCTTCACCTTCCGCACAGATCGGTTGTTCAACTTTGTGCTTGATGGCCAGCGGCAGCCTTGGGGATCTGGCTCGATTTCCGAGTCGGTACTGCGCCGCCTCGCAGGTATCGGAGAGGGTGACCACGTCTGGCTTGAGCGGCGTGATGAGCCGGACTTTCAGCTGGCCCCCGGCCAAGAGATTCCCCTCGACCCAGCTGGCGTGGAGAGTTTCTACACCCAGCGTGCTATCGCCATCATTGTCAACGGCCGCCGCAAAGTCGTCGAGCAGCGTAGCCTCACGTTTGACGAACTGCTGGCTCTCGCCTTCGACCCTGTGCCGGAGGGCCCGTTCTGGTGCTTCACCGTGACTTATCGCAACGGTCCTCGTCCGAATCCTGAGGGAACGCTCATCGTCGGGCAGTCCGTCCGCATTACCAATGGGATGGTGTTCAATGTCTCAGCTACTGATAAATCTTAATCCCGATTTGAAGCGGCTCCGCGATGAGGGCTACGCGGTATCGGTGCGCGGCGGCCACTTGGTGGTCGACCGCGTTCCGTACCTCCGCGGTCCCGGCCAGATCGGGTACGGGACGCTCGTGTCGAAACTGACGCTGCGCGGTGACCAGACTGAACGGCCCTCGACTCATGTCGCTCACTTTGCCGGTGACTATCCGTGTGATCGAGAAGGCCGGCCGCTCGAACAGATTCGGCATCAGTCAGGCAAATGCGACCTTGGGAACGGGCTGACAGTTGATCACTCTTTTTCAAGCAAGCCGCCCGACGGCTACACCGACTACTACCACAAAATGTCGACCTACGCCGCCATTCTCGCGGGACCGGCCCGCGTCATCGACCCGAGTGCAACTGAGAGGCCATACCCGGTCATCGAGAACGTGGATGGCAATGGCGTGTTCTGCTACCCCGACACTGCGTCGAGCCGCGCGGGCATCAATGACATCAACGAGCGTGTGTCCGATGAGCGCGTCGGGATCATCGGCCTCGGAGGAACGGGCTCGTACGTCCTCGACCTCGTGGCCAAGACGCCTGTCCAAGAGATCCACCTTTTTGATGACGACGGCTTTCTTACCCACAACGCCTTCAGATGCCCCGGTGCCGCATCGCTCACCCAACTGCGCGCCGAGCCATCAAAGGTGGCCTATCTCGCCGAGCAGTACGGCGTGCTGCATAGAGGCATCGTCCCGCACGAGTCGCGGGTGGGCCCGAGCAACCTGCAGTCGCTCGATCGTCTCACCTTTGTCTTCCTCTGTCTCGACGACGGTGCGGCGAAACGCCCGATCATCCAGCGCCTCGAAGACCACGAGGTCCCGTTTATCGACGCGGGGCTTGGTGTATACCGCACCGACGACGCCAAGCTGGGTGGCGTGCTGCGGGTTACGACCAGCACGCCCGACCTTCGCGAACACGTCCACAAGAAGGGCAGGATCCCGCTGGTGCACACTGGCGACAACGACTACACCTCGAACATCCAGATCGCTGAGCTCAATGCGCTCAATGCGTCTCTGGCAGTGATCAGGTGGAAGAAGTACCGGGGCATCTACCTCGACCTAGAGCATGAGCACCACACGGCCTACACCATTGACGGCAATGCGATCACGAACGAGGATAAGTGTGAACAGCACACACACGTTGAAGCATGAGTTTGTCGAGTTCATCCCCGATCACATAGAGGAGGGAAAACTATACATCTCCATCCAGTTCGCGACTGCAGTCCACAAGTGCTGCTGCGGGTGCGGACGGGAGGTCATCACTCCCATCGCGCCGACAGACTGGACGCTCATCTTCGATGGTCGGACGGTCTCGCTCGACCCGTCGGTTGGCAACTGGAGTTTTCCTTGCCGGTCGCACTACTGGATCAAGCGGAACACCGTGCGGTGGGCCGGCAGTTGGAGCGACGAACCGATTCAGTTGGGCCGCGAGAACGACATGAACCGAAAGTGTCGCGAGTTCGAAGAGAAGGACGAGCAACCCAAGGTCAACCGCCCAGAGGAGACCACGAGCGTGGCGACAGAGCGGATCGAACATTTCGGACTATGGGCTCGACTCCGCCGGTACTTGAGGCGTAACTGACCGGTGGCCTTGCACGATTTGTTGGGCCCATCCTGCACGACAAATACAGACAATCCATTCCTTCATCCACAGGACTCGGCGGGTGGTGGTTACATATGCCGCACAATCGCCTCCCCGAACTCCGAGCATTTCAGGAGTTTGGCGCCTTCCATGAGGCGGTGGAAGTCGTAGGTGACGGTTTTGGCGGCGATGGCGCCTTCGGTTCCCTTGATGATGAGGTCGGCGGCTTCGGTCCAGCCCATGTAGCGGAACATCATTTCGCCGGAGAGGATGACGGAGCCGGGGTTGACCTGGTCTTTGCCGGCGTATTTGGGGGCGGTGCCGTGGGTGGCTTCGAAGATGGCGTGGCCGGTGTCGTAGTTGATGTTGGCGCCGGGGGCGATGCCGATGCCGCCGACGCAGGCGGCGAGGGCGTCGGAGATGTAGTCGCCGTTCAGGTTCATGGTGGCGATGACGTCGTAGTCGGCGGGGCGGGTGAGGAGTTGTTGGAGGAAGGCGTCGGCGATGACGTCTTTGATGACGATTTCCTTGCCTGCCGCGGTTTTGAGGACTTGCCAGGGGCCGCCGTCGAGGTCTTGGGCGCCGAATTCGCGTTTGGCGAGCTCGTAGCCCCAGTCACGGAAGGCGCCTTCCGTGAACTTCATGATGTTGCCTTTGTGGACGAGTGTGACGGACTTGCGGTCGTTTTCGATGGCGTAGCGGATGGCGGCGCGGATGAGGCGGTCGGCGCCTTCTTTGGAGATGGGCTTGATGCCTATGCCGCTGGAGTCGGGGAAGCGGATTTTTTTGTACATCGCCGGGAAGTTGTCGGCGAAGAGTTTGCGGAATTTGCGGTTTTCTTCGGTTCCGGCTTCGAATTCGATGCCGGCGTAGATGTCTTCGGTGTTTTCCCGGAAGATGACCATGTCGGTGAGTTCGGGGCGTTTTACGGGGGAGGGGACGCCTTCGAACCAGCGGACGGGGCGGAGGCAGGTGTAGAGGTCGAGGATCTGTCGGAGGGCGACGTTGAGCGAGCGGATGCCGCCG
>JBPPMT010000020.1:0-4230 GCA_051306195.1 Solirubrobacterales bacterium
TCATCAACCGAGCCGTGGTAGCTGTAGCTGTAAACGAGCACCTTCGGCCGGCCGGTGATCTGGCGGCAGATCCGGAGGGCCGCGCGGTTGGCGTCGGTTGCGGTGAGGGTGAACATCCAACGGTCGAGCCCGAAGCGCCGCTGGAGCTCTTCGCCGACCCAGGCCGCGTTCTCGGTCGGCAGCATCGTGGTGATGCCAGTCTGCTCCTGGGCAGTGATCGCGCGAACGACCGGTTCCGGATCGTGCCCGGGCATCGCGCCGGTATCTCCGAGGCAGAAATCGATGTAAGTGTGGTCGTCAACGTCGATGATCCTCGCGCCGATCGCGATCTTCGCGAAGACAGGGAAGCCGCCGGCCCAGCGCATCATCCACGGCATCGGCACCCCGCCGACCAAGGACTTCTGCGAGCGCTCGAAGAGCGCCTGGGACTTCGGGTTCCCTTCGACGAAAGTCTTCAGCTCGTAATCGAGGCATTCGGTTAGCCGGGCACGGTCGATCACGGTTTCGGTCGTCATTGGCCCATCGTAGTCCGGGGCGAGCAGCATCGGGAAACATACCCCGAGCTGGATTCGAACCAGCGGCCTACTCCTTAGGAGGGAGTCGCTCTATCCAGCTGAGCTATCGGGGCGGAATGCCAGACTTTATCCGGCCCAGCCGATTTGGCTCAGGTTCCCGGAATGGGCAATCGGGAGAGCGCCTTGCGACCGTTCAGGGCGGCTCCGCCCAGGGTCATGGCGACTGATTCGGCGCGTGAGTCGATTCCCGGCCAGAGTCCGAGGCGGCGCAGGTTACCGACCACGTCGTAATACGAATGCTCCCGGCAGACTTTGCCTTCGCGGAACTCGAAGATGTCAGTGCCTTCGCTCTCCAGGTACTTGCCGGTTGAAGGCAGGCCGATCCAGAGCGGGCCGGAGTTGAGGCCACGGAAGGCCCAGGGCTCAGACACACGATTGCCTTCGTGGATCACCGGCTCGCGCATCGACCAGTTGCATTCGGTGAAAGCGAGGAAGAACTTGTCGCAGTACTCAGCGTAGGCGGTGATTCCGTGGATTGGCTCGTCGAGGGTGACGTCCCAGTACTCGATGTCGTCAGTGACGTACTGGAGCACCTCCTCGGTGCCCGTATTCCACGCCGCCTGCCAGTCTCGGAAAAAGCCATCTGCCCATTCGCTCATGTCCGGAGCCTAGCCTTTCGCTCTCCACCGAGGTTTTGCAGTGTCAAAGTTTCCAAAAACATGCTTTTTTGGCAAGTTTCGACTATGATTTACCAATGACTCTGATTGAACGCAGATCGGCCCTGCTTGACGACATCGCACGCCTTCGCCGCGTGCAGCGACGCATGCCGGAAGACAGAGATGTCGCAATCGTGAAGGCCAGCCTTGAACGGGAACTAGGTGAGACGGTCTCGCGCCGATTGGCCGGACGATTTTTGGGAGTCAGCCATACGGCCCTTGGCAACTGGATCAAATCCGGTGATCTGCCTGTTGTCTTCAACCGCCAGGGTCGGGTCGAGATACCGGTACCCGCCCTGCTGGATCTCCACGAAGCTGTTGGGGAAGAACGGGCAGCGGGGGTTCGCGGACGTCACGTGCTCGAGCCAACCATGACCGCTGGTCGTGAGCGTGCGAGAAAGATTCTCATTGACCAAAGTGAACCTGGATCGACGAGTGGTGAAAATAGTCATCGACTGGCCGAACGAAGGGGTCTCGCCTACCACCGCGAAATTGCGAAGCGACTTGACAGATCCATGGTTGATGAAGCCCGCCAGCGAGTGTGGAGGCTGAGAGGTGCGAAGAAGCTCGACCCCCGTTACGCAGATGAATGGGAGAACGTTCTTGACAAACCGCTCGACGACATCCGGCGCGTGCTGACGCAGGATGACCAAAACAGTCGAGACCTCCGCCAGAATTCCCCCTTTGCCGGAATGCTCAGTGAACCAGAGCGGCGCAGGATTCTGGAAGCCACAACATGAATCGCGAAGACCTGGAACACGTGATTGGCGCGGCGGCAGAAATCCTCAAAGATGAGGAGTTCATCGTGATTGGCAGCCAGGCAATCCTTGGCCCCCACCCCGAGGCCCCGGACTCACTGCTTCGCTCGACGGAAGTAGACATCTTCCCAATGGGCCGGCCAGAAGACGCGATCGAAATCGATGGCTCCCTCGGAGACGGGTCGATGTTTCACGAAACCTTTGGTTACTACGGTCTTGGCGTCGGCCCGGAAACAGCCAAGGCGCCAGACGGGTGGGAGGAACGCTTGATCCCCCTTGATATTGCCCGACGTGGAAAGAACTCGGGATCGGTAAGGACTTACTTCCTCGAGCCGCACGACCTCGTCCTCGCGAAATGCGTCGCCGGCCGCGACCGGGATTGGGACTTTGCAAGGGATGCTCTCGGCGCTGGCCTCGTAGATATCGAAATCCTGAGCGCACGGGTGCCCGATCTACCGGTTGACAGGCCTTCCCAGGACCGAGTCCGGCGGATGCTGAACACCTTGGGTTAGCTGAACTAGCTTTTAACGGGACCGTCCGGCTCGGGTTCGTCAACCTCGGGCGTGACTTCTTCGACGTCGTAGAGGCTCTCCTTGGCGACCAGTTTGCCGCGGGAGTTCCAGAGGAAGACGTCGAGGTAGGCGTCGTCGCCGTAGTTCTTGAGCGCGTCCGGGGCGATCAGCGTGAACCGGTCGGCAAAGAGCGGATCCTGGTCGACGGCGATTCCGTCAAGCTCGGCCGTGGCAGCAAAGGCTTCCTTGGTCAGGGAGCGGCCCCAGATCAGGGTGATGTCGGCCTCGCGGTTGTTCTCTCCCTGCCACCTGCCGATGACTTCATCGCCGAGGTCGATCGCCCAGTCGGGGTTGTCCGCGGCGACTACGTCAGTGAAGTCGACCGAAGCCTGGAAGTCCGCCGGGTCCTCCCCGACCGGCTGGACGAAAGACACGAAACCGAAGAACTCGATCGCCGCCGGGTCGGCACCTTCTTCGAGGACAGCCTCGCCGGTGGCACTTGCCGGAATCCAGACCCGGCCGCTCCAGGCTCGCTCGGGGAACCAGATGATTTCGTCGGGGAGCTCTGTTCCTTCGGGCAGGTCGGCGATCTCTGCGCAGGCGTCGCGGAAGACGGTTGAGAGCTTCTCGGCGAATCGGCCGTGGGGGATGCCGTGCTGCGAAGCGTCGGAAATGAAGCGGGGAATGGGGCGATTGTCGATGGGCATTGCCTGACCCTACGACATCGCTTCACGCAGGCTCTGCGCTGCGGTTTCCGGTGCGATCACGTTGATGTCGACGCCGGTGGCGAACTCGAAGGCGGAAGTCGGGGTCAGGCGGGGAATCAGGTCGAGGTGCCAGTGGAAGTGCTCGACTCCGCGCGGCGCTGTCTTCACCCAGAGGTTTAGCTGCGGCTGCTCGCCGAACATCTGGCCGAGCGCGGCAATCGCGCGGCCGAGCATTGCGGCTCCGCCCTTGCCTTCCTCGAACCTCGCCTGTGGGCGACGCGGGATCAGGCGCATCTCGTAAGGAAAGCGCGAGGCCCAGGGGCAGATCAGGGCAACTTCGTCATCGATCGCAACCAGGCGCTCGCCGCGGCGGATCTCTTCCCGCAAGACCTCACCGAGCAGGCTGGCGCCGGCCGTCCGCTCCCGGTACGAATTGAAGCGCTCCCGCTCCCGGGCGACCGCAGCGGGAACGAACGGAGCAGCCCCCACCTGCGCGTGGCTGTGCTCGATCGTCGCCCCGGTATCCGGGCCTTCGTTCAGAACGAGCTGGACGTAGGGCGCGCCGGCGTGGGCGTTCATCCGGCGGCGCCAGGCCGCGACCGTCACCTTCAGCTCTTCTTCCGAAAGCTGGCCGAGGGTGGAGACGTGCCGGGGCGAGTTGATGATGACTTCGTGGGCACCGATCGCCGGGCGCGAAGAGAACATGTCCGGTTCGGCCGATCGGGCCGAGGCGAGCAGCGGGTCGGCGGTGCTGGCAAAGGCCCCGGCCTCGTGCTCGCTTTCGCCAGTCGCGTCCTCCGGAGGAATCAGCGCCGGATAGAGATTGGGCACGGTCCGGGTCTGCCAGCCTGGCCCGTTCGGCGCGGATCCATCGGGCCGGTCAGCCTCAACCTCTTCCGGCGTCATCGACTCCGACCCCTCGCAGAACGGGCAGCCCTCAGGACCGTGCTGCTGCCAGGGCCGCTGCTGGAACTGGTCGGGGCGTTCGGCCCGGCCGGGAGTCACCAGGACTCTCGTCCCGG
>JBPPMT010000035.1:0-6018 GCA_051306195.1 Solirubrobacterales bacterium
ATGCTCGGGGGTCCGGGGTCCGTCATCGTCCATCTGGATGGTCACGTCTTCGCCGCGCAGGCCCCGTTCGAGGCCGTCGGAAAGGGCGCCGGCGGTGTGGAAGCGGATGTGCTTGTCGCCTTCGAGCGCGCGCATGACCGAGGCACTGACCGTCTCGGGCACGTCGTCGTTGTAAGTGCGGGGCGAAAGCGGTTTTTCGTTCTGCTGGCGGATCGCGAGTTCGGCCAGCGAGGACCCTTCGTATGGCAGGCGGCCGGTGAGGAACTGGTAAAGCACCACGCCAAGCGCGTAGACGTCAGTGGCGGGAGTTGCCTCTTCTCCGCGGACCTGTTCGGGCGCGAGGTAGGCGGCGGTGCCGACGACCGAGCCGACCTGGGTGATGCGGGTCTGCTCAGCGGCCCGGGCGATGCCGAAGTCAGTCAGCTTGCAGGTCATCTCGCCGCCGTGGACGGGGCCGCCGGTAACCATCAGGTTGCCCGGCTTCACGTCGCGATGGATGATTCCGTGGCGATGGGCGTATTCGAGTCCGGCGCAGGCCTGGACGCCGATTTCGATCGTTGTCTCGGGATCGAGTACGCCATCGGATTTGAGGATCTGGGCACCGGAGCGTCCCTCTACGCACTCCATGACGATGAAGTGCCGGCCACTGTCGACACCCGTGTCGTAGACCTGGACGATGTTCGGGTGAATCAGCTTGGCGACGGCCAGGGCCTCACGACGGAATCGCGCGACGAAGCGGTCGTCATCAGAGAGGTGCTCGGCCAGCACCTTGACGGCCACGGTCCTTTCCAGGATCCGGTCAGTGGCCCGGTAGACATTTGACATGCCTCCGGATCCGAGCTTGTCGTGAAGCTCGTAGCGGTCGCCGAGAACGGTTGTGTTGGTCATCAGTTGTCTTCAGCCTTACTGATTCGGACTGACTCCGCCCGAGCCGGGACCTTCTGGAGGCGGTGGTTCAGGAGTCGGGGTCGGTTCCGGGGTGGGAGTTGGTTCGGGAGTGGGGGAAGGTGTCGGGGTCGGAGTTTCCGGTTCGTTGCCGGTGTCCTTGTCTTTCTTCGGTTCGACCGTGGTGGTTTCTTCCGGAGTTGTTGCTCCTGTGTCTCCGGTCGGGGTCACTTCAGTATCGGTGTCAGGTTCGGTCGTCGGCTCGTCCAGCTCAGTATCGGTGCAGGTCGCCTGGTCTCCCAGCTGGACCTGCAGGGCTACTACCCCGTCGGTCAAGGAACGTTTCAAGTCCGAATCCACTCCCTGGGGCAATGTCTCGACCTGCTTCTGCAGTCTGGTGGCCGCGTCGCCAGCGTCGAAGCAAAGCCCCTCTTCGGCAAGTTTCTGGATCGCGTTCAGGCTGTTGGTCATCTGCTCGGCTGCATCGGCCGGAATCAGGTTGCTGCGGTCTTCCGCGCAGCCGGAAACCCCCACCACAGCAGCGGAAACCAGCAGCGTGGCCACGAATGATTTTGTCCCCTTCGACATCATCGTCGAGTGTAGAGAAAGCGGTTCAGGGTTCCATAAGGGGCTCGAATCATCAGTGCCCCAGGTAAAGACGGTCGGCGAGGTGGTTCGGCAATCCGGCTTCCCGTATGGAATTCGCGGCGTCGTCGATCGAATACTCCACCCGGTGGAACCGGGCGTTCTGCTCCCCGGTATCGAGCTCGAGCCAGGCGGCCCTGGGGTCACCGTCGCGCGGCTGGCCGACGCTTCCGGGATTGACCAGCCATTTGCCCTTTCGCATGTCGATCCGGGCGCCGTCCCCGGCCAGGATCGAGCTGGTGCGCGCCATTTCGTCCAATCTCGTGAAGTAGAGCGCGATGTGTGAATGCCCGATCAGGGAGATCCGCTCTTCCTGGGAGTTCAGATTCTCCTCCGCGCGGTCGGTCTCGACAACGTACTCCCAGACCGGATCACGGGGTGATGCGTGGTAGAGGCCGTAGCCTTCCTTCGAGCCGGAAGCACCGTCGATTCCCCGGAGCAGGCCGAGGTCCTCGCCGGTCAGTTTCTCCCTCGTCCAGAGCGCCGAGCGCGCGGCACCCGGGCTGAAGGTCGAAATGTCGATCTCCCCGAGGGCAGCGAGGTCATGGTTGCCTACGAGCATGAACGAGCATCGCCCCGAAAGCAGCTGCAGGCACTCGGAAGGCTGTGCTCCGTAACCGATCGCGTCTCCCAGAAACCAGATCTCGTCGACCCCGACGGAATCGATGTCGCCCAGAACTGTCTCGAGGGCAGGCAGGTTGGCGTGGATGTCGGAAATGACGGCTACTCGCATGGGGAGGGGCGTCCGCACGGGCGGGCCGGCGGGCTGTGACTATCGTAAAGACCCATGAGCAGCACGGCTAAGGGGCGGGGCCTCCTGAAAGCGACTTCCCTCCTCTGGATCGGGCTGTCGGCGGTCGTCCTCGCTTATGTGCTCGTCTGGTTGCTCGGTCCGGGAGGAGCTGGTGACCTGCCCCCGGTGTTCGCGAGTCAGTATCTGGACCCCGCCGTACTCGAGCGGGCTGAGGACTTCCGCTCCGAGTCGCGAATGCTTTCGATCATCTCGACGGTGTTGGGCCTGATCGTTCTGGCAATCCTCGCCCTCTACCGCGGACAGGTGATCAGAAGGCCATTCGACTGGCTGGCGCGCCGCCCGATTCTCGGGGCTGCTGCGGCTGGTGCCGCGATCTCGGTACTGCTGACCCTGGTGCGTTTTCCGATCGACCTCATTTCCTTCAACCTCAGCCGGGAGTACGGCCTGATCACCCAGGATCACTCTGGCTGGCTCGTTGACCTGCTGATGGGAACGCTGATTGCCGCTGCTCTCGCCGCACTTGGAGCAGCGATCGCGATGTGGCTCTGGCGACGACTCAAGGAGCGATTCTGGATCGCCGGCTCGGCGATCGTCATCGTCTACGTGGTGCTGTTCGTCTGGCTTTGGCCCGTCGTGATCTCACCGCTCTTCAATTCCTTCAAGACGCTGCCCGAAGGTCCCGTGAGGCAGGAAGTCATCCGCCTCGCAGACGTTGCCGGCGTTGATGTCGGTCAGGTCTACGTGGTTGATGCCAGTCGGCGGTCCTCCACGCTCAATGCCTACGTGAACGGCATCGGCTCTTCGAAGCGGGTCGTGATCTACGACAACGCGATCAACGAACTGTCCGAGCCGGAGCTTTCGGCCCTGCTCGCTCACGAGCTGTCCCATGTCTCCGAACACGACCTCTACAGGGGGCTCGCTTTCGCGATCCTGGTGATCCCGCTGGGGGTGCTTTTTGTCCAGGTGGCCACCACGGCCCTGGTCCGCCGGCGGGAGGGCGAACACGATGACCTCGGTACACCGATCGTAATCCCGGCCCTGGCCCTGATGATTGCTCTCACAACGATGGTGCTCTCGGTCCCGGGCAACCTGCTCTCGCGGGAGATCGAAGCAAGAGCAGACCGCTCGGCGATCGAGCTAACCGGAGATCCGGCCGGGCTGGTCGCCCTGCAGGTGCGGCTGGCTGAGTCGAACCTCTCCGACCCTGATCCGCCAGGGATTTACCAGTATGTATTCGGGACCCATCCAACCACCCTCGAGCGGATCGCCGCAGCCGAAGCTTTGAATTCAAGGAAGACACAGTGAAGATCACCGTGCTCGCCGTTGGCCGGATCCGCCCGCCGTTTGACGATGCCGAGAACCATTACAAGAAACTGCTGAAGACCAAGCAGTCGGTGGAAGTGGTGGAGGTCAAGGACGATGCGGCCCTGATCCGGCGGCTCGACACCGACAACCACGTGGTCGCGCTTGAATTGGCGGCCCCTCAGATGAGATCGGAGGACTGGGCGAAGTGGCTCGACAAACGGCGGCACCTCGGAAAGAAGGTGACGATGGTCATCGGCGGTCCGGCGGGATTGCCGGTTGAGGTGAAGGAAGCCGTGGCCGAGCAGCTGTCGCTCGGCGAACAGACGCTGGCCCACCAACTCGCCAGGATCGTCCTCCTGGAGCAGATCTTCCGCGCCTCGAAGATCCTCGCCGGTGAGAATTACCACCTCTAGGACCGGCACCTTTGAACGCGCTCTGATCCCCATAGGATGAAAAGCCCGTGAATCAGACCGACCCGGTTACCCGGCTCCACGAAACGATCACCCAGATCGCGCGAACCTTCGCCGGGGACGAGTCGCTGGCTCCGAGCCTCGAGGTTCCACCCAAGGCGGAGCTTGGCGACTACAGCTCGAACGCCGCGATGCTGATGGCGAAGATCCTCGGACGCGCACCGCGGGACATCGCCGGTGAGCTGAGTGAAGAACTCGCCCGCGAACTTGGCCCTGCCGTCGGAAAGATCGAAGTTGCCGGCCCCGGTTTCATCAACATCTTCCTGGCCGACTCCTGGCACCGCGAAGTCGTCGGAGACCTCACCGTCACCGGCACAGCTCCGGTGCCGCCCGCAGCTGTTCCGGAGAAGGTCCTGATCGAGTTTGTCTCGGCTAACCCGACCGGACCGCTTACCGCAGCATCCGGCCGCCACGCCGCCTACGGCGACGCTCTATCGAGGCTGCTCAAGGCAACCGGCAACTTCGTCGAGACCGAGTACTACGTCAATGACGGCGGCTCGCAGGTGGAGAACTTCGCCGCTTCGATCGCGGCCCGGATGACCGGGGGTGAGCCGCCCGAGAACGGCTACCACGGCGACTACGTGAACGAACTCGCCGAGCGGGCCAAAGCAGAGCGGATCGAACCCGATGACCTGAAGGCCCTCGCCATTGCGGGAGTCGAGTGGATGGTCGACAGCATCCGGGCTTCACTGGTCCGGTTCGGGGTCGAGATGGATGACTTCTTCTCTGAGCGCTCGCTCTACGAAGGAGGCATGGTCGAGCAGGGCCTGGAAAGGCTGCGAGTAACCGGCAACACCTTTGAAGACGAAGGTGCACTCTGGTTGCGGACCACCGACTTCGGTGATGACAAGGACCGTGTCCTCGTCCGTTCGGGAGGCGAGCCGACCTACTTCGGCGCAGACGTCGCTTACCACGCCGACAAGATCGAACGCGGGTATTCACGCCTGATCGACGTGTGGGGCGCCGACCACCACGGTTACGTCGCGAGGATGGCTGCGGCGATCAAGGCCTTCGGCGACGAGGTCGACTTCGAGGTCCAGATCCTCCAGATGATCCACCTGGTCGAAGGCGGCGAGCGGACCAAGATGTCCAAGCGGGCCGGCGACATCGTCACCCTCGACGAGCTGGTTGGCGACATCGGTGCCGACGCCGCCAGGTACTTCCTGCTCCAGCGGAGCCACGACTCGACCATGGACCTGGACCTCGACCTCGCCCGGTCACAGTCGTCAGACAACCCCGTCTATTACGTCCAGTACGCCCACGCCCGGATCCAGAGCATCCTGCGGAAGGCCGAGGACCAGGGCGTGAGCCGAAGCGGTGCCGAGCTGGCGGATGCCCCGTTCGATCCTTCAGAGAAGGCGCTGATCGCCAAGCTCCTGGCCTTCCCGGCCGAAGTCCACGAAGCCGCTGACCGCCGCGCGCCCCACCGGATCTGCGCCTACGCCAGCCAGGTAGCCGCCGCCTACCACGCCTTCTACCGAGACTGTCAGGTGATCGGAGCAGAAGGTGAAGGAGTAGAAGCCGCCCGCCTGAACCTCTGCGAAGTAACCGGAAAAACCATCAAGTCTTCGCTGGATCTACTGGGAATCTCAGCCCCGGACAGGATGTAGACGCCGCCTCGCGGCTGAAGCAGATACCTCCGAAAGGGCGGCCCTGGTGGTCGCCCTTTCTTTTGCATGGGAGTGAGAGGCGGGTCACGGCGCCTGGCCGTGGAAACGCCGAGATCCCGATTCTCCGGCTCGCTCACTGCTCGCCAGCCGAACCCAGGAGCGTCCCCATGCACCAACCTCATCGGTGGAACGGCCGAGTCTCGGCAGCCCTCCGTAGGGAACCGATCGCGATAGTGCCGAAATAGTCGGCACAATCACGATCGGTTTAGTCGGCTCTATCGCGATCGGTTCCCACTTTGGGGTCGTACCAGGCCAAGACTCGGGAGCCACATCGGGAGGTGCCTGCGTT
>JBPPMT010000108.1:0-59640 GCA_051306195.1 Solirubrobacterales bacterium
CCTCGAAGGTGCCGCCGGCAAGCTCGCTGACGCATACACGCACAACCCCGTCACCCACGTGAACAAGCCTGCCCCGGACAAGAACCAGGGCAAGGTCGAACACCGCTTCATCCATCTTTCGCACGAAGCCAAGGTCACCTCGCTGCTCCACGAGTTGGAAAACTCGGAGCGAGGCCGCACCCTGGTTTTCGTGCGCACCAAGCATGGCGCCGACCGACTCGTAAAGAAGCTAAGCCGCTCGCCCCAGATCAGGGCCGCGGCAATGCATGGCAACAAGTCCCAGAACCAGCGCCAACGCGCGCTGGCGGACTTCGAGAGCGGCAAGGTGGACACCCTCGTGGCCACCGATGTCGCTGCTCGCGGTATCGACGTCGCCGATGTCACCCACGTAATCAACTACGACATGCCGGAAGACCAGGACACCTTTGTCCATCGCGTCGGACGGACAGGTCGAGCGGGTGCTGATGGCATCGGCATCAGTTTCGTCCTGGCCGATCAGGCCAGAGACATGCAGAAAATCGCCAAGTCACTCGGCTTGAGCCACGAATATGAGCAGAGCGGCGCGCCGGTTTCGATTCATTCCGAGACCCACACACCGCGCCGCAACCGCTCCAGTCGCAGCTCCGGACCCCGCAATCAGGGTCAGGGCGGAGGCTCAGGAAACGGCAATGGCAAGCGCAAATCAGGCAATCGAAGCAACGGTCAGCACCCGAAACAGGGCAAGGGTGCAGGCAACGGGCAGCGGAGCCGCGGGCGGCGTTAGCCGACCCGCTCGTTGTCTCATCTGAGACAAAGTCCCCACGGACTTGAAAACCGTGCTACGGTCCCGTTCATAGGGTTGGGGATTACCCCAACAAAGACGTGTGTAGCGCTCGCAGTCGTTGCTTTACCAGCATCCTCCGCGTTTGCCTCACCATCCTGTGGAGGATTCAATGCCCACAGGCACAGTTAAGTGGTTCAGCGACGAAAAGGGCTTCGGTTTCATTACGCCCGATGACGGTTCGAAGGACGTATTCGTCCATCACAGCGCCATCCAGGCCGACGGTTTCCGCACTCTCGCTGAGGGTGCAAAGGTCAGTTACGAAGCTGAAGACGGACCCAAGGGTCCCGCTGCTGCATCGGTTGAAGCCATCTAGGCTCTTCCCAAGCAGAAGCATCGCGAGCGCGCCCGCCATTCGGCGGGCGTTTCGCATTTAAAGGCTCGGATCTTCCTCGGTTTCGGCAACCGCACAGGTCGTGATCCAGGGTGGTCGCTGATTCGTAACTTAATCATCACTTTTGCTGGGCAAAGGTGTGATTTCGTTGAATTCGCCTTTGAATTGAAGGCAATGGAAAAGGAATCTAGAAGGTAGTAGGGAAATTCAATCCGACTCGACCGAATCAACTGGCATTCTGACCGGTTGAAGGTAATAGAGATGAACACACGGTTCAACGTTCGCAAGAAAGTTTTGGGCAATCTGGGCTCCACCAGATTCGCTTCGCAAAACGGTCGTGCCGAAAGCAGCCTCTCTCCCGTAGTTGAACTTCCAAGGACAGTCGAACCGATCGTGATCGACACGATGATGTTCGGTGAACCGGAGATGATGGCCTGTCACCTGATCCCCGGCTCCCGGCCCGCAATCGTTGACGTCGGACCGGCCAACACGGCCGACAACGTGATCGAAGGTCTCGCCGTCCATGGCATCAACAGCGTCGACTCGATCGTCCTCACCCACATCCACTTCGACCACGCCGGAGGCGCCGCGCGACTCGCGGAGCACTTCCCCGACGCGACGGTCTACATCCCGTCACGGGTGGTCCGGCACCTGGCCGATCCCACCAAGCTGACCGAATCGGTCACGTCGATCTGGGGTGACCAGACCGAAGAACTCTTCGGGCTCCCTTCTTCGATCGATCCTGACCGGATCCAGGGGCTCGAGGACGGTGACACGATCGACCTCGGAGACCGCAAGCTCGAAGCAATCGCGACTCCCGGCCACACCAGGGCTCACATGTCCTTCTACGACCAGAGAACCGGGGCCGTAGTCTGCGGCGACGCGTTGGGACTCCAGCTGCCCGGGTCGCGCATCATTCGTCCTTCTTCGCCACCGGCGGATTATTCCCGGGCCGAGGCGATCGCTTCGATCGACAGGATTCGGGCAAAGCAGCCTTCCAGCCTTCACCTCGCCCACTTCGGTCTGGCCCGGCAGGACCCCAACGCAACCTGCGACCGGGCGATCATCGCGATCAACGACTGGCATGAGTCATTCGTCAACAAGCAGGAAGACTCCGAAGGCGAAGAGGACCTACTTCGTCGCCTGAACGCCTGCCTCGAAGCGAAACTCGAGCCGGTTCCGCCTTCGGTCCGCCGCGGATTCGAAGCGGTGAACCCGACCTGGCTCAACATCGCGGGCATGACCGGTGAGCTGGAACGCGCCCGCCGCGACCTGTCTGACGCTGCCTGAAAATCCCGTTCAGTCTGTCAACCTACTTTTTGACAGAGTGGCGGAGTGGACTATCGACTTGACCAGCTCGACCTCGACCGCCTGCGGCTTCGCCGGAGCGTCAAATGGACCGAACACCCCGAAGACGTGCTGCCGGCCTGGGTGGCAGAAATGGACTTCCCTGTAGCCAAGCCGATCAAAGAAGCCCTGGCTTGCGCGATCGAAATCGACGACACCGGTTACGCCAATCCATCCGCCAGCGATCTGGCCGAGTCCTTCTCGAACTTCGCGACCCGCCGGCTCGGCTGGACCCCGGAGATCGCAGGAATCGAAGCGACTGCGGACGTCGTCGGCGGGATCACTGCCCTCCTGGCCGCCCTGACCGAACCGGGTGATGCGGTGATGATCACTCCCCCGGTTTACCACCCCTTTTTCTCGGTCGTGGAAGAAGCGGGCTGCCGGCTGGTCGAGGCAGACATGGCCGGCGGGCGGCGGCTCGACCTCGACCGGATCGAGGCCGGATTCGAGGCGGGCGCGCGGGTTCTCATACTCTGCAGCCCGCACAACCCGGCAGGGACGGTGCCGACACGGTCCGAGCTCGAAACGATCGCGAGTCTGGCGCACCAGCACGACGCCTGGGTCCTGAGCGACGAGATCCACGCTCCCCTCACCCTCGAAGGCACCGTTCACCAGGCGTACCTCCCGGTTTCTCCGGCCGCCGCCGAACGGGGTTTCTGCCTGAGTTCGGCCTCGAAGGCGTTCAACCTGGCTGGCCTTTCCTGCGCGGTGATGGTCGGGGCTTCGGACCGGACCCGGGAGGTGCTCGACAGCCTTCCCTTCGGGGCAAAGCACCCGAGTCACCTCGGAGTGATCGCCTCCGAGGCCGCTTTCATGGACGGTGACGAGTGGCTGGATCAAGTCCTCGTTCAGCTCGACCGGAACCGGGTCCTGCTTGGTGACCTGCTCGCCGAGCATCTCCCCGAGGTTGGCTACCGCGCCCCGGAAGCCGGTTACCTCGCCTGGCTCGACTGCCGGGCGCTAGGCCTGGGTGACGATCCCGCTGAGCAGATCCTCAGTCGGGGCAAGGTCGCGCTCAGCCCCGGACCAACTTTTGGAAAAGGCGGTAACGGGTACTGCCGGTTGAATATCGGGACATCGCCTGCTCTGATCGAAATTGCGGTTGAAGGCATGTCAAGAACGGTCCATTGCTCGTGATTGATTCTTCCGTTGCCTGATTGCAGCTTGGCATTGCGCCAACCGCGAGTGATAATGCTCCCAGTTACCTCTGGGAGGGGAAATGACCAGAACGCGCGACAAACATCCAACTAACAAAGAGATGCGTCGGACCGACGAGGAAATTCGCGGCCTGATCGAGGCCGTTCCGGCCATCGTCTACACCGCAGACATGGGCGAATCGGGCGGTTGGCACTTCGTCAGCCCACAGATCGAGCAGATCCTCGGCTATACCCCGGACGAGTGGACCGCCGACGACGGAATCTGGTTCCGGTCGATCCACCCGGATGACGTAGCAAGCGCGATGGGCTACGAGAACGTCGAGCTCGTCGGCCGGGGCGCGCACCCTCCCTCCGAGTACCGGCTCCGGAACAAGAAGGGCGAATACGTCTGGATCTACGAGCGGGCCCGCCTCGTCGCAGATGAGACAGGGGTGCCGGTGTGGCACGGGGTGATGCAGGACATCACGGCACTAAAAGAAGCCGAGATAGCGGTCCAGCTCAAGATCAACCAGCAGATGATGACTGCCAGGCTGGGTGAGCTCGCGATGAGCGGTGAGCACCCGGACAAACTGATCGAGACCGCGGTCGACCTGATGGTCAACCAGGAGGGAGTCCACGAGGTATCGGTGTGGGAGCAGGAAGGTCACAAGCAGTTCCTCCTCCGCCACAGCTCGAACGAAAAGCCGCGCGTACAGGTGCTGCCATACGAAACCGACCGGTATCCCGGTGACCGCATCGCCCTGGGCGAGACCGTCTCGATCGACGACTGGCACACCGACCCCCGGGTTTCCGACTACCGCGAGAACAGCACGCCGGAGATTCGCAGCAGCATGGTGGTCCCGATCGACGGATCCCACGGACAGTTCGGAATCCTTTCGGTCAACTCCAAGGAAGCAAACCGGTTCGGCGAGCAGGACGAGCACTTCCACAAGGCCACGGCCAACGTGCTGGCCAACGCGATCGAGCGCCACCGCGCGGACGAATCCCTGCGATTCCGCCTCCTCCACGATCCGCTGACCGAACTCCCCAACCGCCAGCTCTTCACCGACCGTCTGGAGACCGCGATCAACGCCGCCCGGGAATCCGGTGAGAGGGCCGGCGTTGTCTTCCTTGACCTCGACCACTTCAAACTGATCAATGACGGCATCGGCCACCAGGCCGGTGACGAACTGTTGCGCGAAGTCGCGCCGAGGCTGGCCAGAGGCGTCCGGCTCGGCGACACCCTGGCCCGCTTCGGCGGTGACGAGTTCGCAGTGGTGCTGAACGTCGTCAGGGACGAAGCCGAAGCCCGTGAGATCGCAGACGGTCTTCTGGAAAGCCTCAAAGAACCGATCTCCATCCGCGGGATGGAGCATTTCGTTTCGGCCAGCGCCGGAATCGCGGTGTACTCCCCGGCCTACGACGATTCCAAGTCCGTCGAGGACTTGCTCCAGGAGGCTGATGCCGCGATGTACCAGGCCAAGGACATGGGCAGGGCACAGAGCGAGCTCTTCGGCCGGCCCATGCGTGAGCGGGCGGTCAAACGCCTGGAAGTCGAGCGCGAACTCCGTGGCGCACTCGAATCCGACCAGCTCGTCCTGAACTACCAGCCCCTGATTTCACTGCGGACCGGGAGGCTCACCGCATTCGAGGCGCTGGTCCGCTGGGAGCACCCGAAAAAGGGGATGCTCGCGCCGCTCGAGTTCGTCCCGATCGCCGAAGAAAGCGACCTGATCGTTCAGATCGACTCCTGGGTGCTGCGCGAAGCAACCATGCAACTCGGCAAATGGCAGAAGCAGATCGAGGAAGACCGCAGGTTGATCCTTGCGGTCAATGCCTCCTCCCGGATGATTCGCGATCCCCGGCTGCCACAGCTGGTCGGCGAGCTGATCGCTGAACACAACATCCGGCCAAACCGGCTTGCCCTGGAAATCACCGAGACCGTCCTGGTCGCTGGCACGAGCACCGTGAAGACCGTCATGAACGAACTTCATGATCTCGGCATCTGGCTGGCGCTTGATGACTTCGGCACCGGGTTCTCGTCCCTCAGCTACCTCAACGAGTTCCCGCTCGACTCGCTGAAGATCGACCGCTCGTTCATCGAGCACCTCGCAGTCGGCGACGCCAAGGGCTCGGCGATCACCGACGCGATCGTCCAGATCGGAAAGGCACTTTCGATGACCGTCGTTGCCGAAGCGGTGAGCTCGGAGGCCCAGCTCCAAATGGTCCGGGACCTGGGCTGCCAGCTCGCCCAGGGCTACCTGATCTCACATCCGGTAGCGGCCGAAGAAGCCACCGGCATGCTCGATCGGGCCGCCTCTCACTCATTCATTCAGTGAGCGCTGCGGAGGCACTCGAGGACACACCCTGCACATAAGAAGGTCGGGCAAGTGGCATCTCGTGCACCTTGTCTGGAATCACCGCCAGGATCTGATGGATGGAGACGTCGCCGCGCTCGAAAGCTCCGATGCTCGCCGTCATGTAGAGGCGCCAGATCCGTTCCCGCTCCTCGCCGATCTGGCGGATCGCGTCTTCCTTGTTTGCGGCCAGGTTCTCGACCCATTTCTTCAGGGTCAGCGCGTAGTGCTCTCGCAGGGATTCGGCATCACGCATTTCCTGGCCCGAGCCTTCCAGCGCGGCAACTACGGTCGCGACCCGGTGAAGCTCCCCGTCGGGGAAGACGTAACGGGTGATGAAGGTATTCGGCTGCTCTTCGTCATTCTGCATGCGGCAGATGCCGTGATGGAGCGCCAGCCCGCCGGGAGTCCCGAGGTTCCTGACCGTAGACATGTAGTTGTCGAGCTGGCTCGAGCCGACGTGCTCGTACATGCCGACCGACGAAATCTTGTCGTAGGGCCCGTCGTTGACCTCGCGGTAATCCTGAATCCGGACTTCGCACATGTCGCTCAGACCGGCCTCGGAAATCCGATCCCGGGCCAGCTTCGCCTGTTCCTCCGAAAGCGTCACCCCGACCGCCCGCACCCCGTAGTTGGCTGCCGCGTGAATGATCAGCGACCCCCAGCCACAGCCGATGTCGAGCAGGCGCTCCCCCGGCTTGAGGTCGAGCTTGCGGCAGATCACATCGAGCTTTCGGGTCTGGGCTTCTTCGAGGGTGTCGTCCTCGGAAGCGAAGTAAGCGCAGGAATAGACCATGGTCGGCCCCAGGATCAGCCGGTAGAACTCGTTCGAGACGTCGTAGTGATGAGAAATGACCTCGCGGTCCCGACCCAGCGAATGGAGTCGGCCCGAAGGCCTGGCCTCGGTTTCAGGCGGCTTCGGCGGCGGGATCTTCACGGCACCGACCGACAGGGCCAGGCGGGCAGCCTCTACCTTCTCTTTCGCCGAGAAGTCGAAGCCGTAAAGCCGGGAGCCGGCCATCATCACCCTTTCGAGGTCACCCTCGAGTTCGATGTCGCCGGAGACCCAGCCCCGCGCGATGCCGACCTGATCGGGCCGCATCACTACGTAGGTGAGGCCACGTTTGTTGCGCACCACGATCGTATCTTTCGCGGAACCCGGGTCACCAGGACCGAACTCGGAGCCGTCCCAGAATCTGACTGCCGCCGGGAGCGGGCCGCTCAATCGTGCCTCGACCTTCGAGACGAGAGGGACAAAACGTTCGGCAACTCCGCCAGTGCTGTACATGGTCCGAGGTTAGCTCAGCCCACCGCAGGTTTCCAGTACTGAATTCGATTCAGGAACCTTCGCCATAGACCTCGGCCTTGATCAGTGTGATCGAGCGAATCACCGAATCGAGGAACGGCTCGATCTCTTCGACCAGCCGCGCGTATTCCTCCTCACCCTGCGGGGTGATCGAGTAGAACCGGCGGGTTCGTTTGTCGGGGTGCTCCCAGTCGCCTTCGATCATTCCTTTGCTCTCGAGGTCCCGGAGCAGCGGGTACATCGTGTTCGGATTTACCGAAACCACACCCTGGGTCATCGATTCAATCGCTTCGATCAGCAAGTTGCCGTAAGAAGGCTCGGTCCGGATCAGGTGCAGCACCAGTACCGGGAACAGGTCCCGGCGGCGCATCTCGCCGCCGAAAACGTCCGAAGCCCTGCCCCCGCCCTTTTTCCTCGGAGAGTCCCCGGATTTCTGGCGGGCAGCGGCCTTGGTTGCCTCGGCAACGGCGTTATCGAGATTTGACTTGTCCGGCATGTGGAGCGAGTTTATGACCCTTGGGAAATAGTTCGCCGCCTTGATCATCCAAGCCGTTCCTTATGCTCGTCAAATGCCGGTGACCGAGCCCCTATTTGAAAACGAAAACGGATTCGAGGGTCCGGTCGAGGTCAGCCGTGTCATCTTTACCGCCGAAGACGACGGCTACGCGGTGATCGAGGTCAGGGACGACTCCGGGGAGGAGTTCATCGTGACCGGAACGGTGGCCCACCTGAAGCCCGGCGAGAAAGCCCGGCTGGTCGGCGAATGGCAGCAGCACGCACGCTTCGGAGCGCAGCTCAGGGCACACACCGCGCTGCCGCTCGACCCCGGCGACCGAGCTGGTCAGATCGCTTACCTCAGCACTTTGCGCCACATCGGGCCGGTGCGAGCCGAAGCTCTCTGCGACCTCTACGGGGCCGAAGTGATGGACCGGATCGCGGCCGACCCTTCAGGCGTGTTCGGCTCGCTGCCAAAGCTTGGCAGCTCGCAGGCCGAAGCCGCCACCGAGAGCTGGTACGCGACCCGGGCCGTGCGGGACCTCCACGTCGAGCTGGCCCCCCACGGCCTCGCCCACCTCGCCGGAAAGATTCACGCGCGGTTCGGTGACCAGGCGATGAAGACGATCCGCGAAGACCCGTACCGGCTGACCGAGATCGACGGGGTCGGCTTCGTACGGGCCGACAAGATCGCCCTGGCTGCTGACGTACCCGCCGAATCAGACCGGCGGGCGCAGGCGGCGGCCTACTTCCTGATCGGTGAAGCCGAGCGGCGCGGGCACACCCACCTGCCGGTGCCCGAGCTTCAGACGAACGCCGCGAAACTTCTCGGTTATACGCCGGACCCCGAAGTGCTCGCATCGGCGGGCGGGCTGGTCCTCGAAGAGGAGGGGCTGTACCGCGAGCGCACCCTCAACCGCGAGCTCTGGGTGGCCGGCGACATCAGGGACCGGGCGATCACCGAGCCCCATATCGAGCACACCCCCGACCACCCGGAAGACGACTCCCTGACCAACGAGCAGTGGCAGGCAGTACTCGGAGCCTTCGACGCACGGGTCTCGATCGTCACCGGTGGCCCCGGCGTCGGCAAGACCGTCTGTACCAAGGCGATCGTCTCCGAGGCCCGGTCGGCCGACCTGAGAATCGGACTTTGCGCCCCCACCGGGCGCGCCGCCCGTAGGCTCTCCGAGGCGACCGGCGCGGAAGCCCACACCATCCACCGCATGCTCGAGTGGAGGCCCGGCGCGGAAGCGACCTTCAAACCCGGGCACCCGCTGCCGATCGACCTCCTGATCGTCGATGAAGCTTCGATGATCAACCTCCACATGGCCGAGATGCTGCTCGGGGGGCTCGGCATCGACACCCACGTGGTTCTGGTCGGGGACGCCGACCAGCTCCCTCCGATCGGAGCCGGCAAGCCGTTCGCCGACCTGATCGAGTCGGACCTGGTCCCGGTGACCCGCCTCACCCACATCTTCCGCCAGGCGGCCCGCTCGATGATCACGACCGCCGCCCACGAGGTCAACCAGGGCCGTCCACCCCACTTGACCCCGGAAGAGGGCCAGGTTCAGGACTTCTTCTTCATGGAGCGCACGACTCCCGAGCGGGCCCGGGACGGGGTCGTCGAGATGGTCGGGGACCGGGTCTCGGCCGGGCTCGGGCTCGACCCGATCCGCGACGTCCAGGTGCTGGCGCCGATCTACCGGGGCGAAGTAGGGATCGATGCATTGAACCGCAGACTTCAGGAGCGACTGAACCCCGATGGCAAGAAGGCGCTCGAAGAGCGCTTCCGGATCGGCGACCGGCTGATCCAGACCCGTAACGCCTACGAGCTCGGGCTGATGAACGGAACCATCTGTTTTCTGGTGGACGACGACCCCGACGAAGAGATGGCCGTGCTTCAGACCGACGTCGGCCAGGAGATCGTATTGCCCTACTCGGAAGCTTCCGACCTCCGGCTGGCCTACGCGATCTCCGTCCACAAGTCCCAGGGCAGTGAGATCCCGGTGGTGATCTTCGTCTGCCATCGCTCCCACACTGGGATGCTCACCCGCCCCCTCATCTATACGGCGATCACCCGGGCAAAGACCATGTGCGTGCTGGTCGGGGACCGGCCGGCGCTCGAGATGGGTGTCAATCGGGATGAAGGCGGCGGCCGCTACTCGACATTAGCCAAGCGGCTGGTCTAGAGCGAGAGCGACTGAAGGCGGTAGTTCATCGCCTTCTGGGAGCAGCCGAAGGCTTCGCACAGCGCGTCGATGTCGGTGCCGAGGGTTTCGTGGTGCGCCGTGACCAGTTCCGCCGGCATCAGCAATGCCGCGGAAAAAGCGTCGGCCTCGGCTTCCGGCAGGGGCTTCGCCGGTCGCGGGCCGTCATCCTCGATCTCGGCAACCCGGCAGTAGACCGTGGGCCGGGTGACCTGATGCATCACGTAGTGGCCGAGTTCGTGGCCAATCGTGAAGCGGCGGCGTCCGTCCCACTGCTTGGCTTCATCACCGTTGACCCAGATCTCGCCGATTCCGGTGAGCAGGAGTCCCGAGAGGGTGCCCGAGATGTCCGGGCAGCCCGGTGCCAGTGACATGTCATCAACGACCCTGACCCGAAGGCCGTAGACGCTGTCGACAATGTCGTCGACCGGGATCGGCAGGGTCTCGCCGTCCCAGATGTGGCCGGGAACGCTCGCGAGGATCTGGCCCACCTCGCTCTCGATCAGCGGTATGTCGGGTCCGTCCTCCATGCCTGATCAGGTTACCGGCGGCACCGGGCTACTCCCCGGCGGTGAAGAGCTGGTCGATCCGGTCCGGCGGGTCGGACTCGCGTGAGACCGGCCCCCGGTCGGCATCGCTGATCTCCTGGTAGACAACGTCGCTCGGCTGCCTTGCGAAGATCAACCCCGACTGCCTGGGAGACTCGGGACCCAGCTGCTGGCCGGCCTCCCTGAGTGTCTCGGCGGAAGTGCGGTAGATCTTCGCCAGCGCCTCCAGGACCTGTCCGGTGACGCCCTTCGCAGGCAGGCTGCCCCACTCCATGTCGTGGTAGTAGTCACCGACCTTTTCGACTTCCTCTCCTTCGGCTCCCAGAGCCGTAGCCAGCCCCGACATGACTTCTTCCCGAGAAAGCTTCGCTTCGTTTCGTAGCCGAGGCAGTAGTACCGGCCACTGGCCCGAGCGACCACCGATTCCCGCGATCAGGGAGTTCGCCAGTTCCCGCGCGCCGGATGATTCGAAGGCGAGCTCGGAGAACTCCGGAACCGGCGCTTCTTCGAGGAAGGCGTCGATCAGGAACTCGAGCTGGGGGCGCTCGGAAGCGTCCACCCGCTCGAAGAACGGATTCGGATCCACGTCACCGGCCTTGAAGGCTTCGATGTAGGCCTCGAATGCGCTGTCGACTGAATCCATGTTCATTCGCTGTCCATCATCAGTCTTATCCGGAGTTCCGTGCGGAACCGGGAATAGATCTTGTCGACGTTGGTCGCGGTCATGGAAGTCTCGTCGATCATCGATTCGTTGTTGATCATTGATGCGGCTTCCTTGGACTTGAACCCGGCGAGGCGGCAGATGACAACGGCGCGGTGCGGCTTGGGGAATTCGGCCAGCAGCTCGTAGAGCATGATCCTTGTCGGTGATGCACTGGTCTCGCCGGGCTCAGAGGGTTCGATCGTGAAGTTGCCTTCATCTTCCGTGGCATCGATCGAGTCCAGGTCGGGCACTCGCTCGATCGCCTTGTAATAGTCGGCGATCCGGAACCTGGTGATCGTCTTGATCCAGTTGACGATCTCGCCGACATGGGAGCCGGAGAAGCCGGTCGCCGACTTGATCGAGCTTTCGAATACGTCCTGGACGAGATCGTCGAGATGGGTTCCCTTGATTCCTTTGGCCAGGCCCATCGCCCTGATCCTCGGCTCGTACTTGAAGCAGAGGATCGAGACGGCAAGTGCCATCTGTTCGTCATCGCCGGCGTCCCTAGCGGCGACCAGGTGCTCGATGAGCGCCTCGTCTTGGAGTTTTTGCAATTCATCTGAGGTTTTTGGCCTGAAGATCAAGCTCTTCCCACTGCGTCCCGGTTCGGGGGTCCGTTCTGACATCAACCGGATGCGCTCTGGCCAAGATATCGCGCTCGTCGATAAGGTCGCTGAATCAGTCCCGCCACGCCCCATATTCCGGTCTGGCCCACCGCAGAGCCGTCCGCGACCGACTGGGCCTCCTTTGCCGATGCCGAGCCCGTGCCGTTCTGGCTTTCGGGCAGCCGGCCTGCCCCCCATGACCCGGTGGATGGCGTCGTCAATACCGACCTCCTGATCGTCGGCGGTGGCCTCACCGGCCTCTGGGCAGCCGTGCGCGCCGCGCAGGAGCAGCCGGACCGCTCGATCGCGCTGATCGAGCGCGACACCGTCGCGATCGGGGCCAGCGGCCGTAACGGCGGGTTCATGTCTTCTTCGCTGGTCCACGGGATCGGCAACGGCCTTGCCCGATTCCCCGAAGAGGTCGAGACGCTCGAACGGCTCGGGCTGGAGAACCTCGAAGAAATCAAGGCGACCATCCGGGCCAACGGCATCGACTGTGACCTCTCCTCCCCCGGAGCGATCGAGACCGCGATGACCCCGGGACAGGTCGAAGAACTTTCCGGCGGGGCCGAAGAGCTCGCCCGATTCGGCCATGAGGCCGTATTCCTCGACGCCGATGCGATGAAGGCCGAGGTCAACTCTCCGCTCTACACCGGTGGCCTCTGGCAGAAGACTGGCGAATGCTCGGTCGATCCGGTCAAGCTCTGCGAAGGACTGGTGACGCTGGCCGAATCACTCGGAGTTCAGTTCTTCGAGAACACGGAGATGACTTCGGTGCGCCGGGCCGGCGCGGGAGTGGACGTCACGACCCACGGTGGGACCGTTCGGGCCCGACGGGTCCTGCTGGCGACCGCGGCCTTCCGCAGCCCGGTCAGGGCGATCCGCAAGCGGGTAGTCCCGGTCTTCGATTATGTGCTGGTCACCGAGCCCCTGACCACCGCCCAGTGGGAGGCGATCGGCTGGAAGAACCGCCAGGGCCTCTCCGATTCTTCGAATCAGTTCCACTATTACCGGCCAACCGCCGACGGCCGGATCCTCTGGGGCGGCTACGACGCGATCTACAACTTCGGCGGCCGGGTTGACGAGGAGTACTACCAGCGGGACGCGAGCTTCGCCGGCCTCGCCCAGCGCTTCTTCACTGCCTTCCCCCAACTCGCAGGTCTGCGGTTCAGCCACCGCTGGGGTGGCGCGATCGACACCTGTTCGAGGTTCTTCGCTTTCTACGGAACGGCAATGGGCGGGCGGGTCTCCTACGCCGTCGGCCACACCGGGCTCGGCGTCGGAGCCAGCCGGTTTTCGGCCGGAGTCGCGCTCGACCTGCTCGACGACCGTGATAACGAAGTCACGAAGATGAAGTACACGAAGTCAAAGCCTTTCCCCTTCCCGCCCGAGCCGGCCCGCTGGGGAACGATCCAGTTCACCCGCGGGCGCCTCGCCGCCGCCGACCGGGCCGACGGCAAACGGGGCATCTGGCTGAAGACGCTCGACCGCCTCGGCCTCGGCTTCGACAGCTGAGCCGGTACCGCTCACGGGTAGGCAGATCAGACCCGAAAACAGCTGATTTGTCCGAAGACAAATCGGCTGCCTATTACTCGTAGGAGACTGCTTCCAGCACGTCCAGCTTCGCCGCCTTCCTCGCGGGGTAGATCGCAGCAAGTACTCCGGCGATCGCCGTCAGGATCAGGATCAGGATCAGTGTGGCGATCGGATAGCTCAGGATGAACCCTTCGCTCTCCAGCGGGATGCCCAGCAGGAAGGCGAAGATGACGCCGAGGATCAGGCCGGCAATTGCACCGAGGACCGCCGTGATCACCGCCTCGAACCTCACCATGCGTTTCACCTGGCGGCGAGACATGCCGACCGCCCGGAGCATTCCGAGTTCGCGGGTCCGCTCGTAGATCGAAAGGATCAGCGTGACCACGATCCCGACCAGGGAGACGACGATGGCCAGCGCCAGCAAAACGTAGATCAAGGCGAGCAGCCCGTTGATCTGCTCCTGCTGGCTTTGCTTGAGCTCGTCCTGGTTGAGCACGTCAACCGTCGGGAACGACTTGTCGAGGCCGTCTTCGACCCGCTGCTGGACTTCGTCGACGTTCAGACCGGGGTCGGTCTTCAGCAGGGCGAAGAACGCCGTATCGACCCCGAAGGACTTGAACATCTCGTTCTGGGTGATCACCAGGTCACCGAGCAGGTCGAGATTGCCGGAGGCCATGATCGCGGTCACCGTGAGCTCCGGATTGTTGCCGGTCTGCCCGAGCACTCCGAGCTTGTCACCCACTGACACTCCGGCCTGCTTTGCCAGGCCTTCGCCGATGATCACCTGGCCGTCCTCCAGGCTGGACAGGTCTTCGGCTGACCCTTCGTCGAAATCGATGCTCATCACTTGGTTGATCGAGGCAGGATCGACCGAAGACATCGACTTCGATCCGCCGCCGTCGACCTTGACCTGGCTGAAGCTGATGCCGGAGGCGTCCTCGACACCCTCGACCTCGCCTGCCGCGCGGACCGACTTGATCGGGATCGGCGTGAAGCCGCCCGGTCCCTGAAGGATGATCTCGCCCTTCAGGTCCTGATCGATCACCTTGGTCACCGAGCTGTTGATGCCGGAAGCGAAAATGGTCACGAAACTGACCAGGGCGAGACCGATCATCAGCGCCGCCGCGGTGACCGCGGTCCGGGAAGGGTTGCGCTGCGAGTTCTCGCGGGCAAGCCGTCCGGTCAGGCCGCCGATCTTCTGAAGCGGCGCGCCCACGATCGATGCCATCGGCCGTACGATCTGCGGGCTGAAGATCGAAATCGCGACGACGGCGCAGAGGGCGCCAGCACCCATCTGAAGGGCGGCGTTTCCACCTTCGGTTCCGCTGATCAGAACCGAGGCGATCAGGCCGAAACCGATCAGGGTGAGAACGGCCGCGATGATGCTGCGAAGGACCACGCGGTTCTTGGCGGCGATGACGATGTTCTCCGAGAGCGCCGCGATCGGCGGGACCCGGGTCGAGCGCAGCGCCGGGATCAGCGAAGACACCAGGGTGACTCCGATGCCGATCACGAGCGAGACGATGATCGTCCTCGGTGCGATCACCAGCGCCTTCGAGGGCAGCTCCGCCCCCACCGCGCTGAGGACCGCGCTCAGTCCCCTGGCCAGGCCGAGGCCTACCAGGATGCCGGTGATCGACGCGAAGAGGCCGATCAGGAAGCCTTCGATCAGCACCGTACGGAGGATCTGGGCACGCTTTGCCCCGAGGGTCCGGAGCATCCCGAACTCGCGGGTGCGCTGGGCAACCGTGATCGAGAAGACGTTGAAAATCACGAACGAGCCGACAAAGAGGGAGATCCCCGCGAAAGCGAGCAGCGCGATGTTGAGGAAGTTGAGGTTCTCCCGGATTTCATCCGAGCTTCGCTGCGAGTTCTCCTCGCCGGTCTCCACACGCAGCCCAGACCTGGCCGATGCGGGCAGTGCTTCGATCACTCGCTGCTTGAGCTGGTCGGGACTGACCCCGGAATCAGCCTGAATCGAGATCTGGTCGAACTTGCCTTCCTTGTTGGTCAGCTTCTGGGCTTCCGGCAGCAGGACCTGGGCGATCGAAGTGCCACCGAAAGAAGCACCGCCGAGCTGGGTCTCGCCGACGATGGTGAAAGGTGTGGCCTTGCCGCTTCCGACCAGCTGCAGTCTGTCCCCGATCTCCAGGTCAACGCGCTCGGCAGCAGCCTGATCGAGCGTGACTTCGGTCGAACTCTTCGGCTCATGGCCATCGACGAGGTCGAGTGACTCGAGGTCTCCGGGGAGCTTGGAGGCGATGAACTGCGGCGCGAACCCGCCACCTGTCGAATCGCCTTCCATGTCGAGGATCGCACCCTGGCTGAAGATCGAGCCGGCAGCGATCTTCACTCCGTCCACGCCCTCGACCGTCTTCAGGTACTTCTCGGGGAACGCCGGGATCGCACCATCCTGCTGCTCGACCTCGACCTTGCTGGTGATCGCGACGTCGACGCCGGCGTTCGACTTGGTGAAGATGTCATCGAAGGCGCCGTTGGTCGTGTCGGTCAGCATGTAGGTGCCGGCGACCAGCGCGATGCCGAAGACCACCGCGACCGCGGTCATCAGGGAGCGCCACTTGCGCGCCCAGAGGTTCTTCAAGGTGAGGCTAAGCAAGGGTCTTCAGAAGCTCGATGACGGCGTCGGCGGAAACCGGCGGAGCATCGTGGACCAGCTTGCCGTCGCGCAGTGCGATCAGCCGGTCACCGTGGGCGGCCGCGTCGGGTTCATGGGTAACCATGATCACCGTCTGGCCGTATTCGTCCACCGATCCGCGCAGCAGCTGCAGCACGTCCTCGGAGGACTTGGAGTCGAGGTTGCCGGTTGGCTCGTCGGCAAAGAGCACGGCCGGCTTGGTGACCAGCGCCCGGGCGACGGCAACCCTCTGTTGCTGCCCGCCGGAAAGCTCGGATGGACGATGGCTGCGCCGGTCGGTCAGTCCGACCCGCTCGATGACCTCGTCGACCCAGGCCTTGTCCGGCTTGCGCCCTGCGATCGAAAGCGGCAGGAGGATGTTCTCTTCGGCCGAGAGCACCGGCAGGAGGTTGAAGAACTGGAAAACGAAACCGAGCTTGTCGCGGCGAAGCTGGGTCAGCTCACCGTCGTCAAGCTTGGTGATGTCGGTGCCGTCGACCTCGACCGATCCCGCGGTCGGCTTGTCCAGCCCCGCGAGAATGTGCATGAGAGTCGACTTGCCGGAGCCGGACGGCCCCATGATCGAAGTGAACCGGCCCTTCTCGAAGTCGACGTCGACGCCGTCGAGCGCACGCACCTCAGCCTGGCCTTCGCCGTAGATTCGCTCCACCCCCGCCGCCGTGACGATCGGGGTTTCAGGAGCTGCGGATTCGGTTGATGATTCGAGAGTGGATTCCATCGTGGAGCCACCGTAGCAAGGAGAACCACCCGATTCTGTTGCCTCAGGGAAATCCCCTAGAGACCCTTGGATCAGCGCTTTCTGATGAGTCTGACGGTGCGCACGACCTTCTTCGAGCTGGTTCCAGCCTGGCCGACAGTGAAGGAAATCCGACCCCTCAGGCTGCCCCTCCGGTTGAGGACTTTCCGCGCTCCACGGTTGAGCCTGAGCTTGATGAATCGCTTGCCTGACTTGACCTTGTACTTGGTCGAGGCGACGGTGCGATCCTTCTTCGCGGCCTTGCGCTTCGCGCCGAAAACCTTGCCCTTGACCGACAGGGTGGCACGCCCATAACAGGACTTCATGCCGATCAGGGTGCAGCGGACCCGCGCGTAGCCGCGAGCCCTGCGGTTGAACTTGATCAGGTTCGACCTCATCGCGACCGTCGCCTTGGGGTACCCGACGATGAAGCCGGTCTTCGCGGGGGACGGATCGGTATTGCCCGAGATGTCGGTCGCCCTGACCTCGAACGAGTGGTAGCCGACCCGCATGTCGGTCTTGACCGGCGGCGCCGTGCAGGCGGTGAATGCCGCGGTGTCGTAGCGGCACTGGAAGCTCGACCCGGTCTCGGAAGAGGTGAAGAGTTGTTTCACCGAACCGGACTGTCCACGCTTCTTCAACGAGGAAGAGATCGCCGTGTCGGGCGGGATCGTATCCGGTGTCGTGCTGGTCGGCAGCGCGCGCCAGGTCTTCCGGCTGATCTGGAACTCGACCCCGGGTTTGGAGTTGTCGCAGGTGCCCTGCGGGAAGATCGTCTGCAGGCGGGCGAACTGGGGGCCGGTCAGGGCCACACCGTACTCGGACGCGTCGATCGGCTTCAGCTGGCACTTGAGGATGTCATTTGCCAGCGGCTGTCCGGCTTCCATCCGCGGTCCCGAACTTGAGGGGAACGTGGTTCCGCAGACACCCGAGTCGTCGGTCTGGGTCTGTTGGGCGATCAGGGCACCGGTGTCGTTGGAGAAGCAGGCGTCCCGTGCAGCCGGTGAACCGGCGATCGAGGTCGGCCGGTGGGCGAGCACCTTCTCCCGCTGGCTGGCGGACGAAGTGTCGTTGTTGATTCCGGTCAGCCAGCGGTCCATCGTCAGGAGCTGGATCGAGTCATCAAGGCTGTTCGGGCTGGTCCAGATGACCTGGGTACCGGCTGAACCGTTGCCGTCGGGGTCGCCGTTCGCCTTGAGCAGGCGCTCACGCATCGAGAGCGCGTGGATGATCTGGTGACCGTTGTCCACGGTTTCGATGTTGTAGTTCCGGTTATCGATGATCGGCGTGCTGGCCAGTCCTGCCCCGCCGCCGTTCAGCTGCCCGGCGTCGTAGGCCCGGCGGAGCGCTTCGGTCGTGGCGACCGAACGCTCGGGTACCGAGACGCCGTCGTACTGGCGGATGCCGCCGACGCCGTCGTTCAGGTCGAGGAACTGCTCCACGGAGATCACGCCGCGTTTCAGCGGATCGAGCCCGTACTGGACACCGATGTTGTCAACGGGGCGGCGGGTGAGTCCGGTTTCCGGGTCCTTGCCGTAGACGTTGATGTTGCCGTCGTAAACCAGGCAGCGCGTGCCGCCGGGGTTTGTCGCCGGGTCAAAGACCGTGTTCGCGGCGAGCTCCGGCGGGCATGCTCCTCCCGGATCGAAGAAGTTTTCGCCGAAGGCTGCGTAAACGATGGCGCAGGCAGTCTCGCGGGCCAGCCCCTTGACCGCACGCTTCTGCTCGGTTGACCACCCGGCCGCTTCCGGTGAAGCGAGGAACTCGTTGATCAGGCGGCAGTCCATCAGCTGGTTGCCCGGGAAAGCGTTGTCGGTGAACGAGTTGCTGATCTGGAGTCCATCGAGCAGGCCGGGGAAGTTGTTGCCGATCATCTGCTGCGCCATGGCGCCGCCCGATCCACCCTTGCCGAGCACGAAGTCCGGCTCGCCGAATTCTTCGATGAAGTGCTCCTTGACCATCGAGACGGTCTCGGCCGAGACGGAGTCCGAGCAACGGGTGCCGAAGACGTTCTGCGAGGAGCCGGTGGTCGCATAGCCGCCGAGCACGTCGTTCAGCCGCAGATAGGAACCGTCATTGATCGGTCCCTGGACGAAGCCGGCAGTGCAGCCACCACCGAATCCGTAGATCAGCCGGCCGTTCCAGCCCGGTCCGGGAACGCCCGGGTTGGCCGGGTCGACCAGGAAGCCGATCCGGTAGTTCGCCCGGTTGAAGGTACCGGTCTCTACCCGGATCGCCTGCGGGACGGTGACGCCGGTCGGTCGGTCACCGGTCGGGACGGTGGTAGTGGTCCTCAGGAGGGAGACGGCAGGGATCTGGGCCGGGTCGGTGACGGTGACCCAGCCTCCGCCGGATTCCAGGCGGTAGCGGTATTCGACCTTGGTGGTCGTATTGCAGTCGGCGGGGTTGATCGCGCCACCGGGGGTCTCGCAGACGTAAGGGGTCTGCCGAATGCCGGAAAGGATCGGACCGTTCTTCGAGTGATCGACAACCAGAAGCTTCGCCGTGGTGTTGCCGGGAAGCGTCGCGGTGACCGTCCCGACGCCGGTCAGATTGAGCAGCGCGCGGCGCTTGCGCTCATTGCCGGCGACGCCGGCGAAGTTCGAGGTCACATCGGAGCCGTCGAGCGCGACCCTCAGCGCCTCCGGATCACCGGAAGGGGGAACCACGACCTGCACGAGCGAGTTGCCGCCGCTGGCCATATCGGCCCGCGAAGAAACGACGTCCAGTTCGACCTCACCCGCGGCCATGGCCTGGCCGACACCGAAAAAGAACAGACCTGCGATCAGGGCAAGGGCCAGACTGATCACAGCCGAAAGTCGGGTCGAAGCGTTCCTCATCATGTCCCTTCATGGTGGACTGGTAACCATTGGAACCCGCCCTACCAGCGAAGTTTCGGCTTTATCTAAAATTATCTGGCGACCCGCCAACATCGTCGGTACCAGGAACCCCCACGAGACCTGCTTGACCATGTGGTGCGGACCGGGCACCCCTGATCCATGGGGCGCGGAACGGGCACCCCTGTCCAAGATGCTTTGGGGATGAGTTGCTGAGGGATCATTTGCTCGCTGAGTCAATGGTTCTCCAAAGGGATGCACTTGGACAGGGGAACCCGCCCCACACCCTGAGCCCTCGGCACAACCCCAGGTGCCTGCGAAAACGGCGCAGTCCGCACCAATATCGCAGGCACCTCCGCATCTCGGGGCTTCCATGGCGAGGCGCCCCCACCGGAGCGTTCATGCACCAAAAAGGGCGCCCAGGAGGACGCCCTTTCAAGACTTCTTGTAACGCAGTCGGGCTAGACGGCGCGCGGGAGCAGGACCTCTCTCGCAATCACCATGCGCTGGATCTGGCTGGTGCCTTCGTAGAGCTGCATGATCTTGGCGTCACGCATGAACTTCTCTACCGGGTACTCCTTGATGAAGCCGTAGCCGCCGTACACCTGAACGGCGTCGGTGGTGACTTCCATCGCCGAGTCGGCAGCGAAACGCTTGGCCTCGGAGGAGGTGAGCGTATTGCTAAGGCCCTGATCGAGCTGGACACCGGAGTGCCAGGTGAGCAGCCGGGCCGCGTCAACCTTGACCGCCATGTCGGCGATCAGGAACTGGATCGCCTGATGCATGGCGATCGGCACGCCGAACTGCTGACGTTCCTTGGAGTAGGCGACGGCTGCTTCGAAAGCGGCGCGGGCGATACCGACGGCCATCGCGGCTACACCGGGGCGGGTGCGGTCGAGGGTCATCATCGCCAGCTTGAAGCCGCGGTTCTCTTCACCGATCAGGTTCTCTGCCGGCACCTCGACGTCGTTGAAGGTGACGGTCGCGGTGTTTGAGGCCCGCTGACCCATCTTGTCTTCTTTCTTGTCGATGGTGACGCCGTCCTGCTTGTCAACGACGAAAGCCGAGATGCCCTTGCTGCCGGCATCGGGATCGGTCTTCGCGTAGACGGTGAACCAGTCGGCGTACTGGCCGTTGGTGATGAAGCACTTCGAGCCGTTGATTACGTACTTGTCACCCTTCTTGACGGCACGGGTCTTCATGCCGGCGACATCGGAACCGGCGTCGGGTTCGGTCAGGCAGAACGACGCGAGCTTGGCCGACTCGGTCAACATTCCGAGGTACTTCTTTTTGGTCTCTTCGGAACCGCCAAGCGCGACGGGGGCCGAAGCGAGGCCGTTGCAGGCCAGCGAGGTGCCGATACCGGAACAGCCCCAGCCGAACTCCTCTTCGATCAGGCAGCCAGACAGGTAGTCCAGACCCGGTCCACCGTAAGCCTCGGGGATGTGGGTGTTCATCAGGCCGACTTCCCAGGCCTTGTCGATTACTTCCTGGGGCCAGGTTCCATCCTTGTCGTACTCCCAGGCAACGCTGCGCATCTCTTTGTCGGCGAAGTTGTGCGCCATCTCGCGCAGATCCTTCTGCTCGTCAGTAAGCGTGAAGTCAACCACTTCTAAAGCTCCTTCAGTCGATGAAATTCAGTTTCTGAAGTCGTTTCGGGTGGCATCGGCCAAACCCGATTGACTAGTCAGTCAATAACTCGGATCAAAGGGTAACGGATCGTGAAGTCGTACGGGTTAATCTGGCGTAATGAGCGCGAAGATCGGTTCAGCCGAGCTATCCCTGTTGCTTCTCGTGCTCTGCGCCGTGGTCGTCCCGATTGCGGCATTCGCCTTTGCCAGGTCGGGGAAGGGCCTGAAGGAACTCGGCAAGGGCACCTTCGCGATCGATCTCGAAAAGCCCGGCCAGCCGGAACCGATCAACCCGGAACTGAACAAAGCCGAGCACGAGGCGGAGGTTCGGCAGATGGTCGAAGCCTCGGCGTTTCGCCGCCGCGCCCGCGGCGAGCCGGACATCGACGTCCAGTCGGAAATCGACCGCATCCTCGGGGTCGGACCCTGGGCCGAGGTGGTTTCCAGCGAGGTCGGCGGCGAAGACGGTGCGAGTGATGAGGATGCAGCGGCGGGACTCGAAGGCGGGGTGACGGGGATCCGGGCGGAAATCAGACAACTCGTGATCGCCAATAACGAGCGCCGGGTCCGACGCGGCGAAGAGCCGCTCGACGTCGATTCCGAGGTCGAGAGAAGGCTTCAGGAGTGGACCTGAGCCCCTGAAATGCGGACAACGGCTCCCGTCGAAGATAAGATGACCTGATGAATGACGAATCCCTCTATGAACTCGAGGAACTCGCCGTCCAGCCCGGGACCTATTTCAACCCCCACACGGAGGTGGTGGTGATCGTCGACGATTCCGCATCGGTCAACCAGGAGATCTTCAATACCGAGTCCTTTGAGGGCACGGAATGGGTGCGGGTCACCGACGAGACCGCAGTCGATGAAGAGCGGCGCGACGAGCTGCTCGAAAAATTCCAGTCCCGTCACCACGCCGGCGACGAACCCCTTTCCGGCACGGCTCTCGATCCGGATGACGTCGATCCCGACGACCTCGACCCGGATGTGCTGCCGGAAGCTGACGAGGAGATCTAATGGATCGCGATCGGCTGACTCTCCTGGGTGTGCCGATTGACAGTGTTGGACGGGAAGGCGGAACGGAAAACGGTCCCGGCGCTCTGCGGAAGCTCTTCGAACCGGCCGGCCTGCGTGATGACGGTGATACGAAGCAGCTGGTCCGTGGCCTGAACCGCGACCCGACCAACGGCTGGCTCGCTTACCCCGACATCCTGAAGATGACCGCCGAGGTGCGCGAACGTGTCGCAGCAATCACGGCGAAGGGCCAGGTTCCCGTGGTTCTCGGCGGGTGCTGCACCCTGCTGCCGGGCGCCCTCGCCGGGGCGCGTGATTCACTCGGCGAGATCGGCCTCGCCTACATCGACGGCCACCTCGACCTGTTCACTGGCATGACCTCACCGACCGGCGAAGGGGCCGACATGCCGGCCGCCACGATTCTCGGGATCGCCCCGCCGGAGATCCTCGAAGAACTTGGCGAGTTGCCGATCGTGGATCCGGCCCGCATGGCTTTCGTGGGGGCACGTGATCACGAAGAGCTGGAGCTGATCGCGCCCCTGCCGGAAGGGCTCGGGATCGGCCGGATCGAGTCACGGGATGCCCTCCGCCATGCCGAACTGGAAAAGGTCGGCCAGTCGATTGCCGACGAACTCGGTAGCAACGGTGGCCGGTTCTGGCTCCATCTGGACGTCGACGTGCTCGACAGCGAAGTTTTCCCCGCGACCGATTACCTGATGCCGGACGGCCTCGGTGAAGCCGAACTCAAGGCGATATTGGCCCCGCTCGCCGGTGCCCGCGGACTCGCCGGAGTCAACATCACCTGCTTCAACCCGGAGAAAGACCGTGACGGCTCCTGTGGCACGGCACTGGTCAACATGCTGAAAAGTACGCTGATCACTTAGAATCACTCCGTGCTGGACGCTGGCTCAAAAGCCCCCGAATTTACTCTGAAGGACCAGAACGGCAAGACCGTTCATCTCTCCGATTTTTCGGGACAGACGGTCGTCCTGTACTTCTACCCCAAGGCGAACACCTCCGGATGCAAAACGCAGGCCGAAGGCGTGCGGGATCACATGCCCGAGTACAAGAACGCCGGAGCCACGGTGATCGGCGTTTCCCCCGACGAAGTCAAGACGATCAAGAAGTTCGACGACGCCAACGGCTTCGGGTTCACCCTGCTGGCCGACAAGGACCACAAGGTTTCCGAGATGTACGGAACCTGGGTCGAAAAATCGATGTACGGCAACAAGTTCATGGGTGTACAGCGAACCACCTTCATCATCAGCGGCGACGGCAAGGTAATCCGGGTCTTCCCCAAGGTCCAGCCGAAGAAGCACGACGACGTCATTCTCAAAGCGCTCGTCGAAATGAACACCACCGTTTGACGGTCGGGAGGCCCAATGGCTGACTGGGGTGACGGAACTTACGAATTCACCGCCGCCCAGCTGGTCCCGGTGGCCGAGGTAGTGGTTGACGCAGTTGAACCGGTCTCCGGCCTGAAGGCGCTTGACCTGGCCTGCGGAACCGGCAACGCCGCCCTGCTGGAAGCGGCCCGTGGTGCCGAAGTGACCGGGTTCGACAACGCGACCCGCCTGCTGGAGGTCGCCGCCACTCGCGCGGCCGATTCAGGGGTCGAAGCAACCTGGCTCGAAGGCGACATGCACGACATGCCTTTCCCGGACGATTCGTTCGAAGTGATCACTTCCGTTTTCGGCATCATCTTCGGCGACCCGCAGCAGGTAGCCGCCGAAATCGCCCGGGTGCTCGAGCCGAACGGCCGGATCGCGTTCACCGCCTGGACCGATGAAGGGCTGATCCCCCGGATCGGCGCACTTTCAAAGCAGGCTGTCGCCGAAGCGTTCGACCAGCCGGCCGACTCCGAAGTGATGTTCCATTGGAGCGACCCGACCCAGGTCCAGGAACTCTTCGCCGAGCACGGCATCGCCGTTCAGTGCGAAAAGAAAACGATCTCCTTCACCGCCGAATCTGCCGAGGCGGCCAACGACGAGTGGCGCGATCACCACCCCATGTGGCGTGCGATGAAAGAAGCGATCGGCGAAGAGCGATTCGACGCGCTCTCGGAGAAGATTCTCGAGGAACTCAAGGCCGGCAACGAGTCTGACGAGGGCTTCAGCTACTCCAGTACCTACTTGCTGGCCCTCGGCAGTCCTGTCTGACGCTTTCTGAAATGCATTTCGGAATATGCCCACGGAACTAGCGAAAATGCTGGCCGGCGGCCCTTACGCCGCCGATGACCCCGACCTGATCAGCAGGCGCCGGCATTGCCAGTCCGCACTGCGGGAGTTCAACCAGCTTCCCGAGCAGGACCTCGATGGAACCGTGCTCGGCGAGCTCTTCGGCTCGGTCGGCGCGAAGACCTACATCCAGGCACCTTTCATCTGCGACTACGGATTCAACATCTCGATCGGCCACCACTCGTTCATGAACTTCGGCTGCATCGTGCTCGATTCGTCCCCGGTGACGATCGGCAACCACGTCGAGATCGCCACTGGGGTCCAGTTGCTGACGGCCGAGCACCCGCTTGACCCGGTCGAAAGGCGAGCCGGAGTCCAGTTGAACAGGCCGGTCGCGATCGAGGACGGAGTCTGGCTCGGCGGTGGCGTGATCGTCTGCCCCGGCGTGACCGTCGGCGAGAACTCCGTGATCGGCGCCGGCAGCATCGTCACCAGGGACATCCCCGCAGGCGTCGTTGCCGTCGGCAACCCCTGCCGGGTGCTTCGCCAGCTCTGATCAGCTGAGCAGGCCGCTCAGGCGAGGATGACGAAGCCGAGGAAAGTCAGGTAGAAGATCGCCCAGAGGGCAATAGCCAGCTTTCCGAATTCGCCCCGTTTCCTGAGGGCCCAGTAGGCGACAGCGCCACCAAGCAGGCCGAGGATCATCGAGATGATCGCGTACTTGTCGAGGTTCCAGTCGATGAAGACCATGCCGAAGAAGACCGGGATGGTTGACTGGAAAACCATCGCCCCGGTGATGTTGCCGAGGGCCAGCGCGTCCTTGCCTTCACGCACCCAGAAGAAGCTGTTCGCCTTCTCCGGGAGTTCGGTCGCCAGTGGGGCCAGGATCAGCGAGAGGATGATCGCGGAAACGCCGAGGTGCTCCGCCACGTTCAGCAGCTCGTGGACGAAGAGGTGGGCACCACCGACCATCGCACCGAGGCCGACGATCAGCTGGGTGATCATTATGAAGTTGGGCGGCGGGCTGTCATGCCGTTCGCTCCGGCGGTCCATGACGAGCGGGTCCATCTCGTGGGCTTCGGAAGCATCGCCACCGTTCTTGATGGTCTGGCGCACGTACCAGGCGTAAGCCAGGAGGAAAACAGCACCGGCGATGATCTCGACGAACCTGGGAGTTTCGAACAGGCCGATGACCAGCGCCAGTCCGAAGAAGACCATGAAGAAGATGAGATCCCGGTCCAGCGTTTCCACATGCACGTCGAGTCGGTGTCCCTGCGGCCGCTTCTTTACGTAAGCGAGGGCTGACACGCCAACCAGGGCCATTGCGATGGTCGCCAGGAGGAACGGTGCGCCGACGATCGCACCGATCGCGACCTCCGAGCTGCCTACCGATCCACCGATGATCGCGACGATCGGGATCAGGGTCTCCGGCATCGCGGTGCCGACAGCGGCGAGCAGGCTTCCGACCGCGCCTTCGCCGAGGTTCAACTTGTGACCCACCCACTCGATCGCGTTGGTGAACAGCAGGGCACCCGTGAGGATGACCGCGAAGCTGACGAGTAGGAGTACGTATTCCATTTAGATAGATGCCTGTTCGGGGTCGGTCTCGGTCAAACTGAACCGGATCCTGGTCGGGGGCAACGCATTCTGCCTGTCGTCGAGCGAAAGTGTCAGGTCGAGCCGCTCGAAGTCACCGTTTCCGCTCTCCGCATACAGATCGAAGTCGGCCGCGACCAGGGTCTCCCTCAACTCGTCCAGCTCCCCCAGTCCGGGCAGGGCGGTCGAGCCGGCGCCGAGTTCGGTCGACGCCGATTCGAGTTCGTCAACCAGCGTCGCTACATCGAACTCGCCGGCGACGTGATCGACCTGGGTCCCATCAAGATCTTCGGTGCCCACTGTTTCCACGTTTATGGCGAGGCCAAGCAGTCCGCCGCCATCCTCGTCACCCCCCTTTTCCGATCCGGAACCCGCGATCGCGTCCTGGACTTCCACGTAGGTATCGGGGTCGATCGAGAGGAGCTGGCTCTCGAGCACCCGGTCCTCGAACCCGAGAGATGCGACCTCCACCGTCGCTTCGACCGGCTCCGCCGCTCCCTGATCCGCGGCAAACGCTTTCTGGATCACGACTTCAGGATCCGCGACGGGATCGTCTCCACATCCGGCTGCGAAGGCGGCGAAGACGAGTAGCGCCGGGATCAAATGGCTGAGGGTTGGCCGTTTCAAGGGCGGGCAAGCGTATACGCTCGCTTGTCCCATGCCACCTCGCACGATCCTTTACACAGGCAAAGGCGGTGTCGGAAAGACGAGTGTCGCCGCGGCGACCGCCCGCCGATGTGCCGAACGGGGCCTCCGGACGGTGGTCATGTCGACCGATCCCGCTCACAGCCTGTCCGATTCGCTCGGCCACGAGCTCGGGCCCGAGCCGAGCGAGATCATGCCCCTGCTCTGGGGCCAGGAAGTGCTGGCGGCGGCCGAGATGCGGCGGAACTGGGATCGCGTATCGACCTGGTTGACCGGTCTGCTGCTGAACCAGGGTGTCGATCGCATCCGGGCCGAAGAGCTGACCGTGCCTCCAGGGATGGACGAGCTCTTCTCGCTGCTTCAGATCAAGAGCCATTGGGACCGGGACGAGTTTGACGTGGTGATCGTTGATTGCGCCCCGAGTGGCGAAACCCTGCGCCTGCTCGGCTTCCCCGAGGTCGCTGAGTGGTGGGTGAAGAAAGCTTTCCCGATGAACCGCGGCCTGCTGGGGGCCGCCGCGCCGCTCGCCAAGGCGCTGGACATCCCCCTGCCCGACCCGGAACTGATGGACGAAGTCGACCAGCTGATCGGCAACCTGGTTGAGATGGACACGATCCTCAGGGATCATGAGCACTGCTCGATCCGCCTCGTCATGAACCCGGACCGGATGGTCATCAACGAAGCCCGCCGGACATACACCTACCTCTGCCTATACGGCTACCAGACCGATGCCGTGGTGGTGAACCGGATCTTCCCGGACGAAGTCGACGGCACCTACTTCAGCGGCTGGAAGAACCAGCAGGCGGAGCAGCTCGAAGTGGTGAACGAAGGCTTCGACCCGGTGCCGATCCTGACCTCGCGTTTCTTCGAAGAAGAAGTGATCGGCGAGCAGATGCACGGACGGCTCGGCGACGAGCTTTTCGGCGACAAAAACCCGGCGAAGATCTTCCACTCCGGGCTGGCCAGAGAGCTGACCAGCACGGAGGATTTGACCGTGATCCGGATCAAAGCGCCCTTCGTCGAGAAGAACGAGATCGGACTGCAGCAAATCGGGGATGAGTTGCTTGTCACAGTAGGAGAAATCAGGCGCACTATCATTCTCCCTTCGGGACTGGCTCAAAAGGAGCCGTCACGAGCCGCGTTCGAAGACGGAACACTGGAGATCACGTACGAAGATGTGCCCGCAGCACAAGTCTGAAACCGATTCCGAGAAAGATCTGCCGCCAGGCGCCGAGAGGTTCTGGGGCCAGTTCTCCGAGTCCCGGGCCGGCCGGACCGGCGGCGAGGAGCATGAATCGGCCAGCGCGAAGCCGAACGGTGACGAGCCGCAGGGCAGCCACGAATGCCTCGAGTGGTGCCCGATCTGCCGCTCCGCCGAGCTCCTGAAGTCAACCGCCGCATCACCCGAGATCAGGCAGCAGATCCACGCGATCCAGAACGAAGCGCTCCAGGTCCTGAAGGCATTCGCCGCCACTTATTCCGAGCGCACCGGCTCGGATGACCCCTTCGCCCGCAGCAGGCCGGACCAGAACGGAAGCGGTAACGGCAACGGAAACGGCAAGAAGCCGGAAGAGCCGACCGTCACCGACATCTCGATCGAGTAGTTGCCTCTCTATTCTTGGCCAATGTCCAGTCCAGTAGCCGCCGATCCCGAAACTCCTGAAGAAGTCGCCGCGGCCCTCCGCGATGCTTCGTACCTGGCTGACGACTCAACCGCACTGATCTCTTTCCTGGCCCAGCGGCTGGGCAAGCCGATCCTCGTCGAAGGCCCGGCCGGCGTCGGCAAGACCGAACTGGCCAAGGCGCTTTCCCGCGCGACGGGCCGCGAGCTGGTGCGACTCCAGTGCTACGAAGGCCTCGACGAAGCCAAGGCACTCTACGAGTGGAACTACCGCAAGCAGCTGCTCCAGATCCAGGCCGTCGCCTCGACCGCCGCCGAAGGCGACAAGGACGCGGTCGACATGGGCGAGATCTTCACCGAGGACTTCCTGCTCGAACGGCCGCTGATGCGCGCCATCGCCAACCCCGACCCGGTGGTCCTGCTGATCGACGAGATCGACAAGACCGACCAGGAGTTCGAAGCGATGCTGCTCGAACTGCTCTCCGACTTTCAGATCTCGATCCCCGAGATGGGCCGGATCGAAGCCAAGACCCACCCGATCGTCCTGCTGACCTCGAACAACTCGAGAGAGCTGACCGAAGCGCTCAAGCGCCGTTGCCTCTACCTCTGGCTCGACTATCCGGATGCGGAGCGGGAGATCGAGATCATCCGGCTCCACGCGCCGGAGATCGACGAGTCCCTGGCGAGGAGACTGGTTGAGATCGTCGACATGGTTCGCGAACTCGACCTCAAGAAGCCGCCTTCGATCGCCGAGTCGATCGACTGGGCGAGGACCCTGATCCTGATGGGTGCCGACGACATCGACAGCAAGGTCTTCAAGGAGTCGCTCTCGATCATCATCAAGCACCGCACTGACCTCGACCTCGTCGCCGAGCGCATCGGCCCCCGTCTGGGCCGCTCCGACAAAGAAGTCGACGCCACCAAGAACGGCAAGTAGTTGGCGGCGCCCGTGGACAAGGGCGGCAGGCCGGGTCCATCGGGAATGACCGAGCAGATCCTTGCGTTCTGCGAAGACCTTCGAAGCGAAGGCGTGGCGATCGGCACCTCGGAGATCCAGGATGCCTTCCACGCGCTGGAGATCGTCCCCTGGGAGGCGCAGGTCGACTTCAAGGAATCACTGGCCACCACAGTGGCCAAGTCTCCGAAGGACCGCGAGATCTTCAACCTGGTCTTCGAAAAGCACTTCTTCCGGGCGACCGAGCACGCCGCCCTGGAGTACGCCGAGGATTCGGAAGCCGCCCGTGAAGCGGCCCGCCAGGCGAGGTCCGAGGCCGGTGAAGGCCAGGAAGGGATCGACACCGAAGCCCTTGCCGACGCCGTGAGGGAGGCCATCGCGGCCGGTGACGAATCAGCGATGAACGACCTCGCCCGGCTTGCGATCGAAGCTTTCGGCCAGCAGGGCGAGAGCTCCGGCGTGGTCGGCGTCGACCTCCAGCGGATCCGGCGCGGACTCGGCCTGACCACTTCCGAAGGCGACGGCAACGATGAAGGAGACGGCAAGCCGCCGATCGATCGTGACCAGCTCGCCCGCTTCGAACGACAGCTGAGGCGTGAGCTCCAGCGCGGCCAGATCGAGCGCCAGGGCAACCTGCCTCCCTCCCGCCCCCTTTCCGAGTTGAACCGCTCCTTGCCGATGCGCGGCGCCCAGGATCTTGCCGCCGTCCACAAGGCAGTCGCCCAGATGAAGCGGCGCCTGGCGACCCTCGGCCACGACCCGCGTGGCGCCAAGCGCGGACGCACGGTTGACGTGAGACGCACGATGCGGGCCTCGCTGGAGACGGGTGGGGTCCCGCTCAACCTCGCTTACCGGCCACGTCGGCCACGCAAGCCGGAGATCTACGTGCTCTGCGACGTCTCGACCTCGGTCAGTTCCGCCGCGACTTTCTTCCTCTCAGTACTCCACGCGCTCCACGACTCGTTCCGGAAGCTGCGCAGCTTCGTCTTCATCGAGCGCATCTCCGAGGTGACCCACGTCTTCGAAGAGGAGCGGGACTTCCGCAAGATGTCTGAGCGCATCACCTCCGAAAGCGGAGTCGCCGACATCTCCGGCTACACCGATTACGGTCGCGTCTGGCGCGAGTTCCTCGAAGACGTCTCGGCCGACCTCGGCCCCAGGTCCACGGTGATCGTCCTCGGTGACGCCAGGACGAACGGCCGCCCCCCGGCCGAGGACCTCTTCGCCAAGGTCGCCGACCGGGCCAACCGGACCTTCTGGCTCAACCCGGAGCCGGAGCTCTACTGGAACTACGGCGACTCGGTGATGAACTCCTACATCCCGTTCTGCGACGGAGCCTTCGAGTGCTGGCAGACCGAACACCTCGAAACCTTCGTGGACATTGTCGCCGCCGGCCGACCCTCACTCGAAAAGCCAAGAGCCAGAAAGTCCGGCCACCGGTACTGAGATGGGCCTCAGCCCGGGGCCATGTCGCAGCGGCTCCAGCTTCCGCGGTCCGCTGACTTTGCCGCTTCCTCTGACCGGTGGTAGGCCGGGTATCTGATGAAGACTTCGTCGTAGACGTAGGCGATGGCAAACCCTCTTGCGATCAAGTCCTGACCCAGATCGAGGCTGCCTTTGTTGACGTAGGCAAGCAATCGGCCATAGCGGTCGAGCCGGTCCTGAGTGGGATCAGTCCGCACCGTCACCTCACCGGTCGCCAGGCGTGCCATGGCAGCGGAAGCGGCGCGGCCTCCGCACTCGACTCCGCCGTATACCTCCGGGGTGTCGATGCCGATCAGGCGAACGGTCACTTCCTGCCCCGAGGCAGTGACCAGGTCGAGCGTGTCGCCATCGGTGACCGATTCCACTTCGGCACGGAAGGTCTTGCCTTGCGGGATACCGGCCGTCCGGCCACCATCGTTTTCGCGCTCGGCGCAGGTCGCGAGAACAAGCCCACCCGCGGCTATCAACACCCCTATCAGCAGGCGGGACTGTGCGCGGCTCAGCTGAAACGCACCGGTTTGACGGTCTTGCTGCGGTTTCCTTCGTCATCGGTTGCGATGACGATCAACTTGGCCTGGGCAACGTCGCGCTTGCGCAGACGCTTCTTGTAACCCTTGACTACCTTCATGCGAATCTTACGGTCTCCGACCTTGCCGGCCCTGGTCTTCAGCCTGCCAATGGTGACCTCTCGCGAGCCTTTTCCAGCGGCTCGCTTCAGCTTCGTGACCAGCTTGATGTCGAGTTCGACGGGAAGGCTTTTGTCCTGGATGTTCAGCTTGAACGTCTGGCCCTTCTTCAGGAGTCCGTCCAGGTTCGGCTTGCCGAGTACGCGGACCTTGACGACGGGCTTCTTGGTGTCCTTTGGAATTTCTTCGGCTCTGGTGCGTCGGAAGGGACCGGTGATCTCGTAGATCACACCGCCACCGACCGCACGCTGGGAAGCGAAGTAGAAACGCTTGCCGGTCGGATCGAAAACCGGGCCCGTGAGCTCGGAGTCTTCGTGCTCCGCCCCCGGCAGCTGGAGGAATGGCGCGGCTTCGCCTTCGGTACTGATCAGACAGACTTGGAGGTCATCGGCGTCCTCGGCGACATAGAGGTCACCCGAGACAGGCGAGACCGTGATGTTGTCGGAATCGTGAAGTGGAGCATCGGGCCCGAGTGCCACGCCGTCGTAGACGACCTCCAGCAGCTTCTCTGCGGGGTCGTACGCGTAAACCCGGTCGTCCTGGGTCGTGGCGAAGTAGATGGTCCCGTCGTCGTACCACATGCCTTCACCACGCTTGAACTTGCTCGCCTGAGTGACCTGGAGCCGGGTGGGAATACCTGCCAGGAACTGCGGGTCGGGAATCGGGAGCCAGCCGACCTGTCCATCTCCGGCAACCGCCGCGACGTCTAGCTGCCCATTCGAGAGGTCGGGGTAGGTGTCAGGCGTGAAGCGGTAGAGGCAACCGTCTCCGAGGTCCTCGGTGAGGTAAACCTGCTTGCCGATCGGGTCGACCGCGGCTGCTTCATGCTTGAAGACTCCGAGCGCCGGCCTGGCCACGGCATCCTCGACTCCGTAGGGATCGCACTCCCAGACCTTGCCGTTCTCGAGCTCTTCGCAGGAGAGCCACGTGTCCCAGGGGGTCACCCCTCCGGCGCAGTTGATGTTGGTGCCCTTGAGAATCGGGTAGGCGTCGGTCACCTTGAAGTTCTTGTCAAAGCGGATGGCTCCCGTGCCGATCTCCCAGAGTCCTTCGACGTACGGGGCCTCGGAGTTCGAAACGAGGATGAAACCGCCATCGCTCGTCTTGTAGGTGCCCATTCCGTCCGGGAGAACGTGGAACGGGTAGTCGCTCGGACCCATCAGCTGACCGGTCTTGGCGATCACCCGCGAAGTGAAACCCTGCGGCAGGCTGACGCCGTTCGCATCCGGGGCCCGCAGCGGCCCGTAGGGTCCGTCGCCAATCACAGCCGGCGCGGCCGCGGCGTCCACTGCCCTGCCGAGCAGGCCACCGCCCAATGCGACTCCGCCAGCTACTCCGACTCCGGCACGCAATGCATCGCGTCGGGTCAAACCACCTTGTGACGAACTATCCCTGGCCATCCATTCTCCCTTGAGTTGGAACTCGACTTCCCCTTGAAGCTGAAAAGGAGATTAGCGACTGCGACGACGCCGAAGTGAACAAACGGTGAGAGAAAAGACGAGGTGCCTGCGATAACCACGGCATCTGTCCCAATAGCGCAGACACCTCATGAGATGGAAGGCGAGTCTCGTCCGTCCAATGAGCCGCGAGATCCGGAAAGTCAGCGATTATCCCTGACTTTCCGGATCTCGGAGCCTGTTTCGAGCTGCGAGATCCCGATTTTCCGTGACTATGGGTGAAAATCGGGATCTCGGCGCTTCCACGGCCAGGCGCCGCGGGCCGCCCTTTCGGAGGTTTTTACTTCAGCCGCGAGGCGGCATCAACGGGGTTCCCAGGCGTCTTTGCTGTCGGCCAGCTCCTGGACGTGGTCCGGGAGGGAGTCGCTTACTAGCTGGGCGAGGCTGGTTGATTCGAGGACTGACCGGAGGCTGGCGCGGACCGCGATCCACACGGTCTGAAGCTGAACGGCGCTGCCCCGGTACTCGATCGATTCCGGCGGAGCGGACTGGACGTGGGCGATCGGGCCTTCCACCGCGCGGATTACGTCGGCGATCGTGACGTCCTCAGCAGGCTTGGCCAGCCAGTAGCCGCCCTTGGCCCCGCGACGCGCGCGGACGATTCCGGCGTGCTTCAGGTCGAGCAGGATGTGCTCGAGGAACTGCAGCGGAATGTCCTGGGCTTCGGCCAGGCGCTCACCCTTGACGGGACCGTCGGGTGAAGCCGCAAGCTCAGCAGCGGCCCTTACCGCATAATCGGTTTTGGCGGATACACGCACACGCTTAGTAAACCAGCACCGGACATCGGAAGCTGAGAGACCCGGAAAAAGTTCCCGCAAACCCCATGAAATGGGGCATCGCGGGCTCAGAATGACGAATGTGTTCCTGACCCAACTAACCTGTTTAGTCGGGATGACTGCGATTCACCGAGTCGACGGAGTCGAAACCGCTCAGCTTGTGTCGGGAGCCGGACCAGGCGGCTTCGGCCGGAACTTGTCGTACCAGCGCGGTGCCATCAGGATCAGGGCGAAGCCGACTCCGGCGACAGCAGCGGCGATCGGCCAGACCAGCGGATCGCCCTTCTGAACGGTCGCGATGCCCGAAAGGATGAGGACCGAGCCGAGGGCGATCCTCAGCTTGTCCTGCGGCACCTTCTCGGTGAGCGCCGCGCCGATGATGATGCCCGGCACCGACCCGATCAGGATGTTGCCGACCAGGCCGAGGTCCACGTTGCCGTGCCCGAAGTGGGCGATGCCGGCAGCCCAGAGGATGATCGCCGCGTGGAAGACGTCCGTGCCGACCACGTGTTTCGGTGTCAGTCGGTAGACGGCGATCAGGAGGACCGCAATCACCGTGCCGGATCCGGCCGAAGTCACGCCGATCACGAAGCCGGTGGTCACACCGATGGTCACGGCGGCCACCTTGTGGCGGAGTTCGATCTTGAAGTCGTCACGCTCGTTGATGGTCTTGGCCAGGATCAACGCCCGCCCGAGGGTGATGATTCCGACCATCAGCAGGGTTCCGCCGAGAACGGCATAGACCAACGAATCGAGTTTCTCTTCGCCCAGGCTGTCTTGCAGCATGGAGACCACCTGCACCCCGAGGATCGCCGACGGCACGCTGCCCAGCGCCAGCCAGAACACCAGGCCGAGGTTCACGGTCCCGAGCTTGTAGTGGCGCTGCGCGCCAACCGTCTTGGTGATCGCCGCGTAGAGGATGTCGGTGCCTATCGCGGTGGTCGGCGAGACCCCGAAGAAGAGGATCAGCAGGGGCGTCATCAGCGCACCACCACCCATCCCGGTCATGCCGACGAGGATCCCGATACCGAGACCGAACAGGATTATTGCAATGGAAAAGTCCACGAAGGTGAGGCGCTGGCTAGTAAATCGGGGGGAACTGCGGCTAGTGGGGCGACACTCCCGATACTCCTGACATACATAGTCAAGAGATCGAGAATGTCGGAAGAATACTCACTCCTGCCACAGGTGCCCTCGCCGCGGACGTTCCGGCTGTGTCGCTGCATAGACTGGACCGGATGACAGCCACCTTGTCGGGCCGGGAGATCGGTCATCACTTCGGCACCCTGACCGCTCTGGAGGGTCTCGATTTCTCGGTCGAATCCGGACAGATACTGGCGATCGTCGGGCCCTCCGGCTGTGGCAAGTCAACGCTGCTCGAGCTGATCTGCGGGCTCCAGGAGCCGACCTCCGGAGTGATCGAGGCCGGTGGTCGCACCGATGCTGCCGGTCGCCTCGACCTCTGCGCCTACATGCCGCAGGCCGACTGTCTGCTCCCCTGGTACTCGGCGATCGACAACGCCGGCCTCGCCCTTCGAAACCGGGGCTACTCACGGACGAAGGCCAGGGCGAAGGCCGCCGAACTTTTCAGCCGGTTCGGTCTGGACGACTTCGAGGACTCGCACCCGAGCGAGCTCTCGGGCGGCATGCGCCAGCGGGTCGCCTTCCTCCGGACCCTGCTCTCGGAGAAGGACGTGCTGCTGCTCGACGAGCCTTTCGCGGCACTTGACGCCATCACCCGGGCCGAACTCCAGGAGTGGCTGCTGCCGGCGGTGCTCGAAGAGAAGCGCACAGTCGTCCTGGTCACCCACGACGTCGAGGAGGCGCTCTACCTCGGTGACCAAGTGGCGGTGATGAGTCCGCGCCCGGGCCACTTCGTAGAACTGCTCGCTGCTCCACGCCTTTCGGGCGAAACCCGCAGCGAAGCAGTCACCGCGCCGGAGTTCACGGCGATGCGTGAGCGGATAATGACTCTTCTTTCACATCGCCCGGAAGCCCCGGCTGGAGCCGAAAAATGAACCGGACCCGACGCTGGCTGCCGCCGATCCTGCTGATCCTCGCCCTGTTCGGCCTCTGGCAGATCGCCGCTTCATCGGGCTTCATGGCCGACTCGCTGAACCTCGAGGACTTCCTGGTGCCGTCGCCCGCGCAGATATTCGAGGTGATGTGGCAGGACCGGAGCCTGCTGGCCGACAACACCCTGACCACGGCGATCGAGATCGTCGCCGGATTCGCGGTGGCTCTAGTGGCCGGACTGCTGGCGGCGACCCTGCTCCACCTCTCGGACCTGCTCCGCCGCACCAGCTACCCGGTGATCGTCGCCTCCCAGACCATCCCGATCATCGTGATCGCCCCGGTCCTGGTGGTCTGGTTCGGATACGGGATCGGTCCGAAGCTCGGGATCATCGCGCTGATCTGCTTCTTCCCGATCGCCGTGAACACCCTCGACGGCCTGCGGTCGGTCGACGGGGACTCGGTGCGAATGATGCGGACCCTCTTCGCGTCCAGATGGCAGATCTTCGCCCGGGTCGAGGCACCAACCGCCCTCCCCTACGCCTTCAGCGGGGCAAAGATCGCGGTGGCAGTCTCCGTCATCGGCGCGGTCTTCGGCGAATGGGCCGGATCCGAGAAGGGTCTCGGGCACCTGATGCTCCAGGACAACGCCCAGCTGATGACCGACCGGCTCTTCGCCGCGGTCTTCGTTCTGTCGGCCATCGCGATCGCTCTTTTCGCATTGATCGGCCTGCTTGAACGAAGAGTGCTGCGTTGGCGATAACCTGAGGCTCCGTCACGCCCTCGAACCGGAGCTCTTTTGAGAAAGCCCATCCTGTTGACCCTCGCCCTCGTCGCCGCACTCGCGGTCGGGGCATGCGGCACCAAGTCCGAAGACGTCAATCCGGAGACCGAGCCTTTCAGCGTGGCGCTCGACTGGTACCCCAATCCGGACCACGTCGGGCTGTTCACCGCAAAAGAAGCCGGCTTCTTCGAGGACGCCGGCCTCGACGTGACGCTCGACTCACCGACCGACCCAGCCCTGCCGATCAAGCTGGTCGCCGCGGGCAAGGCCGATGTCGCCATCTCTTACGAACCGGAAGTGCTGCTGGCCCGCGAGCAGGGCCTCGACGTGGTCGCGGTCGGCTCGATCGTGAACCAGCCCCTGACTTCGATGATCTGGCTGAAGAAGTCGAAGATCAAGCGGGTCGCGGACCTCAAGGGCAAGACGATCTCCACCGCCGGCATTCCGTACCAGGACGCTTACCTCAAGACGATCCTCACCCGGGCCGGACTCAGCGAGAACCAGGTCACGAAGGTCGGCGTCGGCCAGGGCCTGATGCCTTCGATCGTCAGCGGCAGGGCGCAGGCAACCCTCGGTCCTTTCTGGAACATCGAAGGAGTCGACCTCAAGCTCGCCGGCCAGAAGCCAACGATCAGCCCGGTCAACAAGCTCGGCGTCCCCACCTACGACGAACTTGTGGTTGTGGCGAACGGCAAGGCGCTATCCGAGAACCCGGACCCGATCCGCCTCTTCATGAGCGCGCTGGCCCGTGGCACCGCCCAGGCCGTGGCCAAGCCGAACGCCGCCGTCGACACGATCCTAAAGGCGAACGACGGGCTCGACCCCAAGGTGACCGCGGCCCAGGTCAAGACAACCCTGCCGCTGCTGGCCAACACCGGTAAGGACGAGCCGTTCGGCTACATGAACCCCGCCGACTGGCAGAACTTCATCAACTGGATGGTCGACAACGATGTGCTGAGCGCGCCCCAGCGGGCAGTTGATGCCCTCAACAACGAGCAGCTCCCGGGCGGACCCGTAGAGACCGACTGAGGTCAGGCAGCGCGCGGCAGGTTCTGCCGCATCTTCAACCGAACCGAGTTGCCCGGCCCGTGGAGCGGCTTGCCCTGGGCAGCGAGCATGTATTCACCGACCAGGCCGCGATACGGCGCGTACTTCTCGTAGAAGGCCTCGACCTCTTCAACCTCGGCAAGCCTGCCCAGCCGGTTGATGTAGCCAACGAACTTGACCTGTCCGAGATCCCCGGCAAGCAGGGCATCGGGGTCGCCACGACCACGCAGCGCGAGGCAGGCGATCGTCCACGGGCCGATCTCGGAAATGGCCAGGAGCCGTTTGTCATCACCCTGCTCGTCGAGGTCGGTCCGTCCGCCCGCGACTTCACGGGCCACTTTGATCATCGCGATCGCCCGGCGGGCGCTGAGGCCGCAGCCCTCGAGCTCAGCCGGGGAAGCACCGCTGATCGCCTCCGGCGAAGGCAGGTTGAAGAGGGCATCACTCCGTCGGCGCCGGCGGCCGGGCGGGACGAGGTCATCTTCCACCCGCATGCCCCACCGGAGGATCATCCGGCGCTGGATCGCCGCGGCCCGCCGGTATTCGATCAATTGCTCGGTGATCGCCCAGAGCAGCGCCTCCCAGGGGTATGGTCGGCGGTGGGGCCTTCCCGGGGTGTGGCCGGTGATCGCAGGGGCCAGGAGCGGGTCCTGGCCGAAGAGCTCGCGGATCGGGGCCAGGTCGAAGTCGATACCGGTGGCGAAACGAAGTCGGGCGATCGCGTCGAGCAGTTGCGGTTCCCCTGCCTCCCCGAGCTGATCGCTTCCCGGGCCGCTCACCCGGTCCGGACTGACCGCTTCGGCCGCGTAAAGGTACCGGCCACCGGCCGAAGGCCTGACGGTCACGGCAACAGCCGCGTTGCCAGTGACGATGAGTCTTTCGAAGCCCGGGCCTCGCTCCCGAATCAGGCGGTCACCGCCGGTGAGCCGGGGCAATCTGAAAGGTGACCGCGGTCCGACTTCGACCTCGACCAGATCCATCGGCGCCTCGGTCAGCGTCCGAGGACGTGGACGTCGACCAGGAAGGAGCGGCTGGCAACGACGTTATTGGCCTTGGCTCGCTTCGGAAGCTTGGTGCGTCCGCGACGTTTGGGGCTCGTCCCGCTGACCGCCCGGACGGCGGCGACTGTGGCGGCGCCGGCGATGACACCACCGGCTGCAGCGATCGCGGCGGCGGTCATCTCGCTACGTAGGGCCGGGATCAGATCCTTCGAGGATTCGTACTTCCGGGCGAGCACCCGTACTTCGTCGGGCTGACCCGTCTCGACATTCTCTTCGGAAACCAACTCGCCATCTAGCTCTACGTCGGGCACGAGAGGAACACTATCGGTGGCCGTGGTCGGATCTTTTGGGGCCGCAGCCCGAAACCGCTATTTACAGGGTTTTTTCGTAGATCCGGAACTTCTTGTTGACGACTCCGCCCATTCCTTCGAGGGCGCGGTTCATCGCCACGTTCGTTTCGAGGATCCAGCCTGCCTCGCCGGTCATGACCTTGTCTGGTCTGCAGGTCTGGATGTGGCGCACGTAAAGAGCCGCTGCGACGCCGGTGTGCTGGTAGGCCTTCTTGACCCCGAGAGCGAGGATTCGCACATTGTTGATCTTCCTGCGGCCGGCCAGATAGTGGAGCCAGCCGGCCGGAAGGATTCGGCCCTTCATCTTCGCCATCACCTGGTTGATGTCGGGCAGGGTGAGCGCGGCACCCACCACCTCCCCGTCCTTCTTCTCCGCGATCATCGCCCAGTCTTCGTCGATAACCAGCTTGAGCATCTTGGCGTGGTATCCAGCCTCGTCTTCGGTGATCGGTACGAAGCCCCAGTTGTCGCCCCATGCCTCGTTGTAGACCTCGTGAAACCGCATCACTTCGGCCGTCATGTCCGACTTCTTCATGCTGCGGATCCGGATGCCCTCTTCGTCGAGGCTCTTCTGGGCGGCTTCCATGATGTCCGGGTGAAATTCGAGCCCTTTGGCCAGCTTGCCCATTTCGAGGTGCCAGACGAGCAGGTCCATCGCCTTGGTGAACCCGTTGGCTTCAACCAGTTCCATGAAGTAAGGCTGGTGGCAGTTCTCGAGGATCACCGGCCTGATGTCGAAGCCTTCGATCTGAATGCCGACTTCGTCGTTCGTGGTGAAGTCCATCGGCCCGTAGACTTTCTCGCGGCCCTTTCCGGCGAGCCATTCACAGCCGGCATCGAGCAGGGCGTTGGCCACGTCGGGGTCGTTGATCGTCTCGAAGAACCCGAACTGGCCGTCGTTGCCCCCGCGGTATTCGTCCCAGCGTTCGTCGATCTGCGCGCTGATCCGGCCCACCGGAACGCCGTCCACCTCGGCGATCAGCAGCTTCACTTCAGCGTGGTCGTAGTACGGGTTCTTCTTCCGGTCGAGGAACTGCATCCGGTCGATGATCAGGGGCGGCACCCACTCCGGGTGGTCCTTGTGGACCGAAAACGGAACCCTGACGAACTTCTTCAGGTCCCGTCTGTTTTCAACTTCTCGAATTTTCACTGCACCCACGATGCCCTGCCTTCCGTCATTTGAATGCGATTTTCTGCCTGCGGACAAATTCGTCGAATCGGGGAATCGTGAAGTCCACGTAGCCGTAAGTTTCCGTTGAGTAGATCAGTCCTTTGTCAAGCAAGGTCTGCCGCACCGGTGACAGCGCCGTGGCCGAAGCCTTGCCGTGGGCTTCCGCAATCTGTCCCGCCAGGTATGGACCCGGCCCGATCGATGCCATCGCCGCCAGATACTTTCGCTCGTTCTCTGTAGCCCGCTGAAGCCGCACTTCGTAGATGCCCGCGTCTAATGCGGAGGTGGCAGCGGGGATTGCGCTTTCGACGTCCCCAGCACCGATCGACGTACCTTTGGCCAGGTTCCAGGCATGCTTGCCAAGCTGCTGAAGGTAAAAGGGGTAGCCGCCAGTCCATTCCAGCGCCTTTTCCACAGCGTCCACTTCAAAAGTTACCTGCTTGCGCTGGGCAGGTGCGACCAGCGCCCTCGTCGCATCCTCGACGCTCAGGTCCGCGATCATCGGGAAAGTGAAGAGACGTTCCGCGTATGAGCGGGCATCGCCCGACAGCTTGGGGATGGTCGGCAGCGCGGCGGCGGCGATGGTCAGAGGCAAGCTCTTCTGGTTCACCCTGTGGAGCGCACTGATCGTTGCGCGATATTCGATCTCCCGGACGAACTGAAGTTCATCAAGGAAGATCGCGATCCCCTTTCCGTTCTTTTCGGCCAGCCGACCGAGTTCCAGGAACAGGGCCGTCAGGTCGGAAGTGATGGTTCCTTCATTTGCTCCCGTCAGGTCAACCGAAAAATCGAGACCATCGCCCGTGGAAAACTTGATGGTCGACAGGTAGGCCAAGCCCGATTTGAAAGCGCGGATCGCCTTCACACCCGGACTCAGTCGGGCCATCGCTACCTGTGCATCCCGGACAAGCTCGTCAATCAGATCCGATTCGGGGGTGAGCTCATGGAAAAAGGTGAGATAGCCCTGGCTTTCCGCTTCGTCTTCGAAGGTATTCAGCAACACCGTCTTGCCGACGCCCCGGAGTCCGGTGACGATGAGGCTTTGCTCGGTTCTCCCGAGCTTGAGGCGGCCGAGGAGAATCTTGAACTGCTCAATCTCTCCGTCCCGTCCCGCCAGCTCCATCGGCCTTGAGCCTGCATTGGGGGTATAGGGGTTCTGGATCGCGTCCACCTATAGGAACTATATCCCACTTATAGGCGATTCCCTATAACTGTCTATAACTCCTTATAATTCAGTATGACTCTTCAGACACTTGACGCGCTTTGGGAGGTGGAGCCCGCAGCAAAATCCCTGATCAGTTCCGCGAGGCGCTCGGGGTTGTCCTCCATCGAGAAGGTGTAAGCGTCTTCGACCATTTCGAGCCGCCCGTCGGGAAAGTCGTCGGCCAGCGCGACCCCGTCGGCCACGGGAAACGCCTTGTCGTCGGCGGACCATGCAATCAGGGCCGGCTTGTTGAACCCACCCAGGCGATCGGCCGCGTCGTTAGTGATCCTGTTGTCTGCCCCCCGGATGAACTTGCGGGTGTCGGCCCGGACCGCGGCGCTGTTCATGACCGGACGCAGGTAAGACTCTTCGGCATTTTTGTCGATCGGCCGCTTGGTCAGCCACCCCAGGGCGATCGGAGTCCGCCTGAGGGGTTTGATCCGGAGCGACTGGGCTAGCATCCAGATCCCGCCCGGAATGGCTGCCGTGGGCTTGAAGTAACCGAAGAGCTTTGGCGGAAAGTTGTCCCGGTAGTCGCAGGAAGTGAGGACGAGGCGCCCGATCCGCTCCGGCCGACTCGTGACCAGCACCTGGCACATCGCCCCGCCGCTGTCGTTGCCGACCAGGGTCACGTCTTCCAGCTCGAGCATTTCGATCATGTCGGCGATCCGGTTCACGACATCGAGGGGTCCGTTGTCGGTGTCGGAGTCAAGCGGTACGAGGTGGCTGCCGATCGGCAGGTCGAACACGATGCACCGGAAGTCCGAAGACAGGCGTTCGACCACCTTGCGCCAGAGGTTGGCGTTTACCAGCAGTCCGTGAACGAAGACCAGCACCGGGCCTGATCCGACGTCGTGGTAGCGCACCTTGCCACCGGGGAGATCGAGTTCTTTCGCCGGGCCAAGTGCCGGGGAGCGCCATGTCGCTGCGTCGTTCATGTCCGTTGCCATCGTCTTCCTTTGAAGGGGTTTGGTCTTTGGGACCGTAACATACATACTGTCTGTATGTATAGCAAGACGATAGGCTGCATCAGCGATGAGCACCGGCAACATCAAGATCGAACAGGGCGAATCCACTCGCGAACACCTGGTGAAGACCGCCCGGGACCTATTCGTCGAGCGCGGCTACGGCGGTGCCAGCACCGAAGAGATCGTGCGGCGGGCCGGCGTGACCCGGGGTGCGCTCTACCACCACTTCGCCGACAAGAAGGACCTCTTCCGCGCCGTTCACATCCAGGTCGAATCCGAGGTGACGGCATCGATCGCAGAAAAGATGACCGGCGCCTCGAACCCTCAGGAGATGCTCAGGACCGGAACGCTCGCGCTGCTGGACGCAAGCACCGATCGCACCATCGCCCGCATCGCGCTGGTCGACGCACCGTCGGTCCTCGGCTGGCAGGAGTGGCGGGAGATCGACCTTCAGTACGGGCTGGGCCTGCTGGTTGCCGGACTTCAGGGCGGCATGGACGCCGGGGTGTTCCGGCCGCAGCCGGCGAAGCCCCTCGCCCACCTGCTGCTCGGTGCGATGACAGAAGCCGCGATGGTGATCGCCAACGCCGACGACACGGCCGGCGCCCGGGGCGAAGTCGAGCCTCCCCTGCTCGAACTGCTCGACGGCCTGCTGGTCGCCGGAACGCCGGACTAGCCAGCCGTTTCGGCGCTTCTGAGTCCGCGGATCGCCCAGATGCCCATCACGGCAATCAGGCCGAGCGCCACGCCGTAGGCCAGGAGCACGCCGCTCGGCTCCCCGGCCATCAGGCTGCGGGAGGCATTGAGCGAAGCAGTGACCGGATTGACCGACGCGGCCGGCTCGATCCATCCGGTCAGCAGTCTTTCCGGCACGTAAACCGGGGCCAGGAAGAGCACGATGAAGACCGGCATCTGCATCAGCGGACCGGCCTGAAGTGAGCGGAACCTCAAGGCGATGCCGGCCGAAAATAGCAGCGCGGCAACGTTCGCCAGTACCGCCAGGCTGTAGATGCCGACGACATTCAGTCCGCTGCCATGGACCTCCATCCCGAACAGAAGAGAAACGACGGTGATTATCACCCAGACCACGATCAGGCGGAGGGCCGCACCGATCGCATAGCCGAGGACGATCGAGCTGCGGTGCGTGGTCGCCAGCATCATTCGCCGGCCCATCCCGAGTTCGAAGTCACCGGCGATCGAGAATCCGACGAAAACGCCGGCCAGCGCAGAGGCCTGGATCAGGATGAAGCAGAACTGGAACGCGGTGAAGTCGTAGTAATCGAACCCGGGTGCGTCAGCGACCGCCGACAGCCCGCCGGCGAAGGCGGCGAGGAAGAACAGCGGGAAGATCAGCCCGGGGATAAAAACCGCGGGCTTTGTGTAGAGGTTGTGGAGGTAGCGCCAGGCCACGGCCCACGCGGAAGAGAAGTAGGCGGAAGACATCAATTCAGCATTCTTCCCTTGAGCGACCCGGCGGCGATCGCGATCGAGAGGAAGGCGATGATGATCGCGAAACCGAAGCCGAGGGCGAGCGCCTCGGCGTCCCAGCCGATGACAAACAGGCTTCGGATCGCTTCGATCAGGTAGCTGACCGGGTTGATCGTCGCGATGAACCGGTACCAGTCCTGCTCGATCAGGTTGCGTGGCAAAGCCATCGAACTGAAGAAGAGCAGCACGAACATGATCGGGAACATGCCCTGGACCGCTTCACCGGAACCGGTCCGGATCGCCATGATCAGGCCGATCCCGCCAAACCCGATCGAGATGATGGAGACGAGTGCCGCCAGCACCAGGTAGCCGAGGATTCCTGCCTCGAATTGGGCACCCGCGGCCAGGCCGACCGCGAGGTAGAGCAGGGCCTGAAACTGGCCGAGTAGCACGAGCCCGGCAAGCTGGCCGGCCATCAGCGCCGAAGGCCGCATCGGGGTGAGCACCAGCCGGCTGAAGAAGCCGTTCTCGATGTCCTGGGCGAGACCCTGCCCGGCGTTCATGGTGGAGAAGATCGCCGCCTGGATGAACGTGAAGGCGATCGCGAAAGTGATGTAGGAGTCAGTCGGGAAGCCAGGGATGTTCACCGCGGAATCGAGCCCACCCGCGTTGACCGCGAGCAGGAAGAGCGGGAAGATGACGCTCGGGACGATCGTCGCCGGCTGGCGGACCAGCCGGGTGACCGAACGACCGGCCATCGCGGCGACCTGGATCGGCAGGACCGAACGGTCTCCGAAGTCAACTGTGGCGACGGCTCCGCTCACAAGGTGGCCGGAGTCTCCTCGAGATCTTCGGTCGACGGCAGGACCATCTCGGCGCTGTCGGATTCGCCGGCACCCTCGAGGTGGTGTCCGGTCTTGGCGAGGAAGACGTCGTCAAGGGTCGGCTCGTTCAGGACGAGGCTGGCCAGTTCGATGTTCGCCGCATCGAAAGCACGGACGATGCCGACGAGTTCGTCGATGCCTTCGTTCAGGCGGATCGCGAGGATGTCACCCGCCGCCGGCACGCTATTGCCGAAGTCGTCGAGGATCGTCCTCGCTTCGCGACACCTGGACGAGTCACGCGGAACGACTTCGACGCTGGGACGGCCGATCTCCGACTTGAGTGCGGCCGGGGTACCTTCGGCAGCGATTCTGCCGTCGTCGATGATGCCGACCCGGCTGGCCAGCTGGTCCGCCTCCTCGAGGTACTGCGTGGTCAGGAAGACGGTGACACCATCCTCGACCGAGAGCCGGGTGACTTCGGACCAGAGCGACGAACGGCTCTGCGGGTCGAGGCCGGTAGTCGGCTCGTCGAGGAAAAGGACGCGGGGACGATGGACCAGGGCGAGCGCCAGGTCGAGGCGGCGCTTCATTCCGCCGGAGTAGTCACCAACGCGGCGGCCGGCAGCATTGGAAAGTCCGACCCGCTCAATCAGATCTTCACCACGCTTGATCCGGTCGTTCTTCGGCAGGCCGTGAAGCGCCGTCTGGAGCCTCATGTGTTCGGTGCCGGTCAGGTGCGGGTCGAGCGCGGCCTCCTGAAGGGCCGCGCCGATCACCTTGCGGACCTGAGCTCCCTCCTTGACAACGTCGAGCCCGGCAACCCGGGCTGAGCCGGAGGTCGGCGGCAGGAGGGTGGTCAACATGTGGACAGTGGTTGACTTGCCAGCGCCGTTAGGACCGAGAAAACCATATATCTCGCCCGGCCCAACCTCGAGGTTGACGCCGTCAACCGCCTTCGGACCATTCTTGAACTGCTTGACCAGGTCGACTACTTCAATTCCGTTGGAGTCACTCATCAACGCATATGTATAGCGGGAGTTGTCAAACTGGTCATATGAGTGAGTCCACGTCTGCTCCGATTGACCTCTTCGAGAAGTCCAAAAACCACGAGCGACGCGAATTGCTCGAGGCGGCCAACGAAGGTGGGTTCAACCCGTACTTCCGCCTGCTCACCTCGCAGGCCGGACCCGTGGTCGAAATGGAAGGGCGCGAGACGATAATGCTCGGCTCGAACAACTACCTCGGTCTGACCGGCGACGAACGGGTGAAGAACGCCGCCCACGAAGCTCTCGACACCTACGGCACCGGGGTCACCGGTTCGCGCCTCCTGAACGGCACCACGCCGATCCACGTTGAACTGGAGACCGAACTCGCCGAATGGATGGAGACCGAATCGGCAATCGTATTCGCGACCGGTTACCAGGCCAACGTCGGCTGCCTCCAGGCGCTGCTCGGTCCGAACGACACGGTGATCGCCGACACCGGCGACCACGCTTCCCTGCTTGATGGCATCAAGCTCTCCGGGGCCAAGATGCGCCCCTTCCGTCACAACAAGATGGACAAGCTGGAAAAGATGCTCCAGCGGGCCGCAGACGACGGCGGCGGGGTCCTGGTAGTGGTCGACGGCGTCTACTCGATGGAAGGTGACCTCTGTGACCTGCCCCGGGTGACCGAACTTGCGCAGCACTACGGCGCGCGGCTGATGGTCGACGAAGCACACGGCGTCGGAGTCCTCGGTGCCCGCGGAGCCGGTGCGACCGAGCTGTTCGGACTCGAAGACCAGGTTGACCTGCGCATGGGCACCTTCTCCAAAAGCCTCGCCTCCTGTGGCGGGTTCATCGCCGGTGACGCGGAGATAGTGGACTACATGCGGATCACCTCTCGCTCTTTCATCTTCAGCGCGTCGGGAGTCCCGGCCGCGGTCGGCGCCGCACTCGCGGCCACGAAGATCGCCCGGGCTGAAGGTCCGGCGCTCTTCTCGAAGCTGCTGGGCAACGCCGACTACCTTCGCGAAGGCCTCAAGTCCCTCGGACTGAAAGTGATCGAGCCGGGGCTGATGCCCGACGGGACGGTCGCGACCACCCCGGTCGTACCGGTGGTCGTCGGTGACGACACCAAGGCGGTCCTCCTCTGGAAGGCCCTGTTCGACGCCGGTGTCTACACCAACGTCGCGATCCATCCGGCGGTCCCCCCGAGCGGAGCACTCCTCCGCACCAGCCTGATGGCCACCCACGAAACGGCCCAGCTCGACAAGGCCCTCGGCATCTTCGAAGAAGTTCTCAAGGACTTCGACGAACTCACCGCCGCCTAGACAAAACCGGACTCGGGTCGTTCGCGGATCGTGTTATCGATTTTCACGTAATTGCTGCTCTTAGCGACCTTTTGTTTGAATCAGCGCCGAAACCCCATTGACGCATAAGGGGCCGTGGCGTAGGTTGAATTCAACGCTTCAGAACACCTCGGAGAGAGGCTGTGGCGAGGAGAGTAGTTCGATACGTGGGACGATCGACGACGCTGGTCGACGCCCTCAGCCAGTCAACAGATTCATCCCCTGAAGGGAGGACAGTCCGTGGAATCAACTGCCACTGCCGTTTCAACCGCCACCGCGAGTCCGGTGGTCCCCCAGCACCTGCGGGCGCTGGAGAGAGCAAACCGCGTGAGGCTTGCCAGAGCAGCGTTGAAACGGTCAATCGCCAGTGGCGAAGTCCCGATCACCAGGGTCATCACAGATTGTCCCTGGCAAACAGAAACCATGACCCTGTCCGAGCTGCTCCGCAGCCAGTCTCGGTGGGGCCGCACTCGTACCCGCAAACTTCTCGCGTCAGTCGGCCTGAACGAGAACAAGCGGCTCGATACTTTGACCGAGCGCCAACGCATGCTCTTGGTCAGCCAGCTCCGTCCTCACTAACCGGGACGGGGCTAATACGGACTACGACCGGTCGCGCAAGCGGCCGGTCGCTCCGGTTAAGGGGGTCAGCGCAGCTTGTAGCTGAGTCCACCGGAGGCCTTCTCGAAGGACCGGCGGAACAGACCCCAGGCGAGGCCGCCGAGGCTGAAACCGATGATCAGGCAGATCCACAGTTCCCACCTGACCACGAAGTAGGTGACGCCCGTGCTCAGCACGAAGACGACCCCGGCCAGCAGGGTCGTGTGAGAGCGGTAACCGGCGAAATGCTCACGGATCGAAAGCTCCAGCCCACCGAGCGATCCCAGGGCAAGGCCGATCGCCAGCTGAGTCGCGTTACCGGTGATTACCCCGATCGCGATCAGGATGAGTCCGGCGAGCACCGCGAGCTCCATCAGGGGAAACGATCCCCAGGGGGCCGGCGGGGCCTCTTTCTTCTTACTTGGCTTTTTTCGGTTTGACTTTTTCGGCATCGGCTTTCAGGGAGCGTACCTGCGCCTCAAGTTCGGGCAGGGTCTTCCTGCCGATCTCGGCATTCTTCAGCACCCCTCCGGGTTTGATGAAGAGAAAGGACGGACAGCCGCCGATCCGGTAGATGTTCGAGACCGCACCATCGCGGTCGTATCCGACCGGCACCTTCCAGGCGCGGTCGCTGATGATCTCTCGAACGCTGTCCCGGTCGTCACGAACGTTGATCGAGAGGAATCCGACCTCTCCCCTGTTCCGCCTCGCGAGCTCTTCGAAATCGTCCTGCTGCTCGACGCAGCCGGAGACACCCTTGGTGAACCAGAACGAGAGCACCAGAGGCTTGTCGAAGTAGTCGCAGATCCTGATCACGTCCGGCAGGTACACCTCACAGGCCTTGTCCGGGTCGACGTTGGCATCCCCGTCGAGTTCCGACGACGCAACCGGCACCGCAAAGGGCGCAACCTTGTCACCAATACCGACGTCGCCGAGTCCGACCGTGCCGGAGTCTTCGGTGCGAAGCAGGTTGATCGTGGCCACGACGATGATCAGAACGAAGACGACACCAACCACGGCGACGTAGTTGAACGGCCGCTTCGTGCGTTCGATGGGGTCCTTCCCACTCACCGCCGCTCCAGCCAGGCCAATACAGCCGGCAGCACGATTGCGACTCCGAGCAGAGCAACGCTGAGGTCGACCACGGCTACCAGCCCGAACTCCCTGAGCATCCCGATGTCACTCGCAGCGAGGGCGGCGAACCCGGCGATCGCGGTCACGCCGGAGGCGGCGATCGCCATTCCGGTGCGGCCGTAGGTGGAGCGCAGGGCGTCGGCCATCCCGAGGCCTGTCTCGCGCTCCTGGAAGTAGCGTCCAGCGAGGATCACACTGAATTCGGTCGCGATCGCGGTCACCAGAACTGCGAGCACGGTCGAGAACGGATTGAGCGAGATGTCGAGCGAAGAGATGATCACCGCCGACCAGCCACCCGCGACCACGATCGGGACCAGTGGCACAAGCATCCGCGTGAAGGACCGGTAGATCAGAAGCAGGACCAGGCCGACCGCAAGAATAGCCAGTCCGGTGAGCAGGTACCTCGAATCGGCCAGGTCGGCAACCGTGGCGGTGATCACCACGGGCAGGCCGGCAAGTTCGACGGTCGTGCCGGCCGGCGGGCCCTTGCCGCCCCGCGACTCGTCGATGGAAGTCTCGATCGAATCGATCACTTCGGTCTGGCGATCGACCGATCCCGCCCGGATCACGAACGGAATCTTGGTCTCGGTCGGGAGCGCCTTTCCGGCGAGTCCACCGCCGATCATCGCGGCGCGTTCGGTCCGGGGCAGGCCACGGAGGATCTGGCGGACATCCGCGGCGTTCAAGCCCTGGCCGCCGTCAGGCACGAAATCGGTGATCGCCGGGCCGGGACATAGTTCCGCATCGACGCAGTTCGGATTCACGGCCGCGTACCCCGCCTTCGCCAGGACGTCACGGCGAACCCCGGTCATCCAGGCGACGACTTCCGGGTCGGTGACGTCATCGCTTCGCACGACCATGTCAACAACCCCCGAGGTTCCGGTCGAGTCTTCGAGGTCGATGAAGTCCTGGACCGCCTCGGTCCGGGTCGGCAGGATTTCGCGGAGCTCGGTTCTGGTTTCCGCCTGGGTTCCCACGGCCCAGCCGCAGGCCGCGACAAGGAGGCTCACCGCAAGCAGCCGGCCGGGCGCGAGCATCGCCATGCCAAGGATGCTCTTGGCCCCGGACTTGACGAATCCGAAACCGGAGAATCGCTCAAAGGGGATCCGGGCGGAACGGCCCGGCCCGCGAATCGACAAAGCGGCGAAACCGAAGATGAAAACAACAAGCAGACAGACGAGTACGCCGCTGGCAAGAAGCAGCCCGAACTCGGAGATCAGGGGAACCGGAGAAACGAGCAGGGCGGCGAAGCCAAAGGCACTTGCGACGCAGGCGGTGGCGATCATCGGCAGGCCCAGGCTGGCGGCAATCCGGGCCGCTTCGGGTGGCGACAGGTCATGGTCGGCTTCGTCATAACGGGCCTGGATCTGAACGGCGTAGTCGACGGTCAGGCCGATCAGGATCGGCACCGCCCCGAGCGCGGCAAGGGAGATCGAACCGCCGGCCACCCGGAGCAGGCCGAAGGCGATCGTGATCGCACCGATCGCGAGGCCCAGCGGCAGGAGTCGCCAGGCGGAACCGAAGATCAGGGCCAGCGCGATCGACATCAGGACGAGTGCGACAACGGCCAGCAGGGCGACGCCGGTCTGGAGCGATTCGGAGAGGCTGTCGAAGATCACCGGTGACCCGGTGATCACGTATTCGGCACCGGCGAGCTGGGTCGACTGATCTTCTGTTGCCTGCCGGATCAGGTCGATCGTTTCGGAGCGCTCGTCGTCGGTCAGGTCACTGCGGAGCCGCAGGACGATCTGCGCCGAATCGGCGTTCGGGAACAGGTACGAGAGCTTCGGTTTCGGCCCCCGCTTGATGTTGCCGTCTCCGTAGACCACCTTGTTGATGAAGTTGGAGTCGTCGAGGCTCGGCAGCGAGGTCAGGCCGTAACGGGCGACGATGCCGGCCGCCAGGCTGAGCAGCTGCTGCTGTCCCTCCTCTGCCCTGGCCGAGCCTTCGGGCAGCGCCTGGATCTGCTTGAGCTGCTGCTGGTAGACGCCGGTGATCCCGGTGACCGCACGGGTGAGGAAAGTGGCGGGGCCGGCGGCGACCTGGACCGGGTCGATCTCGGCGATGCGGTCGCAGATCTCGAACAGCTTGCCGCGGCCGCGGGTGATGTCACCGGCGACGCACTGCTCGAGGACGTTCAGGCGCTCCAGGTTCTCGGCCTTCAGCGACTCGATCAGGTCGCCCTTGACGAGGATCACGACCGGGTCCGTGCCAAAAGCCTTCTCGGCCTCGGCGGTGTCTATGTAAGCGGCCGAGTCACGATCGAAGATCGCGTCGTTGACCGGCTGCACCTTCATGCCGGTGATCGCGATCACGGCCGCAGCCGATGCCGCAAGCAGCAATCCGACTACAAGTACCAGCCATGCACGGCGAGCTGCTCCCGCCGCTACGCGTCCGAAGAAAGCCCCCAGGGTTCCGGGGTTCAATCCATCGCCAGGGGACCGGTCACGTCAGCACGGAGGAACTGGTGGACGAATTCGTTCTCTGAATCGAACAGTTTCTCCTTGGGACCGCTCTCGACGATCTTGCCCTTCCAGAGCACGGCGATGAAGTCGGCGATGCGGCGTGCCGTTCCGAGGTCGTGGCTGATCACCATGTAACAGCCACCGCTCTCGGCGTGGACTTCCTTGATCAGCTCACAGAGCAGAGCCGTGCGGACCGGGTCAAGTCCCGAGTCGGGCTCGTCGAACATGACGATTTCCGGGTCGAGCACCAGCGCGCGGGCGAATCCGGCGCGCTTGCGCATTCCGCCGGAAAGCTCGTTCGGCATCTTGTAGTGGGCTTCGCCCAGGCCGACCTCACGGAGGCGGCGCGTACAGATGTCCTCGATCTCTTCCTCGCCTTTGTCAGTGTGCTGGCGCAGCGGGAAAGCGACATTGTCAAAGATGTTCATCGAGCCGAAGAGGGCTCCGTCCTGGAACAGGAGCCCGAACTTCTTGCGCATCTCGAAGAGGTCGTCGTCGCTCAATTCCGGAACCGACTGGCCCTTGACCACGACGTCGCCGGAGTCCGGGTAGAGCAGGCCGACGATGTGCTTGATCAACACGCTCTTGCCAGTGCCCGACGGTCCGAGGACCATCGAAATCTGATCGTCAGGAAGGCCGAGGTTCAGGCCGTTGAGAATCCGGGTGCGGCCGAACTGCTTGGTCAGGTTGTTGATCTCGATGGCGTCGGTTCCGCCGTGGTCGAGCTTCCTGCCGGTGTGCCACCTGTACGGGTCGTTGTCGCCGGGGGCGACGCCGGGAAGGATGAAGTCACGGCCGAGGATCGCCCCGTCGCCGGCAACGTAATTGCCGTCTTCGTCCAGGTGGTGCTGTTCGTTCAGCAGCGGTGCCGGCTCGTTGACTACAGCCGTACCTGCGCGCTGCGGCTCGTTGGAGCCGGCACTCGAAGCCGAAGACTCTTCGGCTGCGGCTACATCGGAATCGGAAGAGACATCATCGGCGGAATCCGCTTCGTCGGCGGCTTCCATCTCGGCTGCGAGGCCTTCATCTCCGACGTCGTCAACTGCACGCTCGACCTCGGGTGATTCGTCTACGCCCGAGCTCTCGGCGTTGATGGGTTCTTCGTTCTCGTCTGCCTGACTCAATCTCTCACCCTCCTATGGGTGCTCTCGGGTTGGCTCCCCAGAAGATCAGGGTTCCCAACATTCCGATGATGTGCACAAGGACAATATTCAGGACCATGGATTTCGCCGTGGCGGTTCCCACTCCCACCGGACCACCCGAAGCCGTGTATCCGTAGTAGCAGCCCACGAGGACGATCGCCGTGGCCATGGTCATGGCTTTGATCAGGGAGAACAGGACGTCGGGAGGGTTCTGGAAGGCCCAGAAGATTAACTGGTAACCACCGGACGAAACGTCGCCTATCTGTTCGACCACCGCGATGTACGACGCCAGGAAGCCGACGCCGATGGCCGCGATGTACATGAACGGAAGGGTGATCCACGCACCGAGCAGGCGGGTCGCAGCGAGAAAGGTGACCGGTGGAACGCCCATCACCTCGAGCGCGTCGATTTCGTCCGAGATCCGCATGGCGCCGAGCTCGGCGACGATTCCGGTGCCTACCTTGGCCGCCATCATGTAACCGAAGCCATAAGGGATGACCTCACGCAGGTCGCACCAGGCCGCAAAGACGCCGGCGTAGGCGGGGGAGCCGACCGATCGGTTGAAGTACGCGCCCTCGATTCCGCATTGGAGCCCGAGGGTGAAGACCAGGCCCCAGATGACCGTGGTCGAACCGAGGATCAGGATTCCGGCCTGGTTCAGTGCTTCGCCGAAGTACTTGAAGACCCGGCCGGTGAAGACGTGGCTGACGACCATTCCGCAGAAGCGCGAGATCTCTCCCAGAGACTCGAGCCACGCGCGGGGAACTGTGAGCCAGCCTCCGGGCATCTACTTGATGGTCTGGAGGTCGGGGTTGGTCGCAAGCATGGTCTGGGTGAAGACGTAGTTGAACGCAAAGACTCCGAGCAGGGCGGTCACGACCGCCTCGTTGACTGCACGGCCGACGCCGGCAGCGCCACCGGTCGCAGTCATCCCTTTGTAGCAACAGACGATCGCGATGATCGCGCCAAAGAGGGTGCATTTCAGGACCGAGGCCCAGAGTTCAGTGGTCGAAGCGTTGGAGAACAGCGTGGCGAAGAATCCGCCGAGCGGCTGGCTGTAGAGCAGCTCCGCTCCGAGGCCGCCGACGATGCCGAAGAGCAGTGCGTAGATGTCAAGCAGTCCGGTGATCAACATCAGCGCGAGAAAGCGCGGCACAACGAGGTTCTTGATCGGATCGACGCCGAGTACCTGCAGGGCGTCGAGCTCCTCGCGGATCTTCCGGGCGCCGAGGTCGGCGGTGATCGCCGTGCCGGCAACACCGGCAACGACCACCGCGGTAACGAACGGCGCGAACTCGCGGATCGAAGCGAGAACGAAGAAGCCGCCGAGGCGGTCGAGTGCGCCGAAGAGCGAAAGGAAGTTGGCGGCCTGGAGGCCGGGGGCGCCAAAGCCAAACGCCACGGTGGAGATGAGCATCGGGAACCAGCAGAGCTGAAGGGCGAAGAGGAACTGGCCGATGAACTCGTTGCCGTAGGGGTACGGCGCGCGGACCGCGGACGCCATGGTCCGGCCGGTCAGGATCATCATCTCGCCGAGTTCGGTGAAAAGGGTCTTGGCGGGCTCGAAGGCTCTGTTCAGCCCCTGCCGAAGCGGATTCGGTCCACGGCGGCGAGGCGGTGCCTGCTGAAAGCCGGGGCCTGCACCAGCGGCTGCTGGCTGGCCGATCCCACCCGAAGGTCTGGTCTCGGGCTGGTCGATCACGCCCACCCGGTCACCCGACTCCGCGTTGATCGGAGTTTCTGTGCCGCCAGGTCCTTCGTTTTCGTCTGCCGGACTCACACTTCTCACCTCTCCTCTCGGCACTTCGGCCCGGCCCCCTGTAAGGCCAAGGATGCCAAGAAGCCGACGATGTACCTTGCTCCGGAGTCTATGGGAAAGGACCGGCGTCTGTGACCGTCGGCACACCCGTGGTATGTTCAGCCCGCCTTGCGGGAGCCGAGACGACACCTCAACCGCATCTTTGGCGGGGCCTTCTGCTTAGTTGCCCTGTCTGGGATTCTCGCTGGCTGCGGCGGCGGCGTAGAGGCCGGATCGCAGTTCGATGGCCAGCCCACAGGCGAATTTCCGGTCGAGGTGATCGAAGCCAATTTCACTCCCGACCAGGTGATCGCGCGTCAGTACGACCTCGAGCTGGCGGTAAAGAACACCGGCGAGAGAACCATCCCGGGGATGTCGGTGACTCTCGCCATTCCCGGTAAGGGATCCACCCTGGCCTTCGCTTACCGCGACCGACAGGTCGGGCTGGCCCAGCCGCAGCGACCGATCTGGGTGCTTGAAGAAGGCTGGCCCAAGCTGGCCGGTACCGTCGGCCGCGGAGGTGCTGCAACCACAAACCGGCGAACTTTCAACTTCGGAGAGGTCGGGCCGGGCGATACGGCAGACATGATCTGGCGGGTCACGGCGGTCAAGCCGGGTGCCCACCGGATCGCCTACCAGATTGCCGCCGGTCTCAGCGGAAATTCCCCGGCAGTCGATGCATCCGGTGAGACACCGGAAGGCGTACTACCGGTAGTGATTTCCGACAAACCGATCCCGACCAAGATTGATGAGCAGGGCAACATCGTGCCGCTGTCCCAGCAGGAGCAGGAAGCACTGGAAATGCAGGAGAGTGACTCGCAGTAACGGATCTCGCATCCGCCCCCGCCACTCGGTGCCGCTCACCGCTGTATTGCTCGCCGTAAGCCTCGGTTTTACGACATCTGCCTGTGCCGGTGACGATTCATTGAGCCGGGATCCGGTCGCCCGGAAAAGCTCCGCTGCCCCGGCCGAATCCGGAAGTTCCCTTCGGGCCAGACCTCGCCTCGACCGGATCGCCGACTTCGATTCCCCGGTGGAGATCAAGTCCGCGCCCGGCTTCAGGAACCTGATGTTCGTGGTCGAGCAGTCGGGCCGGGTAATGATCATCCGGCGCGGACAAAAGCTGAAGCGTCCTTTCCTGAACATCCGCGGAAGGGTCAACTACGACGGCGAACGCGGCCTGCTCTCCGTCGCTTTCCCCCCGAACTACAAGACGAGCAAACGCTTCTACGTCTACTACACCGACGGCACCGGGGACATTCGGGTCGACGAGTACCGGCGGAAGTCGGCAACCGTGGCCGGTCCGAACACGCGCCGCAGCGTTATCCGGATCCGCCACCGCGAGAACAGCAACCACAACGGTGGCCAGATGCACTTCCTCGGCAACAACCTCTACTTCGGCACTGGCGACGGTGGCGGTGGCGGGGACACGGATGGCAACGCACAGGACCTCCGCTCGCTGCTCGGCAAGATGATCCGCATCGATCCGCGCCGCAAGAACGGCCGACCCTACACGGTGCCCGGTTCGAATCCTTTCGTCGGCCAGCGCGGCGCGCAGGGCGAGATCTTCTCCTACGGCCTGCGCAATCCATTCCGCTGGTCCTTCGACACGGAGACCAACAACAGCCCGCGGATCGTCATCGCCGACGTCGGCCAGGACAAGTTCGAAGAGGTCAACTACCTGCCGCTCTCCGAGGCCAAAGGCGGCAACTTCGGCTGGAACAAGTTCGAGGGATTCTCCGAATACGAAGGCGGAGGTAGCGGGACCATCAAGCCGTCGTTCGTGCTCAGCCACGATGACTCCCACTGCTCCGTGGTCGGCGGGGTCCTCGTCCGTGACCGCTCGTTGCCCTCCCTTCGTGGCCGCTACGTCTTCTCCGATTTCTGCAAGGGCGACATCCGGACCTTCGTACCTGCCCTCGGTCGTATCAACAGCACGCGAAGCACGGGAATATCCGGCTCGCAGATCTCGTCCTACGGCGACAGCCTGAGCGGTACCCTTTACGCAACTTCGCTAGCCGGCCCGGTTTTCCGCATCAGACAATGAAACGCCTGACACCCCTCCTCGTGCCTGTTCTGCTGGCGGCTGCCTTGTTCAGCCCGTCTCCGGCTGCCGCCGAGACCAGGCAGAAGATCGGCTTCGAGGAGGTCGGCAGTGTCGCCAGCCCGACCGCCCTGGTCAGTGCACCGGGGCATCCGGAGCTGATCTACGTGACCACCCGCTTCGGCAAGATCAGGGTGATCGAAGACGGCGTGATGCTACCCAAGCCTCTCCTCGACATCGAAGACATGGTCAACACGGTCTGGGTCGAGCAGGGCCTGCTGGGCCTCGCGTTCCCGCCCGACTTCGAAAAGACCGGCCGCTACTACATCCACTTCACCCAGAAGGACGGCGACATCAAGATCGACGAGTACCAGGTCGATCCGAAGGACCCGACCACCACCCTTCCTTTCACCCGCCGCAACGTAATCCGGATCCCGGCAGTCTCCGACGACGGCAGCCACAACGGTGGCCAGATGGATTTCCTCGGCAACAATCTCTACATCGCGATCGGTGACGGCAACAACCCCGGCGACAGATACAACCTCGCCCAGAAGCTCAACAGCCTGCGCGGCAAGATCCTCCGGATCAACCCGAAAGAAGACGAAACGACCGGCCGGACCTACCAGATCCCTCCCGGTAATCCGTTCGTCAACAAGTTCGGCCGCGACGAGATCTTCGCCTACGGATTCCGTAATCCGCACAGCTTCTCCTTCGAGCAGACCAAGGGCCATCCGATGCGAATGATCATCAGTGACGTTGGCCAGGAGAGGATGGAAGAGATCAACTACCCGGAGTTCAAGCTCGCCTGGGGCGCCAACTTCGGATGGAAGATCTACGAAGGCACACTGGCCTACGACTGCATCGCCAAGCTCTGCCCGGAAGGCGCAATCGCCCCGACGCCGTTGCCCAGGCTGACCTGGCCGGTGCTGACGTACGACCACGATGAAGGTTGCGCGGTGATCGGCGGACCGGTCGTGGAAGACAAGGACCTGAGCCTGATCTACGGCCGCATGATCTACGGCGACTTCTGTGGCAACTCGATCCGCACGGCCACACTGAAGCCCGACTGGATCACCGACGACAAGCCGCTCGGTGCCTTCATGCCTCCCGGCAAGGGCGAGCATTCCGCCCTGAACGGATTCGGCGAAGACGGACGGGGCAACGTTTATGCCTTCAGCAATTACGGTCCGATCTACCGTCTCGTCCAGAACGAAGTCGAAGTGAAGCCGACGAAGGAAGAGCTCGAGAAATTCTGCGCGAAGAAAAAGAATGCATCAAAGAAGATATGTAGGAAGATGGACAAGAACGCCACAAAGCCAACGACCCGGGAGTTTTAAAATGGAAGCGCTGTCAGTAGTCGAAGAACCAGTAGAAAATTCGATTCCAGTCCAGAATCCGTCCACTGGCGAGACCATCGCCGACGTGCCTGTCACCTCCCCCGCGGAAGTCTCCGCAACCGTAGCTCGTGTCCGCGCAAACCAGGCTGAGTGGGAAGCCCTCGGCTTCAAGGGCCGGAGGGTCTGGCTCGACAAGCTTCGTGACTGGCTGCTCGACAACGCCGACGCCGTCGCCGATACGATGCAGGCAGAGACCGGCAAAGTCCGCGCCGAGGCGATGAACGAAGGCATCTACCTCACCGACCTGATCAATTTTTACGGCTCGAAAGCCGACAAGTTCATCGGTGAAGAGAAGGTCCGCCCGCACAACATGCTGGTCGCGACCCGCAAGATGCGAGTCCAGTACCGCCCCCACCCCGTGGTCGGTCTGATCAGCCCGTGGAACTTCCCTCTGATCCTTTCCCTCGGTGACGCGATCCCCGCGCTGATGGCCGGCGCCGTCGTCGTCATGAAGCCGTCCGAGTTCACCCCGCTCGGGGTTCAGCAGATCGTCACCGCCTGGAAAGAAGAGATCGGTGGTCCGGACGTGATCGACTGCGTGGTCGGTACCGCCGACACCGCGAACGCCCTGATCGACGGTTCCGACTTCATCGGCTTCACCGGCTCCGACCGCGTCGGCAAACTGGTCATGGGCCGCGCCGCCGAAACGCTGACCCCGGTAAGCCTCGAGCTCGGTGGCAAGGACCCGATGGTCGTTCTCGAAGGAGCCAACCTGGAGCGAGCCGCGAACGCCGCCGCCTGGGGCGGAATGACCAACTCCGGCCAGGTCTGCATGTCGGTCGAGCGAATCTACGTCGAAGAACCGGCGTACGACGAGTTCGTCGTCAAGTTGACCGACTCGGTCAAGGAGCTACGCCAGGGCGCCGACGGCGAAGAGTTCGGCAGCGATGTCGGAGCGATGACTTCGCCCAACCAGATCAATCATGTCGCCGACCAGGTGAGCGATGCGATCGAACACGGCGCCCGCGCCCTGACTGGCGGCAAGCGTGTCGACGGACCCGGCGACTTCTACGAACCCACAGTCCTGGTCGACGTCGACCATTCGATGAAGTTCATGAATGACGAGACCTTCGGCCCCGTGGTCGGAGTGATGAAGGTCAAAGATTCGGAAGAGGCAATCGCGCTTTCCAACGACTCTCGTTACGGACTCTCCGGCACCGTCTTCGGACCGGGCAAGAAGGCCGAAACGGTCGCCCGCCGCATCGAATGCGGAGCGGTGAACGTGAACGACGTGCTCTTCAACTTCCTCGCCCCCGGAGTTCCGATGGGCGGCTGGAAGGAGTCGGGCATCGGCTACCGCCACGCCGAGTACGGCATCCGCAAGTACTGCCGCTCCGAGGCGATCGTCAGCGCCCGCATGCAGACCAAGTCGGAGCCGCTCTGGTACCCCTACACCCCGTCCCGACGGGCCCTGGTCGACAAGCTCACCAGGTTCCTCGCCGGCCGCGACCTCAAGCGCCGATTCGGTAAACGGCCGTAGCCCGGAAGTTCGCGATAGACCGGACCCTGTCCCGCATCGAAGCGGCCAGGGCCGATGGGCATGGCATCCACGTCCTGCGGCTGGACGAGCCGCGGACGGGCTGGATCGAAGTCGAGGACCTGCTCGGATCCGATGACCTGAAGACCGCGCTGTTTGCCCACGTCTCGGGTCTGACCGAGCGGCCGGATGACCACATCTGCGCCGAGTGGATGCTGGAGAACTGGGCCCGGGCTATCGGTGACCTCGCTGGGTCATTCATGGTCTGCCACCGGCGCCTGCCGGACCTGGATCCGGCCAACCTGAGGCTCGCCTCGCAAAAAGGACTGGCTGCGGCGACCGCGGTCAGGACCCCGGCGATGAGCGCCCTGGAATCCGACAAGGAGGCGATCAAGGGTGTGGCCCTGCCTGCCGCGGACTGGCAGGAGCTGGCCGACCGGATGTACGACGGCATGGCCGGTCTCCTCACCCCGATGATCACCTGGATCGCCGGCCACGGACTGCGGCCGGAGAAGACTCTCTGGAACGCCGCGGCCGACCGCATCGCTCAATCGCTGGTCTGGTCGGGCAAGGCCTTCGACCAGCGGGAGTTCGCCCTGGAGTTGACCGAGTACCTGCTGGAAAAGGAAGGCCCGCTCTCGATCCCGGTGGAGCGGGAAGAAGACGAGTTCGGCGAGCAGTACCACCTGCGAGTGACTTGCTGCCTCGCCTACCGAACCCCCGAGGGAGGTCTCTGCCGGGCCTGCCCCCTGGCCCAGCACGCCTGATCCACGACGAAGTGCAGTCGATCACCACCGCCAACAC
>JBPPMT010000133.1:0-10529 GCA_051306195.1 Solirubrobacterales bacterium
CTGCTCGAGACGGAGCGGGAACGGGTCGAGACTGCCTTCGCTCCGCACGGCCTGATCAGCCAGAGGTTTCTCACGGACGAGAACTGGGGCGGTCTGCTGCTGGAGGCCGGCTGATGATCGGGGTCTTTGACTCCGGCGTCGGCGGGCTCACCGTGCTCCACGAGCTGCTCGTATCCCTGCCCGAGGAGGACTATCTCTACGTCGGCGACAGCGGGCACTTCCCTTACGGCACCAAGACACCCGATGAATTAACCAGCCGATCAGTGGCGATCACCGAGCACCTCTTCGGATCGCAGGTGAAGCTGCTGGTGATCGCCTGTAACTCGGCAACTGCCGCCGCGGGGCCGTTGATCCGGGAGATGGGCGAAAAGGCCGGGATCCCGGTGATCACGGTGGTCGGTCCCGAAGCTGAGATCGCCGGAGCGATCACCGAGTCGGGGCGAATCGGCGTTCTGGCGACCCCGGCCACCGTCTCCAGCGGTGCCTACCGGCATGCGCTCGAGAATCTGGGCCGGGAGTTCACGGTGACCGAGGTCGCGGCACCGGACCTGGCGCCGATCATCCAGGCCGGCTTTCCTTTCGACGAAGCGGTGCTGGAAACCGTGCGCGGCTACTGCCGGCCCCTGATCGATGCGGACATCGACACCCTGATCCTCGGCTGCACCCACTATCCACTGATCGCCCCGATGCTCCAGCGCCTGCTCGGCCGGGACGTCCGGCTCGTGACCGCCGGACACGCTATGGCAGGTGCCATCCAGAGGAGCCTGGCCCGGGCCGGAACCCTGGCCAACTCCGGCAAAGAAGGCGCCTACAGCTTCCAGGTGACCGGAGAAAAAGAGAAATTCGAGGAACTCGGGACCCGTTTCCTCCAGCTCCCCCTGGATGGTCGGGTCGAGCACGTCGAGATAGACAGCGTAGGTTGAGTGCATGCTCAGGTTCCTCGCCTGGATGCCGGTCGGCATCCTCTTCATGATCGGGATCATCGCGCCGATCAGCTTTCTGGCGTGGATTCCGGCCGCAATAATCGCGGGAATCCTCTGGGCATCCGGAATGCGATCCCCGCGCTTCGCCTTCCCGTTTGTATCGGGACTGGGCCTGACGCTGATCAGCCTCGGCCTGATCCACAACAAGTACATTTTCCTCGTCTTCTACGGCTCGGTCCTGCTTTCCGCAGGAATAGTCGGTTACGCCGCCTTCGGCCCGCGGACCAGCAACGCCGAAGGCCCAGAGACCTTTGACTGACCCTCAGGTACCCTTGTTCCATGACAGCTGTTGAACAGATCAGGACTGACGCTCGCGCTGCGATGAAGCAGGGCGACCGCAAGCGCTCTTCAGCGCTGCGCATGATCCAGGACGTACTCCAGCAGGATGCCAAGCTCGGCAAGGACGACGAAGTCGCCGCTCTCCAGCGCGAACGAAAGAAGCGCATCGAGGCCGCCGACGCATTCGCCGAGGCCGGCCGCTACGAGCAGGCCGAAGACGAGCGCTTCGAAGCTGAGCTGATCACGGCTTACCTCCCTGCCCAGCTGACTGACGACGAACTGAATGCCATGGTCGACGAAGCCATTGCCGAGACCGGGGCTACCGAGCAAAAGCAGATGGGCCAGGTAATGGGTGCCCTCAAGGACAAAGTCGCCGGCAAAGCCGACGGCAAGCGGGTCAGCACGGCTGTCCGGGAGCGCCTTGCCTCGTAGGACCCTGACCCTCGACAACGCCGTCGCGGCCGAACTGGCCGGATCACAGGACTCGGTACTGAAAGCTTTGCGTGACCGCACCACCAGCAAGGTCCACCTGCGAGGCAACATGCTCACGCTCGAAGGGGACGAGAAGCAGATGGACGAGGCCGCACGCCTGGTTGACGAGATGGTCGGCCTGATCGAAGACGGCCACGATGTCGAGCCCGGCACCCTCGATTCAGTGACCAACGCGATCCAGTCCTCTCGCCGCCCGAAAGAAATGCTCGACGACGTCGTCTGGCACAACCGAAACACCAGAGTCGTGCCGAAGACCGTCAACCAGAAGGTCTACGTCGACGCGATCCGCGAGAGCACAATCACCTTCGGCATCGGCCCGGCCGGTACCGGCAAGACTTTCCTGGCAGTAGCGATGGCTGCCGCCGCCCTGATCGAGGGCGAAGTCCAGCGCATCATCCTGACCCGCCCGGCTGTTGAAGCGGGGGAGAGCCTCGGCTTCCTGCCCGGAGACCTCCAGGCCAAGGTTGACCCCTACCTCCGTCCCCTTTTCGACGCGCTCTACGACATGCTCGACCCCGACCGGGTCAACGGTTACTTCGACCGCGGCGTGATCGAAGTGGCCCCTCTGGCATTCATGCGCGGTCGCACCCTGAACGACGCCTTCGTGATCCTCGACGAAGCCCAGAACACGACGCCGGAACAGATGAAGATGTTCCTGACCCGGCTCGGCTTCAATTCGAAGATGGTCGTCACCGGCGACGTAACCCAGATCGACCTGCCCCGTGACAGCAAGTCCGGGCTGGTCGTCGTGCGAGAGATTCTCGAAGGCATCGAAGACGTCGACTTCGTGATGTTCGGCGGCGCTGACGTGGTCCGCCACCGGCTGGTCCAGAAGATCGTCGCCGCCTACGGCGAGCACTCGGAACGCCGGGCCGACCGATGAAACCCGACCTCGACGACGTGCCGACCGAGTTCAGGTCGGCTGTCTCCGCAGCTCTGGCCGAGGTCGGCGTCGACGAAGGCCACCTCGCCGTGGAAGTCGTCGATGAGGCCCGAATCCACGAGCTGAACCTCGAGCACCGAGGCAAGGACAAGCCCACCGACGTACTTTCTTTCCCGGTTGACGAAGCCGGCCCGAGTGTCGGACCCCGCGAGCTGGGTGACGTGGTCGTCTGCCCCGAATACTGTTCGGACGTGACCGAAGCAGTGGTCCACGGCGTGCTCCATCTCTGTGGTCACGACCATGAAGCAGACATTGGCGAGATGTTCGAGATCCAGGACCGGGTAATGGCGACGCTCGATGGCTGAAGCTACCGGACAGATGGACACGGATTCCGAGACAACCCGCTCCGGCTTCGTCGGGCTGGCCGGTCGCCCCAACGTCGGCAAGTCGACCCTGGTCAACCAGATGGTCGGCGCCAAGGTGGCGATCGCCACCGTGCGCCCGCAAACCACCAGGCGGGCGATCCGCGGAGTCGCAACCGATCTTGAAGCCGGCACCCAGGTCGTCCTGATCGATCTTCCCGGCGTTCAGCGTCCCCGCGACGAACTCACCACCCGTATGCAGAAGAGCGTCGAGCGGGAACTGGCAGATGCCGATGTCGCCCTGCTCGTGATCAACGGAGAAGAAGGTGTCGGGGCCGGTGACCGTTTCATCGCTGACACCCTGCTCGCTGCCAATCCGAACGTGACCGTGGTCTGCGCTGTCAACAAGGCGGATCGACTCGGCCGGAACGTGATCCCGGTGCTCGCCGCTGCAGCCGAGCTCAGTGGAGTCGTCGAGGTCTTTCCGGTGAGCGCCCTCAAGGGTGACGGGGTCGATGAGCTGAAGGCCCACCTCGGTGAGTGCATGCCGCTGAGTCCTTACCTCTATCCGCCGGAGGATCACTCCGATCAGCCTGAGGAGCAGTTGCTGGCCGAGCTGATCCGTGGCGAGGTCCTGATCCGGACCCGCGACGAAGTGCCACATTCAGTGGAAGTCAAGGTTGGACGCATCTCCGAGCGCGAAGACGGCCTGGTCACCGTGGAAGCCGAGATCTGGGTCGAGTCAGATTCCCAGAAGGGCATCCTGATCGGAAAGAACGGCTTCAAGATTTCCGAGATCGGCCGCGGCGCCCGCCGCGACATCGAAGCCGAACTGGACGCAAAGGTCCATCTGGACCTCCAGGTCAAGGTCAGAAAGAAGTGGCGCCGGGACGTCGACATGCTGGACCGTCTGGGGATCGAGTAGCTACTGCCGTTCCTTGCGCAGTCTTTCAACCTGCGAGCCGAGTTCTCCGCCGGTGTCAAGTCTGCCGGAGTAGCGATCCAGCAACTCGTTGAGCCGAATCAAAACAATCCGACCCCTTCCTTCGGCTTCTACTTCAAGGTGGCTGGACTCTATCTGCGGCTGGGAGGTCTTACCCGCCCGTGTGCGCGGATTTCGTCCAGCCCGGACACGCCGTAGGATTGGACAATGAGATTGAAGCTCGCAACCTTGGTCCTGGCCGCCACTTTCGTGGTCTCTACCGGCTGCGGTGGCAGTGATGACTCGACCTCGGCCGACACCAAGCAGGACGAGGCCGACATCACCGCGCTGGTGAGCGACATCAACACGGTGACCAAGGACAAGGACGCCCAGGGCTTCTGTGCGCTGATGCAGCCGAGCGGGGTCACCGAGGTCTTCAACACCCAGTCACAGTGCGTTCGGGAGACTGAGAAGATCCTCGAGCAGTCACGCGAGACCGAGCCGACCCTGGAGATCGAGAACATCTCGATCGATGGTGACACGGCCACGGTCGAACTCGCAAACGATGCTGGTGGAGCGCCGGTCAACCTGGTCAAGGAAGGCGGCAAATGGTACGTGCCGCTCACCGGGGCCACGCCTGCCACGGAATCGGACACCTCCGGTGAGTAGTCCGGATCGGGTCGAAGTCCGTTTCGATGGAAACGGACTCGTCCCCTGCGTCGTACAGGACGCGAATTCCGGTGAGGTTCTGACCCTCGCTTACATGAACGAAGAGTCGCTCGGCCTGACCGAAAGCACCGGCGAGGTCCACTTCTTCAGCCGCTCACGCCAGGAACTCTGGAGGAAAGGCGAGACTTCGGGCAATGTCCTGAAGGTCCGCCAGCTCCGGATCGACTGCGACGGTGACGCCGTGCTGGCGCTGGTCGAGCCGGCCGGTCCCGCCTGCCACACCGGCGAACGCAGCTGCTTCTACCGCGAACTCGACACGGGTGAATCTCCGGAACCGGTGGAAGAAGAGGCCCTGCCGGAACTCGAGCGCACCCTCGCCGACCGGGCCACCAACCGCCCCGAAGGCAGCTACACGGTGGAACTCCTGGACAACCCGGTCCTGGCTGGCGAAAAGGTGATGGAAGAAGCCGAAGAGGTGACCCGGGCGGTCCGTGAAGAGACCGACGAGCGGGTTGCCTCCGAGGCAGCCGACGTGCTTTACCACCTGACAGTCCTGCTGAAGAGCCGCGACATCGGGCTCGGGCAGGCCATGGAGGTCCTGAATGGCCGCCGGACCTGAACTGACCTCGCGGCTCGAGCCGGACCTCGAAGAGGCGCGGGCGCTGATGCCTGAGTCGAACGTCGTACCGGTAAAGCTGAGCTTCACCGACGACTGTGAGACACCGGTCTCCGCTCTGCTCAAGCTGCGTGGGGAAGGCCCCTGCTTCCTGCTCGAGTCGGCCGAGCGTGGCCAGGTCGGCCGCTATTCGTTCATCGGCACAAGGCCGCGATCGATACTCCGCTGGAGCGACGGCTTCCTGACCGAATACCCGGGTGACGCGGTGTCCGCGGAAGGCGATCGACTCAGCCACGTGGACGCACCCGATCCTTACCGTGCGGTCGCCCACCACCTCGACCGTTACCGCGTCGCCGAAGTGCCGGGTCTGCCGCCGTTCGCCGGTGGAGCTGTCGGTCTGTTCGGTTACGACCTGGTCCGCACGGTCGAGCCGCTCGGACCGCCGAACCCGGACCCGCTCGGTTTACCGGACCTCGCTTTGATGATCACCGATGTGCTCGTGATCTTCGACCACCTCCACAACCAGCTGACGATCATGGCCTGCGCCTTTGCCGATGACGGCGGGATCGACGCCGCCTACGAAGACGCTGCCGCCAAGATCGCCGCGGTCCGTGAGCAGCTGCGCGGCCCGGTACCGGTCGCCGAGAACACCGCCGCGGTCGAAGCCCCGAAGTTCGAGTCGAACGTTACCCGCGAGAAGTTCGAAGCGACCGTGGCCCGGATCGTCGAATACATTCACGCCGGTGATGCGTTCCAGGTGGTGCCTTCTCAACGCTTCTCGGCCGAAGCGAAAGCCGAGGCCTTCTCGATCTACCGCGGCCTGCGGGCGGTCAATCCTTCGCCTTACATGTACTTCCTCGAATTCGGTGACTTCCAGGTCGCCGGCGGCTCACCCGAACCCCTGCTCAAGGTCAACGGTGACGTGGTTGAGATCCGGCCGATCGCCGGCACCTCGCCCCGCGGCGACAACGAAGAGGAAGACCGTCGTTTCGCCGAGGCCCTCGTCAACGATCCGAAGGAACGGGCCGAGCACGTAATGCTGGTCGACCTCGCGCGGAACGACATCGGCCGCGAAGCCGTTTACGGGTCGGTCAAGGTCGAAGAGCTGATGGTCGTCGAGACCTACTCCCACGTGATGCACATCGTCAGCCGGGTCACCGGCAAGCTCAGGCCCGGCGTCGGTGCCCTCGATGTCCTCAGGTCGGCGCTGCCGGCGGGAACGCTTTCGGGCGCGCCCAAGGTCAGAGCGATGCAGATAATCGACGAGATGGAAACGGTCAAACGCTGCTCTTACGGCGGTGCGATCGGCTACCTCTCCTGGGGCGGAGACCTCGATACGGCGATCCACATCAGGACCGCGGTAATCAAGGACGGGCAGGTTCACATCCAGGCCGGCGGTGGCACGGTTGCCGACGCCAAACCCGACTACGAATATGAAGAGTCGGTCAACAAGGCGAAGGCGATGTTCCGCGCGGTCGAACTCGCCTGCGAACACCCGGATTGGGCCTGACATGAAAGTTCTGGTCATCGACAACTACGACTCCTTCACCTACAACCTCGTCCAGTACCTGGGCGAGCTCGGGGCAGAAGTGGATGTCGTGCGGAACGACGTCAAGACCGTTGCCGAACTCATGGAAGGTGTCTACGACCGGGTGGTGGTGTCACCGGGTCCCTGTACGCCGAATGAAGCCGGCATCTCGCTGGAGGTGATCCCCGCATTCGCCGAAGCCGGTGTACCGGTGCTCGGAGTCTGCCTCGGGCATCAGTCACTGGTCCAGGCCTACGGTGGAACCGTGGTCCAGGGCGAACCGATCCACGGCAAGAACGCCGCAATCGAGCACGACGGCAAAACGATCTACGAAGGACTGCCTTCACCTCTGACCGTTGGCCGGTACCACTCGCTGATCGCCGGCCCGGACATTCCCGACGTGCTTGAGGTCAGCTCGACCTACGGCGACATCGTCATGGGCGTGCGCCATCGGGGACTGCCGGCCGAAGGTGTCCAGTTTCATCCCGAGTCGGTGCTGACGCCCGATGGCAAGTCGATGGTCGCGAAATTCATCGATGTCGATCTTGATGATGGAGGAGAAGACTTTGCCGAATGAAATCCTGACCCGGGCGATCGACGCGGTCGCCTCCGGAAACCACCTGACCTCCGACCATGCGTCGGCCGTGCTCACCGAAGTCATGGAGGGCCGCGCTTCCGAGGTCCAGACCGGCGCATTCCTGATCGCCCTCAGAACCAAGGGCGAGACGGTGCCTGAACTGGTCGGCCTGGCCCGGACGATGCGGAGCCTCGCGACCCCGGTGGCAGCCGAACGTGACGACCTGGTGGATACCGCGGGGACCGGCGGCGGACCTTCGACCTTCAACGTCTCGACCACCGCGGCCATCGTTGCGGCCGGTGCCGGTTGCGCCGTCGCCAAGCACGGCAACCGGTCGAACACCAGCAAGAGCGGTTCGGCCGACCTGCTCGAGGCGCTAGGCGTGAACATCGAGATCTCCCCGGAGCAGGTTGGCAAGTCGATCGACGAAGTCGGTTTCGGTTTCATGTTCGCCCCGAAGCACCACTCCGCGATGGCCCATGTGGTTCCGGTCCGCAAGGAACTGGCCGTCCGTACGATCTTCAACTTCCTCGGTCCCCTGACCAATCCGGCCGGAGCATCGCGCCAGGTGATCGGTGTGGCTGACCGGCGTTACCAGGAGACGATCGCCGAAGCGCTGGTTGGTCTCGACACCGTTGCAGCCCTGGTGGTGGCCGGCGATGACGGCCTCGACGAGATCTCGATCACCGGCCCGAGCCGCATGATCGAAGTGATCGACGGCAGCACCCGTGAGGTGATCGTTGATCCCACCGAATACGGGCTCGACCTCGCCGACATCCAGTCGGTGGCCGGCGGAACCCCGGAGGAAAACGCCGACGCAACCCGGGCCGTGCTCGAAGGCGAGCGCTCACCCCGGCGGGACCTGGTCCTGCTGAATGCCGCCGCCGCGATCTATGTCGGGGGCAAGGTCGAAGATTTCAAGGCCGGGATCGAAGCGGCTCGTGAAGCGATCGATTCAGGCGCCGCCGCAGGTGTTCTTTCACGCCTCGTCAGCTTCACCTCCGATCAGTAGGCTTGATGCCAAGTGGGAATACTCGAGCAATTGATTTCGGCCGCGGGCCAGGGCGTAGAAGAACGTAAGCGCCAGGTGCCACTGGTAGAACTGGAAGCCCGTCTCGGTGAACGAGACCGTGACCGCCCCTTCCGCGAAGCGCTGACCCGCCCGGGCATGTCCCTGATCTGCGAGTACAAGCGCCGTTCCCCGAGCGCCGGGGACATCGCATCAACAACACCGCTCGATACCCAGGTCCAGGCTTATGAGCGCGGAGGAGCCGCCGCGCTTTCGGTCCTCACCGACGAGACCCACTTCGGCGGCAACCTTGCGGACCTGGCCGCTGCCCGCGCGAGCTGCGGACTGCCGATCATCCGCAAGGACTTCGTGGTCGACCGCTACCAACTGGTCGAGGCCGCGGTTGGTGGAGCCGACGCGGTGCTGCTGATCGTCGCCGTACTCGATGACGATCGCCTGAGGGCCTTCCAGTCCGAGGCCTGGGACCTCGACCTCGATTGCGTCATCGAGGTCCACGACGAAGGAGAACTCGAGCATGCCCTCGATGCCGACGCCGAAGTCATCGGCATCAACAACCGCAATCTCGACACCGGTGTGGTTGACGTGGCGACCACCTACGAACTGATCACTGATGTACCTGCCGGCAAGACCGTTGTCTCCGAAAGCGGGATCTCTACTCGTGAGGAGCTGGTTGAGCTGGAGCGGGTCGGCATCGACGCCGCCCTGATCGGCGAAAGCCTGATGCGGTCTGACGATCCGGCGGCCAAAGTCGCTGAGCTGGCGGGCACTGATGACGCCACCAGCGAGCACTTCCTGCCCTGAGGATCGTCCCTGCTGCAGGTTCCGTTTCCAGCTTTAGGAAAGGTTTGGAAACGGCTTAGGGAAGGCGAATGGCTGCGGTGCATGATGCCGCAATGAATAGTCCCTCAGAAGGTTCAAAGTCATCTTTTCGCACGACGCTGCTCACAGCCGTACTCGGCGGTCTCGTCGTGGCCGTACTCGGGTTTGGTGCCGTCTCGACCGGTTTGATCGGCAAGAACGAGACCACCACCAAGACGATCGCCACCGCCAGCCCGGTGGCCAGTAACGAGGACCAGGGACTGGTCAACCAGATCTACGAACGCGACGGAGCCGGCGTTGGATTCATCACCGCCTCCGGCGTCCAGGAAGAGTCCTCGGCATTTGATCCTTACGGCCAGGGCGAGGGCTCGGGCACCGCGACCGGCTCCGGCTTCCTGATCGACAAAGAAGGCCACATGGTTACCAACAATCACGTGGTCTCCGGCGCATCTGAGGTCTCGGTCACCTTCGGTGACTCCGATACGCAGTACGACGCCGAAATCGTCGGCACCGACGAGTCGACCGACCTCGCCCTGCTGAAGGTCGACGCCCCGAGCGACGCCATGCAGCCGCTGGCGATCGGTTCTTCGGAAGAGATGAAGGTCGGCGACCCGGTAGTCGCGATCGGCAACCCCTTCGGGCTGGACCGGACGGTCACCACCGGCATCGTCTCGGCTCTTCAGCGTGAGATCCAGAGCACCAACGATTTCTCGATCTCGAACGTGATCCAGACCGACGCATCGATCAACCCCGGCAACTCCGGCGGCCCGCTGATCAACACCGACGGTGAAGTCATCGGCGTCAATTCGCAGATCGCCACCGGAGGAAGCTCCAGCGGCAGCGTCGGCATCGGCTTCGCGATCCCCTCTGACACCGTCAAGAGCGTCGTTGAACAGCTCAAGGAGGACGGAGACGTCCAGCACGCGTTCCTCGGGATCAGCGGCGCGACTCTGAACCCCGAAATCGCCGACGCGCTCAACCTCGACCTCGAATCCGGCATCCTGATCCAGGACCTGACCGAAGGCGGGCCGGCGGATGAGGCCGGTGTCAAGGGCGGCGACACCGCGGTCACGATCGAAGGCGTCAAGGTCCTGACCGGCGGCGACGTGATCACCGAGGTCAACGGCGAAGAAGTCACTTCGATGGAAGAAGTGGTCGCGCTGATCAACGAATCGAAGGTCGGAGACGACATCGATCTGACCCTCGACCGCGACGGTGAGACCACGGAAGCAACCGTCACCCTCGGAGAGCGCCCGGACGACACGACCACCGAAGAGGCCCCGGAGCCGACCGAGCAGCAGCAGCTTCCCCCCGGCTTCGGCCAGTAAAAGAGCGCCGAGATCCCGATTCTCCGGCCTATTGCCGGAGA
>JBPPMT010000114.1:0-19998 GCA_051306195.1 Solirubrobacterales bacterium
TATGAGCCGAATCCTCGTCGCCGACGACGAGCCGTCCGTTCGCGACGCCGTCGGCTACGCCCTCTCTCAGGAGGGGTTCGAGGTCACGGTTGCGGTCGACGGCGAGGACGCCGACGGCAAGCTCGGCGACGATGGCCCGGGCTTCGACCTGCTGATCCTCGACATCATGATGCCGGGCCGCAGCGGCCTCGACATCTGCCGGGAGGTCCGGTCCCGCTCGGCGGTACCGATCATCATCCTGACCGCGAAAGACGCCGAGGTCGACAAGGTCGTCGGGTTGGAAGTCGGCGCCGATGACTACGTCACCAAGCCCTTTTCCGTTCGCGAGCTGCTCGGCCGGGTCCGCGCCCAGCTCCGCCGCCGCGAACTCGACCGGTCGCCCACGCCTGAGGCTTCACGGATAGTTGCCGGTCCGGTCACGATCGACCTCGCCCGCCACGTGGTCACCGTCCACGGCAAGACGATCAGCCTGACCCGCTCCGAGTTCCAGCTCCTGAGGCTCCTGGCTGCGCGGCCCGGGGAGGTCTTCAAGCGCTCACAGATAATGGAAGAGCTCTGGCAGACCGAGTTCGACGGCGACGAACGGGCCTGTGACGTCCACATCTCCAACCTCCGGCAGAAGGTCGAAACCGACCCCCAGCGCCCGGAACTCGTCGTCACGGTGCGGGGCATCGGCTACAAGTTCGCCGACTGATGCCCGCTGTCTCCGAGCTGACGCTTCCCAAGCTGGATCTCTCCGATCCGAAACTGAAGGGAGAGCTCTGGCACGCGGAGATGAAGTCGATGCTGGACGGTGGCGACTGGCTGGCCGAGTCCCCGATGGCCACAGTGGTCCTCGACCGCGAAGCCGGCGAGTACTTCCTCCGGACCCGCTCCGCGGTCTTCCCGGGCCTCCTGATCGCCCAGATCTTCGGCATCGATGACGGTCCCCTCTACGAGCAGATCGAGCACAACATCATCAACGTCAACGGTGATGCCCACCGGCGCCTGCGCGGCCTGGTCAACCCGTCGCTCACCCCGCGGGCGGCCAACCTCTACCGGCCGGCCATGCGCGACTTCCTCGGACGCCTCTGGGGTGACCTCGACGGATCTGGAGAGTTCGACTTCATCGAAGCCTTCGCCAAGCCGTATCCGTCGCTGACCATCTCCCGGGTGATGGGCGCTCCGCCCGAGGACGCACCGCTGCTCCACGACTGGTCGATGTGGATCCAGCGGCAGTTCGATCCGATTGCACTTTCCGATCCGGAGACGGTTGAGCGGATCCAGATCAAGGTCGGAGAGTTCTACGCCTGGGTCAGGCCGTTGATCGAGCGCCGCCGCGAGACTCCGTCCGACGACCTGATCTCCTCCCTGATCGCCACCGAGGAGGAAGGGGAGAAGCTCTCCGGCGTCGAGCTGGAAAACCTCGTCCTCAACATCCTGGTCGGCGGGGTCGATACCACCCAGAACCAGCTGGCCCACGCCATGCGCCTGCTGGCCGAGCATCCCGACCAGTGGGAGGCGCTGAAGGCCGATCCCGAGACGCTGGCCCCGCGAGCCGCGATGGAGGCGCTGCGGTTCGAGCCGATCACGCCGTTCACCGCCCGGCAGCTCCTGGAAGAAGTCGAGTACCGGGACGTCACTTTCCCGGAAGGGACCGTGGTCGCCGTCTGCTCGTTTTCCGGAAACCGCGATCCCGAGGCATTCGACGATGCCATGGAGTTCGACATCACCGCCGATCGTGGCAAGGTCCGCAACCTCACCTTCGGTGCCGGCTTCCATTACTGCGTCGGCGCGAACATCGCCAAGGCCGAGCTCGAAGAGGGCCTGATCTTCCTCGCCTCGAAGATCAAGACCCTCGAGCTGGCCGGTCCGCCCGACCTCCAGACGGTCAGCGGCATCTACGGAATCGACGCCCTGCCGCTCCGCATCACTCCTGCCTAACCGTTTGCGGTCCAGGCTTTTGCGGTTTCGATGTCCTTGAGCTTGTAGACGTCAACTTCGCCAGGGGCCATCCAGTGGAAGACGGATGCCAGGGTCCTCAGCTTTCGGCTGTCGGTGACGACGGCGATTCTTTCGAAGGATGAGTGGCGCCCGATGCCGAATTCGCCACCCGCTTTGACGTCTTCCCAGACGGCCCCGGCTTCGTACCCCTCGAAGTCCGGTCCGATCTGGACGAGTGCCCTGACCTTCTCGCCACTTTCGATGTGTTCGATGATCAGCGGCATCAGCACATCGTCGTAGTCGGCCCGGGTCACCTCACCGGAGATGTCGAATCCGAGGACGCCCTCGGGCATGTCAGTACGGACCGTGATCACCGGTCGATTGTCCGTGATCGGCATTCAGCGCGCAACCTGGCTTGGTGCTCCAGATCGTTGCGCCATTTCAGAAATATCTGGATCACCGGGTCATTTTTGACTTGAATTGGCGGATTCGCCAGCCGACGAACCCGGTTCGCTACTGTTTGTTCAGGACTAACTACAGAAACTGGACTTAGCTATGTCATACCTCCTCGTTCCGCTTGATGATGCAATCGTTTTCCCCTCAGTCAGCGCCAATCTTCAGATCGAGGTCGGCGATGAGGAGCAGGTCTTCCTGCTCACCCGCCGTGATGGCGAGTTCGAGCGGGTCGGCGTTGTCGCCGAAGTGATCGAACACGGCCACACGCCCCAGGGCGAACCGGTCGCAACCGTGGTCGGCCTGCGCCGAGGACTCGCTGGCATCGCGCAATCCGACGAGACCGATCCCGAAGCACTCCGCATCGAAGTCCAGGAGATCCATGACGGACAGCCGGATGACGAGCACACCAAGGAGCTCGCCCGCGAGTACCGTGCGATCGTCGAGGAGATCCTCGAGCTGCGCGGAGCGGACGGACGCATCGCCGCCTTCCTGCGCTCGGTCGAGGAGCCCGGAGCGCTGGCCGACACCACCGGACTCAGCCCCGACGTCAACGTCGACCAGAAGGTACGCCTGCTCGATACCCTCAACGTGACCGCCCGCCTCGAGCTTGCGGTCGAACTGCAGCGCGAACGACTGGCCGAGCTCCAGGTCCGCAGCCGCATCCGTGACGACGTCGAGTCCGGTGCCCAGGCCCAGCAGCGCGAGTACTTCCTGCGCAAGCAGATGGACTCGATCCGCAAGGAACTGGGTGACGACGAGGCCAGCCTGATCGAGGAATACGAGCAGAAGATCGCCGACGCCGGCATGCCGGAAGCCGTTCAGGAGCAGGCCGAGAAGGAACTGCGCCGCCTGGAACGTCAGGGCGAACAGTCGGGCGAGAGCTCGATGATCCGCAGCTACCTCGACTGGCTGATCAGCGTGCCGTGGTCCGAGCGCTCGGAAGGCAAGCTCGATCCCGCTTACACCCGGGAGATCCTCGATCAAGACCACGCCGGGCTCGACGACGTCAAGAAGCGCATCACCGAGTTTGTCGCCGTGCGGAAGCTGCGCGAGGACCGCGGGGTGGAGAAGGACAGCCGCGCCGATGGCGCGATCCTGACCCTGGTCGGACCGCCCGGAACCGGCAAGACATCGATCGGCGAGTCGATCGCCAAGGCACTCGATCGCGAGTTCGTCCGAATCTCCCTGGGCGGCCTCCACGACGAAGCCGAGATCCGCGGCCACCGCCGCACCTACATCGGCGCCCTGCCGGGCCGCATCGTGCGCGCCCTCCGGGACGCGAAGACGATGAACCCGGTGATCCTGCTCGACGAGGTCGACAAGGTCGGCGCCGACTGGCGCGGAGACCCGTCGGCAGCGTTGCTCGAGGTGCTCGACCCGGCCCAGAACCACTCGTTCCGGGACCACTACCTCGACGTCGAGATCGACCTTTCCGAGGTCGTCTTCCTCGCCACGGCCAATCAGCTCGACCCGATCCCGGCACCGCTGCTCGACCGCATGGAGATCATCGCTTTCGACGGATACACCACCGCCGAGAAGCTGGCGATCGCACGCGGGTACCTGCTGCCGCGCCAGATCAAGCGGAACGGGCTGGAAGCAGACGAGGTTGAAGTCAGCGACGAGATAATCAACTTGCTGATCTCCGAATACACCAGGGAAGCCGGTGTGCGCCAGCTCGAGCGCGAGCTCGGCAAGCTGCTTCGTGCGGCGGCCACCCGGATCGCTTCGGAAGAAGTCGAAAACCCGCTGGTCCTGGACGAGCCTGCCTTGCGGAAGGCTCTCGGCAGGCAGAAGATCTTCCAGGAGTCAGTCGAGCGCACGGCGATCCCGGGCGTTTCAACCGGCCTCGCGGTCACCGGTACCGGTGGCGATGTGCTCTTCATCGAGGCAACCGCAATGGACGGTGACAAGGGCCTGGTCCTGACCGGCCAGCTCGGCGACGTGATGAAGGAGTCGGCGCGGATCGCGCTTTCATACGTCAGGTCACATAGTGACCAATTGGGCATCGGCCCGGAGGAATTCAACAGAGAGTTCCACATGCATGTCCCTGCGGGGGCGATCCCGAAGGACGGTCCGAGCGCCGGCACGGCAATGACGACCGCCCTCGTATCCCTGCTTACCGGCCGACCGGTCAAGCACACTGTGGGCATGACCGGTGAAGTCACGCTCCAGGGAAGGGTGCTGCCGATCGGTGGGCTCAAGCAGAAGGTGCTCGCCGCCCACGCGGCCGGGCTCACCGACGTGTTCCTGCCCTACCGGAACAAGGCCGACCTCGACGAGGTTCCCGATGAAGTCCGTGAAGCGATGACCTTCCACCCCGTGATGAGCGTGGAAGAGGTAATCGACCTGGCCCTCGAGCCGGTCGGGAGCACGGCGGATGTCGCCTCGATGTCGTAACTGCGAACCGGTTCCGCCGGAGATGCGCGAAGCGGCCGGAGTGCTGGAGCGCCGCTGGACCATGGCAACCATCTATGCCTGTTCCAGCGGTGCCTCGCGCTTCAACGAGTTCCGTCAGTCCCTTCCTGGAGTTTCACCGACGACGCTTTCCGAGCGGCTCGAACAGCTCGAGGAGGCCGGCATGGTGGAGCGCCGCACGGTCGCCGGTCGCCCACCACACACCGAGTACCTGCTCACCGAACGTGGTGAACGGGTAGCCCTCGTTGTGGCCGGCCTGCTGCAGTCCTAGACTGCGGTTGACCACACCACCCGAGCAGGAGAGACATGGCTGAACTGAGTGACCTGAGTCCCGAAGCACGCGCCGAACTCGAGCAGCAGGTCCGCGAGCAGCTCGAAGCAGAACTGCGCAAGGAGCTGACGGTCAAGATCCGCGAGGAGATCGAGATCGAGTACCGCCTGTCCCAGGAGGCTTGAACCATCCACTGCTGGGCCTGCGGTTCTATCCGTCAGGAGGGGGCCGCGCGAGCGCTATACCTCCGAATACTTCCTCGAGTACAGCGGAGGGGAATACATCGAACGCGAGGCACAGCTGCGCTTCGAGGCACGGCTCCGGCTCGCGCTGCTGCCCGACCCGAGCCCGGGCGCTGACAGGCTGCTGGAGGTCGGTTGCGCGGCCGGCTACTTCCTGGACGAGGCCACCCGGGCCGGGTGGCAGGTAATCGGGGTCGAACCGGCGGCCGAGATCGCCGAACTTGCCCGATCGACGTTCGGGCTTGACGTCCGGACGGGTTTCGTCGAGGACCTGGACCTGTCCGAATTGACGGCGGATGTCGTCTGCGCCTGGCACACGCTCGAGCACATCCCGGATCCGTTCGACCTGGTGGTCTCGCTTCGGGCCCTGATGGCGGATTCCGGGACCGTTGCCGTGGAAGTGCCAAACGGCGCCACCTTGTCGAGCCGCACCCGGAAGGTCACGGACTTCTGCGAGCGATCGCGGTTCGATGAACGGGCCCGAAGGAAGAGATAACTGGGCCGCCGTCGCGACGACTGTCGTGGCCGGAGCCCTGTTCTTCGTGGGCGGGATCATGATCGGCCTGGGTGTCGGGTTGCTGGTGTTGATCCTGCTTGTCCCGGCCGTAGTGACGGTCGGCCTGTTCGTCCTCAGTTAGCGGCGGACCGACCTTAATTCCAAGGCTTTACCTGCTCCTTGCCCGGGCCTTGTGGCCCCTTGCCTACTGTCGGCCCCAGACCCATGAAAAGGAGAACCATGAACAAACGTAACTTCGTGCCGGGGCTTCTCGCGGCGGTAGCCGTTCTGGGCGCGAGCGGCGTCGCGGCGGCCGGCATCAACTATCCGACGAAACTGTCAATGCACTATTCGCGGTCTTCAGGCGGACAGTTCGCCGGAGCAGTGAATTCCAGCAATGCGTGCACCAGCAACCGCAGGGTCGTTGTTTACCGGAAGAGTCCCGGCCGGGACGGTTCGATCGGCAGCGCGAAATCATCGAGCGGAGGCCGCTGGCATCTCAGAACCGGAAAGCCCCGGAGTGGCAATTACTACGCGCAAACCAATCCCAAGTCCGCCGGAGCCGGTGTCCGGTGTGGTGGCGCACGATCGGCAACTACCCACGTTTCATAACGACCTGCACAAAACTCCGGTCCCCAGGACTACACTCGCCTGACCTATAACTCCAGGACAGAGGCTTTATCGAAAAGCAGGTGAAGACTGGGGGACGGCGCAGGCCCGTTTGCCTGCGGCTCAGAAGAAGTAGCGGAAGTAGGACCTTGCCCCGATCGGGGGTCAGTCGGCGGATCAACCTCGAGCTGAGAGCAGATGGCCCGGACCAGTCCAGGTCCTATTTCGCATTCGGAGTCAGCACCGTCTGGAGGGCGTCGAGGACATGTTCCTTAGCCTCTTCGCGGTTGCGACCCTGGCCCATCGCACCGGAGACTTAGAGCACGCGGGCGACGATCCACCCGTCTTCATCGGTCCTTGACAAATATAACTGTCAATGTAATCATCAGGGCATGGATGAACTCTCGGTGATCGACTCTCCCAGGACGGCCACGGCCATTCTGGACCCGGTCCGAGCAAGCCTTCTGGCCGAACTTTCCGAGCCCCTGTCCGCTGCTGCACTTTCATCCCGCACCGGGATCACCCGCCAGAAAGTCAACTATCACCTGCGTTTGATGGAGAGTGAAGGTCTGACGGAGCTGGTCGAAGAACGCAAGTGGGGAGGGATCACTGAACGACTCCAGCAGGCGGTGGCCAGTTCCTTCGTCATCTCCCCGAGCACTCTCGGTGACCTCGCTCCTGACCCACTCCGGGATGGTGACCGGCTGTCAGCAAGCCACATGGTGGCAATGGCGGCGCGAACGGTTCGTGAGGTGGGGGAACAGATCGGCAAGGCCGCACGCGCGAAGAAGCGGCTGGCAACTTTTTCGCTGGATACGGAGATTGCGTTCGAGTCCCCGGCTTCTTTTTCCGACTTCACCAACGAATTGGCAGAGGTGACCGCTGAACTCGCCTCCCGGTATCACCGGCCAGGTAGCGGAGCACTTACCCATCGCGTGCTCGGAATCGTCCACCAGAAACCGGAAGGGAGACAACATGGAGCCAGCTGATCAAGAACCCGAAGTCCGTTCAATCGATATGGAGGTTGAGATCGAGGGTTCCCCGGAGGACGTCTGGCAGGCGGTCGCGACCGGGAACGGAATCGAAGCCTGGTTCGTTCCGACCGAGGTGGGCGAGCAGGCTGGCGGCGAAATGATGATGAAGCTGGGTCCCGACCTTGATGCCCCGGCCCGGATCCTGACCTGGGATCCACCGCACCGGTTCGTTTACGAAGAAGACCTGGGTGACGAAGAAACCGGCCCCCAGATGCTGCTGTCCGAGTGGACGGTCGAGGCGGTTGGTGGTGGTCACACGGTGATGCGAATGGTCTGTTCCGGGCAGCTTGACGGCGATGACTGGGACGAATTCTTCGAGAGCGTCAGCGGCGGCTGGAGTTCATTCTTCGTCAACCTCAAGCTCTACGTGGAGCGTTTCGCCGGTCTTGAAGCGAACACGGTCCTGATCGACGTTCAGATGGGCGATTCCGAGGTCGATGCCTATCTTGCAGTCGATGGCATCCTCGGCATCGACGGCTTGAATGTCGGCGACCCGGTCAGCTTTTCGATTCCGGGAGTGGAACCGGTGTCGGGCGAGGTGCTTCGGACCAAAGAGAATGAATTGAGCCTCGTGGTTGACTCTCCGGAACCGGGACAGATGGAGTTTTCCGCCTTCTCCGGGGGTGGCGATCGTCGCTTCCGTTTCCATTGGCGGATCTACGGCGAGGGCGGTTCGGCCCTGGCGGCCGAGTCCAGAGACCCCTGGGTTCGGTGGCTCACTGAACTTCTGCCCGGGGCGAAGGTCGTCAGCGTCTGACCAACACTCCGTCGAGCCAGTCGAGCGCCCGGTTGTTGAGAAGTGAGCGATTGAACATCTCGCAGTGGTCGCCGGCCCCTTCTTCTGCGGTGAATCGAATCAGTTCCTTCTCGCAAGTCAGCGCGTCGAAGACCCGGCCGGCTTCGGCTGCGATCGGATCGTTCTCGGCGGCGGTGATCAGCGTCGGGCAACTGATCTGTTCGACCCTTCCCTCGAGGGTGTAACGCTCGATATCGGCGAGGTAGGCGCGCAGGTCGGGCACGCCATTCACCCACAAAGCGCGCTTGAGGATCGACCAGGTCATGCTCGGCGAGGACTCGAACATCGCCTGGAGCTTGTCGATGACCTCCTGATCCAGGGTGGCGAGGTCCTGGGCCTGTTCCGGGGTGGCACCGAACTTCTGGGCGACCGGCCGGACTCCGTCGGCAATGCACCACTGCGCAGGGTCGGCAATCAGAGCGGCAAGCCGATGCTCGCCGGTGGCCGCACGGGGAGCGAGGTAGCCGCCGAGGCTCCAGCCGCTCAGCGCGATCTTCTCCGGGTCGACCTCTGGCAATTCGATCGCGATGTCGACCACGGCTGCGATAACCGTTTCCCAGTCGGGCCGGAGCGGCACGCCCTGGTTGTAGAGCACATCACCCTGACCGGGGCCGTCGAAGACCAGGCAGTGGTAACCGCGCCGTCCGGCCGCCACCGCCGAGGCAAAGTACATGTCGCTCATGGTCGCGTCATAACCGTTGGTCAGGATGATCAGCGGCAGCACTTCTTCGCTTCGCTCGGGCGCGGGGATGAAGTAGCCGGGCATCTCGAAGTCGTCGAGCGGGATCGCAATCGGTGTCGCCGGATCGGGTCCGAAGGTGAGCCCCTGATGGAGCGCGTCCGCTTGCCTGGCGAAGGTGGAGGTCAGGCGCGGATCGACCGGAGTCCCGTAAAGCGGGTGGTAGGCAGTGCCGTAGGCGACGGTCGCCCGCAGGTAGGCATCGCGTGCGGTCTGTTCGTTTCCGGCCGCCTTTGCTGCGTCGGCCACGTCCCGGTGCCGGTCCCCGGCGGCCAGCCACTCGGTGTAGAAGGCCGACTCGTCTCCGTCCCCGACTGCTTCGGCGACCGCGGTTACCTCCCCGAAATCCGAACCTCCGTATGGGATGTAACCGAGCGCCCAGGTTCCAAGCTGGTTGAGAAGTTCATCCTGAAATAGAGCGGTCACGGGCAGATCCTTGGTCAGGGGGCAGGGTGGGGCCAGTCTATGGCCAGGGTGAAAGATTGCCAAATGCGGATATCTGGGATATCCTCATTGAATGGCGAAAGTTCTGGTGAGTTTTGACGATGGTTTGCTCCGGCGCATTGACCGGGTAGCCCGGGCTGACAGCCGGTCCCGCAGTGCTTATCTTTCGGATCTGGCCGAGAGCGACATAAGCCGGCGCAATGGGCCGGGGAAGTCTCCTGTCTCACGCGCGGCACTTCGCAGAATCGACTCACTTGGACCTGTCTCGTCGGGGGATTCGACCGATTCGGTCCGCGCTGCCAGGGATGCCCGTTGAGGGAGGTGGTCCTCGACGCATCGGTGGTCCTGAAGTGGTTTCACGATGAAGCTGAACGAAACCTCGACTCTGCGCGTGATCTCAGGAAACAATTCGAGGACGGGGGGCTCCACGTACTCGCCCCACCGCTTCTCTGGATCGAGATCCTGAACGTCGCCGCCCGAAAATGGCAATTGCCAGAGGACCAATTGGCCGAGCTGGCGGCATCACTGCCTGACATCGGTTTTGAGATGGTGGAACCCGAGCTCGAGACGGTCGCGCGTTGGACCGGTAAGGGCCTGACTGCCTATGAAGCGGCCTATGTGACGGTCGCAGAAGGTGCCGGGGTCAGCCTGGTCACCGACGATTCGGAAATCATCAGCCTTGCGCCGGGTGTCGCGCTGGCACTCTGCGGATAGGGTGGTGAATCCCGTCCAGTTCAAGGAGGAAACGTTGAGAAGATTCGCCGGAGTTGCAGTTGTAGGAATTGCCCTGTTGATTGCCGGCTGCGGAGGTAGTGACTCCGGAGGCAATTCGGACGAGGACCAGATCAATGAGGCGATGTCCAGCTTCTCAAGCGCGATAGCCGACGGTGACTACGCTGCGGTCTGCGACATGTACAACCCGGAGACCACGCAGTTCTTCGAGGAGACCAAAGACATCGCGGGCGACTGCGAAGCCCTGACCGAAAGTACATACGGCGGACTTGACGAATCAACGGTCGAGTCGCTGGGTGAGGTCGAAACGGTTGAGATCAGCGGCGACACCGCGACGCTGGAACTGGGCAACGGGGACCCGATGGTGCTCCAGAAGGTCGACGGCGAATGGAAGCTGACCCTCGACTGAGGGTAGGGGCCTGAGGCGCCAAGCCGACGAGCGGAATCGAACCGCTGACCCCTTCATTACGAGTGAAGTGCTCTACCAACTGAGCTACGTCGGCGCTCGGCGCATTGTAGGTGGTGTCGCGATGTCTGGATCGTCCGGTGTCGCTGGCACAATCGGCCTATGGCCGAGCAAGAAGAACGGAGGCTGCCGCTACTCGAGCGCGGCAACGACCTCTCGCGAATCTTTGCCTTCACCGATGGGGTGTATGCGATCGCGATCACGCTGCTGGTCCTCCAGATAGAGGTGCCGACCGGAGTCACCGACAACGCGACCCTCTGGGAGGGCATCGGGGACGAAAGTGCGGACCTGTTCGCCTTCGCGCTCAGCTTCCTGGTGATCGGCATGAACTGGGTCGGTGCCCACCGTTTCATGCGCACCGTGAGGGAGTACGACCGCGGCCTCATGCTCCTCACCCTGCTCTCGCTTTTCTGGATCGTGCTGATCCCGTTCACCAGCCAGCTGATGGGTGAATACGCCGACCAGGCAAAGGTCGCCACGCTCATCTACATCATCAACATGCTCATGGTCGTGGTCGCAGCGGCCCTGATGCAGCGGCACGTGCTGAAGGCCGGATTGGGGAAGCCCGAATACGCCTGGGACACCGAGCTCTCCCTGAAGTCGACAATCTTCACCGCGGCGGTGTTCGTCGTGACCATGCCGGTCGCATTTCTCGTTGGAAGCTGGGTCTTCCTCCTCTGGTTCGGCCTCAGGTGGGATCCGTACCAGCGGCAGCGCTCGTCGATCAACAAGCGGCTCAAACAGCCGGACTCAACTCCGGCCGGCTGAGACTCAGCGCTTCTTTGCCGGTTTCAGGAAAAGGCGAGCTCCATGACTGCTCCAGCAAGGCCGATGCGCTGAAGGAGGTCAGCCCTTGAGCTTGGCCGGTGACATGCAGTTGACGATTCCGCGCCAGGCGTAAGTCCCGCCCTGGCCGTCGACGTTGGCGTTCACCACCGTCACCCACCAGGTGCGGGGGGTGTACTTGCCGGTGATCGGATCGTTCGGACTTGAGGACGACATGAGCAGGTTGATGAATTTGGTCACCATGCCACCGGAGACGGCGATCGCCCCTCCGGGGCAGACCAGCTTCACGTATTTGCCTTTGCCTTCTTCGGTCAGGATCGGGACCTCCGAGTCGGTGATCCGTGACTCGATCGTGACCGGCTTGGTCTTCGAGGTCTTCACGGCCTCGGAAATGGCGGCCGAAGAGGGCATGTTGCTGGCCGCAATCTGGGCTTCGGTCGCGACGACCGTCTTCACGGCCGGTGCCGCGGTGGGTGTAGCTTCGGCACGCCGATCATCACCGATATTCGGAGCGACTCCAAACACCAGTCCCAGCGCCACGATGCCCGCAATCATGCCGAACGGGCCCCTCAGCCTGCTTCCAACTGAACCCTGGTCTCTCCTGCCCAGATCATTCATGGGGCCATTGTTACAGGGTCAGAAGGGAGTCATGCGGAAGTGGCCTTAGACTAGGAGTCGAAGCACCGACCCCGAAAAGGATCCGCAGTGCCAAACACAATCGGCTTCTTGCCAAACATCGGTCCGCTTGAAATCGCCATCGTGCTGGTCATCGTGATCATCATTCTCGGGCCAAAGCGCATCCCGGCTGCGTTCAAGTCGCTCACCGACGGGTTCCGGAACCTCAGGGACTCGGTCTCCGGCGAAGAAGAGGCACCGAAACTGACCGAGAATCGCGAAGCGGATCCAACCGACGCCGAGGCGTCCGAGAAGAGCAAGACCGAGAGCTGATTTGCCGGGCCGCGGCGTTCGGAGGACCTCAAAATGGTGCCACTGAATATCCCCAACGCCCTGACCATCCTCAGGATCCTCGCCGTCCCCGTCGTGGTCGTGGCGCTGCTCGACGGCACTCCCAACGGAGACACCCTGGCTGCGATCGTCTTCGCCCTGGCCGCGATGACCGACGGCCTCGACGGCTACATCGCCCGGTCGAGGGATTCGATCACCACTTTCGGCAAACTGATGGACCCGCTCGCCGACAAGCTCCTGATCACTGCCGCCCTCGTTTCTCTTGTTTCCCTCAATCGGCTGCCGGCCTGGGTGGCGATGGTGATCATCGCGCGCGAGTTTGCGGTTACCGGACTGCGGTCGATCGCTGCCGATCGCGGCGTGATCATCGCGGCGAGCTGGATGGGCAAGGTCAAGACGGTGCTCCAGATCGGCGCCGTGTTCGCGCTGATCACCTTCAACCCCGCACCGGTCTGGGTCGACGTGCTCGTCTACGTGGCCGTGGTTGCGACCGTCGTCAGCGGACTCGACTACTTCTTCGGCCTGCGCAAGCGAATCGCCGAACAGCGGAAGCACGAGAAGCACGTCTCCGACCAGGACATCCTGGGTTAGTTCAACGACCCCGTCCCGGGCCAACTACATCCAATCCGCACAGCGAAACCGTCATTGCTCATTTTGAGCGAAGCGGATTGGATGCGTTGTTATTCGGTCTCCAGCCATTCCTTCATCGAGACGTGATTCAGGGAGTGGCGATCGCTCGCCATCTCGTCCCGCAGGTCCCCGAGCAGCCCGAAGCGCTCGGCCACCACGTTGTGGCGGTGGATCGTCTCGAGGTTCTCCTGGCGGGCCATGATGAAGGCGTTCGGTGAAAGGTCGGGGTAGGTCTCGGCCACCTGCCGGATCATCTCGCGCACACAGTCTTCGACGAATCGCGGTTGGGCGTGGGCCTTTTCGACCACGGCGAGTTCGTCCGGGCGCTTCATCAGTTCGTAGATCTCCGAACTCATCGAGCTTTCGACCAGCCGCAGCAGGTCGCGGGCATCGATCTCCGTCGCCGAACCCTCGGCGCAGCCGATGTGGAGGGTGCCGATGCCACGCTGATTGTGGGTTGCGATCGGAACCACTTCGATGATCTCGTCGATCTGGTCCTCGGTGTAGCCCTTGGCCTCGAGCCTTTCGCGGGCGAGGTCGCTGACCATGCCCTGGGCACAGGGGCAGGCGGTCATTCCCTGGGCCTCGACTCCGGTCACCGTCCGGGTGGTTTCCAGCGAGGCGACCGCGGTGCCGAGCAGGGTGTAGATCTGCTGGTTGGCGATGCCGGAAACCGGTGCCGGCACGGTCTCGGCGTAAGTGGCTTTGATCGAGACTTCGGCCCGGATGCCGTTCTGGCGTTCGCGGACGAGTTCGGCGATCCGGGCGGCCAGCTGCTCGGCCCGCATCGATTTCGAAGAGACGACTTCTTCAATCGCTTCGGCAACGTTTTCTTCGAACCGGGACATATGAACGCCGGCCTGATCGGGCCCGAGATCCACGAAGCATTCGAGATTCGCGTGGTAGTGGCCTTCATCGCCGACGCTGAGGACCTTCTCGACGCCGGTTACGCCGACCCGGGAGAGGCTGACCCGCGTGGCGGGGGCAGAAGCCTGGGCATCGACCCCTTTGGGCGAAGCTGTGATTTCCGGATTTATAATGGGCTCGGTTCCTGAAGGGGGCAAAGCGCTGGAGCCATGAATCCTATCTGGCGACCGGATCCGGGGTGCGGGCTCAGGTAGGAAACGTGCCTGTCCTATAATTCCGGGTCTGGGAAGACGCAAGGTCTGATCACCGAAAATCCCAGGCACGGGGGTGTTTGATGGAACTGGATAGCGAGGAGCTGCGAGTTTTGATCGCATCCGGTCGTGATCAGGGATACCTGACCTACGAAGCCATCGCCAAGGCCGTTTCCGACCTTGACGTCAATCGCAGCCAGGTCGAAGAGCTGCACAAGAACCTGACCGACCAGGGGATCGAAGTGATCACCAAGGAGGACGCGACCTCCCGGAGCCCGGTTGAAGAGGTGGCCGCGCCGCCTCCGCCCACTGTCGACGCGGGTGTCGAGACCAACCTCGACTCCCTGCGGCTCTACCTGCGCTCGATCGGCCAGGTCGACCTGCTGAACGCCGCCCAGGAGGTTGAGTTGGCCAAGCGGATCGAGCGTGGCGACATGGAGGCCAAGCGGCAGATGGTCGAAGCCAACCTGCGCCTGGTCGTCTCGATCGCAAAGAGTTACCTCGGCCGCGGCCTCAGCTTCCTCGACCTGATCCAGGAAGGCTCCCTCGGCCTGATCCGGGCAGTGGAAAAATTTGACTACCGCCGTGGCTACAAATTTTCGACTTACGCGACCTGGTGGATCCGCCAGGCGGTGACCAGGGCGGTGGCCGACAAATCCCGCTCGATCCGGATCCCCGTCCACATGGTCGAGAAGCTGAACCGGGTCCACTTCGTCGAGCGGCAGCTGGTCCAGGACCTCGGCCGCGAGCCCGAGCCTTTCGAGATCGCTGAAGAACTGGGCTGGACCGTTCAGGAGGTGAGGGATGTCTGGCGTGTTTCGCAGGCACCGATCTCCCTGGAGAAGCCGGTCGGCGAAGGCGAAGAGACCGAGCTGGTCGACCTGGTCCGCGACGAGAACGCGATGGAGCCTTTCGACGAAGCCTCGCTCAACATGCGAAGCGAAGGCGTGCGCAAGGTGCTGGACGGCCTTTCCGAACGCGAGCGCGATGTCCTGACCATGCGTTACGGACTGAACGGACTAAACCCGCGCACGCTGGAGGAGTGCGGCGAGGCCTTCGGTGTCACCCGCGAGCGGGTCCGCCAGATCGAGACGAGCACGCTCCGGAAGATCAAGAGCCTGCCCGAGGCCCAGGGCCTCCGCGAAGGCAACTGAAACTGCCGGTCAGTTGCGGGGCCTTGCCAGGTTCAGTTGCAGGTTTTCCGCTATTTCGCCGGCCTGCGCGGTGTCGACTCCGACCCGATCTGCATAACCGGGCCACTCGGTAACCACCTCGGTCACCTCTGCGACGACTTCCTCCGCCCGGCCCCGTGGGAGCGTTGCGACCTTTCCGGCTTCGACGAAATCGGCCAGGGTAAATCCTTCGGCCTTGCCTCCGAGGGTCATTTGGTGCTGACCCGTCCATTTGCTCCTCGGGTTGTACGAGTAGGTCACATCGAAGGCGGGGGCGAGGCTCCAGGTCCCGGCTCGATCCATGAGGAAGGCGATGTTCTTCACGTGGTCGTCTTGGTTTCGCGCAACGATGTTGAAAGTCATCCGGCGAAACATCTGCTCACGGGACTCGGGGGCGAGGTTCAGTTTGCGCATCACCATGAAGGCCTGCTCGTATGAGTAAGCCGCGGGCTGGTTGAAGTCGAAATGTGCGATCGCGCCGAGCGACTGCATATGGATCTTCCGATTGTTCCCGTCGCGGTCGAAACGCCTTGTCATGAAGTGGCTTCGGTCATTCTCTTCAAGCAGCCGGCAGGCCGTCATCTCGAGGCCGGCGTCTTTCGCCATCAGGGAGTACGCGTATTCGATGAGGCCGTAACCGCGCGGGTCAGCCAGCCGGTCCTTGTCCCGGTTGTTCGCGACCCCGTCGAATTTCAGCAACCACGGCTGAAACCCGGGGCCCGCATCTATTTGTCCCGAGCGGACCTCGTTCGTCTCCGGATTCCAGGCGATCACGGCCTTTGCTCTGGCGCCACCCGCCGACGTACCAACGCTGAGGATTTCTCGCATCGATTCTTCCCGTTCACCCCGAGCCAGAGATGCCTCGAGTTCCGTTCGGTTGCTGAGGACTTCGGAGGCGAGTTCCACAAGCGCCCCAACCTGAATGTCGCCACCGGAACCCGGCTCCGGACCTTCCGACGGCTCGAATTCGAGAGCACCCATTCCCCGTGTCCCGACGTAACAGAGCCGTTCCACTACGTTGAAATCTCTTGGTTCCCGCCCTTGCTGGGCCAGCCAGACGTCGATCAGGGCGGTTCCGTACCGGTCCGGCAGCGAATCTGCCAGGAGTCCCGTCAACCCGTGGAACGTTTCCGGGTTGAGGGCCGGAAAGCTGTAGGGATGCTCGGCCAGGGGCATCTCGATCGGAGCTGTCTGGATGCCGCTGCGAGCGAATGCCGGGGTGTACTGGAAGGCTGCAACATCCGAGCCGTCTTCAAGGAACACCGCTCCGATCGGGCTTCCCCAGAGGTTCACCTGGGCGAAGGAGTTCATTGCTCGTCACTCTGTTCGTCGCCCCATACCCAGGGTTCCTGCGGTGAATCCTCAGTCCTTCTTGTCCGAGCACGTTGGCGCCTGCGTCCGCCTGTGCTCAGCCGCTCGACTGGACTGGGCGCCGCCTCCGGTACGAGGCGATCAAGGGCGTCGATCATTCCGAGTGCCCGGAGGACCCGGATGAAGCTCGGAAGCTGGACCGACTCTCCGTCCTCGAGACGCTGGACCGTTCTTCGAGCGATCCCGGCCATCGCCGCGAATTCGGTCTGCGAGAGGTTGCGTTCGAGCCGCCACCCGGCGAGCCGCTCGCCTATTTCGGAAAGGACTGCTGCGTCCGAGAGCTGATCGTTGATTCGCATAAAGCGCCTCCTTTGACGCTTTATGGCCCCTGATGGGTCTAAAGCGCCATCTATTGCGCTTTAACCTTAGCAGGAAGGAAGTAAAGCGCCATATCTGACGCTTTGAAAGTGGCGGAGGTAGGATTCGAACCTACGTAGGCTGAGCCAACCGGTTTACAGCCGGTCTCCTTTAACCACTCGGACACTCCGCCAGCTGGTGGCGCAGTTTATTGAAAGGGGAGCGGGAGGGTCGCCGGTCAGGGGCCGCGGAATATCCTGACCTCATGAGCCCCTCTCGCGGATTCGCTTCGGACAACTCGTCAGGTGCCCACCCCCGGATCCTCGAGGCGATCAGCAACGCCAATTCCGGTCATGTCACTTCTTACGGGGGCGATCCCGAGACGGCCCGACTCGAAGAGACCGCGAGGGCCGAGTTCGGCACGGCATCGAAGATCTTTCCGATGATGAACGGGACCGGTGCGAACGTCGCCGCCCTGCGGGCGATGGCCCGGCCCCACCAGGCTGTGATCTGCGCCGAGACCGCCCACCTCACGATCGACGAGACTGCCGCGCCGGAAGCGATCGCCGGGCTGAAACTGCTGAACACCGTGACCCCCGATGGAAAGCTGACCCCGGAGCTCGCCGCGACGAAGTTGGTCGATCCGGCCGACGTGCCGCACGCCCCGTGGCCGGCCGTGGTCTCGATCACCCAGGCGACCGAGCTCGGCACCGTTTACACGCCGGCGGAGGTGGTCGCCTTGGCCGACTTCGCCCACGAAAACGGAATGCTGCTCCACATGGACGGTTCGAGGCTGGCGAACGCCGCGACCTCACTCGACATTGGCCTGGCCGAAGCGAGCACCGACTGCGGCGTCGACGTTCTCTGCCTGGGCGCGAACAAGAACGGCGCGGTTTTCGGCGAAGCGGTCGTCTTCCGTGAGCCCGAGCTGGCCGAGGGCTTCGAGGTCTTGCGCAAGGGCTCGCTCCAGCTCGCTTCGAAGATGCGCTTCGTCTCGGCCCAGCTGAACGCCCTGCTGGCCGACGACCTCTGGCGTGAGCTGGCGGGGGAGGCGAACCGGATGGCCAAGGCGCTCTCCGATGCGGTCGCCTGGATCGATGGCGTGGAGATCGCTCAGCCGACGCAGGCCAACCTCGTCTTCATCGCGCTCGACCTGGAGAAGGCGCGGACCTTTGTGCGCCGGTGTGAGCCGCATCAGCCGCTGCTCTTCGAACTGGGGGACGTCGGCCTGATCCGGCTGGTCTGTTCGTGGGACACCGAGATGGAAGACGTCGACGGACTGGTGACCGAACTGAACGTCGCCGCCCACGGCCACTGAGCCACTGAAGTGATCAGGATTACACCCCTGTGGGGGTGACTATTCGGATCACTTCCGCCCGCGATCGCTCAGTCGATCAGGTCTCGTTCCGCGGCCCAGCGGCTTAGCTCGTGCCGGGTTGAAAGCTGGAGCTTCCTGAGGACCGAGCTGGCGTGGGCCTCCACCGTCTTGATCGAGATCCCGAGCCGACGGGCGATCTCCTTGTAGAGGTAGCCGCGTGCGATCAGGCGGAGCACTTCCTGCTCGCGCGGGGTGAGCTGGTCGAGTTCGGCATCGGTGATCGTCTGCTCGTCATTGCCGGTGAAGGCGTCAAGTACGAAGCCGGCAAGCTGAGGAGAGAAGACGGCGTCACCCTGACTGACCCGGGTGATCGCATCGATCAGGTCGGGGCCGGAGATCGACTTGGTCACATATCCACGGGCACCGGAGCGGACGATCGCGACCACGTCTTCCGGGGCATCGGAGACCGAGAGCGCGAGGAACCTGGTGCTGCCATCGGACGGCAGGACCTGGCGGATGACCTCTTGGCCACCACCGTCCGGCATGTGGACATCGAGCAGGACCACGTCCGGCTTCTTCTCACCGATCAGCGAAACCGCCTCGCGCACGGTCGAAGCCTCGCCGACCACATCGACACCCTGTTCGAGCTCGGACTTCACTCCGGCCCGGAAGATCGCGTGGTCATCGACGATCGCAACCGTTATTTCACTCATTTGTTCCTATCCTCAGTTCGATCTCGGTTCCTTCGCCGTCGGCCGAGCGCACCTCTGCGGTCCCGCCGTTCAGTTTCATGCGACCCAGAATCGAGTCTCTCACCCCGCGCCGGTCATCGGGTACGGAATCTAGGTCGAACCCCGGTCCGCGGTCGCGCACGAAAACCTGGGTCTCTGTGGGTGTGATCTCGGCGTAGAGCCTCACCGTGCCCGCGTCACCGGCGTATCGGACCGCGTTGGTCATCGCCTCCCTTGCTGCGGCGACCAGGGCTGTACCGCGCCCGTCGAGGGCGCGATCGCCGACGGTCACCGTGTCGATCGGCAATCCATGACGCTCCTCGACTTCGGCCGCGGCGGCCTCGAGGGCGCTCGCGAGGGACGTCTCCCGGTCGCTGTCCGATTTACCCGAGAGCCATTCGCGGAGTTCACGCTCCTGCTTGCGGGCGAGGGTGGAGACCTGTCGGGGGTCATCCGAATTCTTCTGCATCAGCGCCAGGGTCTGGAGGACGGAGTCGTGCAGGTGGGCCGCGACCTCGGCCCGCTCCTGCGAGCGGATCCGCTCGGCGCGCTCCCGGGAGAGGTTCCGCCCGAGGCGGACCCAGAGCGGGGCCAGCACCAGGCCGAGGACGACCATCACGGTGATCGCGGCCAGGGCCGCTTCACCGGCGGAAGCAAAAGCCCCGTTTATGTAGAGGAAGAGGACCGCGGCACCGACCACGAGCGCAAACCCGAAAGCACCGCGGTAAGGCCCCAACCGGGACTTCGACCGCTTTCTGGCAACGGTTTCACGTGTTCCAGAGGTGAGATCCTTGCCAGAGTCAGTTTCTTCGGTCTCGGCCGTGCCCGAGAACTGCCTCCAGAGCAGGGCCGCGCCCGCGGTGGCGAGCACGATCGGCCAGACCAGGGAATCACTCCACCAGATGCCGAGTTCGCGGAAGATGAACAGCAGGCCGAGGGTGACCAGGCCGACGCCGGCACCGATCAGCCAGGAGTGTCGACTGGCA
>JBPPMT010000119.1:0-3795 GCA_051306195.1 Solirubrobacterales bacterium
GGGATTGCTGCTTGAAATTCTTCTTTGATCGAAACATATCTGTCCATCTCGCTCGAATGATTAGTAACTTCGACCGGGAGAACTCGATCGTTCACCAAGACGAGGATAGTCGTTTTGTCGATATGGATGATGACGTATTCTTAATCGAAACGGTTAAAAACGATGACGATCGTACTGTATGGGTTACAGCAGATATAAGCCAAAAACGCAACGTGGATGAGCGGGCAGCATTACGAAATAGTGGCATGTCAGTTGTTTTTTTTAAGCGATTTCATAAAAACAAAAGCATACATTTTCAGGCCATGAAAATACTGTCGGTCTGGCCGTAACCCTTCACAGCAATCCCCTTAAGGATTGCTGAGCAGCGAGGGGGCGGGTTGGCCGGTGAGGTGGGCGTGGATGGATTGGTGCAGGAAGTCGAAGGCGGACTGATTCCGCTGGGTGCAGGTCGCCATCACGGTCCAGATGCGTTCGCACCAGCGTTGGCCGGCGTCGCCGCGCGTGCCTTGGGTGACTTTCCGATCGATGACCACGAAGCGGATGGCCTGCTCGGCGAGGTTGTTCGTCGGCTCGACCCCCGGCGTGGTGATGAATCGGAAGTAGGCGTCGCCGTGCTTGCGGAAACGCTCGGCCATGTTCTTCGCCTCGGGCGTCCACGGCGGGTGCTTCGCGGCGGCGACCAACTTCTTTCTCGCCTGTTGCAGCGCTTGTTGGAAGCGGTCCGCCGGCATCATGTCACGTCGATGGATCACCTTGAACAGCTTGCGCAGATACCCCAGCAACCGTTCGCCGTACTTTTTAGTCGCCGCGTCCAGCGTCATCAGATACTTCACGTCCCGGATCAGATGCGCCAGGCAGAACTGCACCGCGACGTTGAAGTCGCCCATGTATTTGCGGTAGGCCGAGAAGAAGTCGCAGCCGATCACACCGGCGAACAGCTTGCCCAGCACCTCGATCAGCACGCGCGAGCCGCGCGACGGGTCGATCTTGAACAGGGTGAAAAGCCGGGCCCGGAAGCACCAGGTCCACAGCTTCTTCTTGCACTGCTTGTGCCCGGTCTCGTCGATGTTCAGGCGGGCCTCGTCGGGCAGCTTCGCCAGCAGTTCGTCATACGCCCCGTCCAGCGCCCGGCGGGTCTTGCGGACCAGCCTGACCAGCTGCGAGGACGACATCGGCACACCCAGAACGTCGCGCAGAAAGGCTTGAATCGTCGAGTAGGATGTATGGCAACCGCCCTTGAGGTACGCCACCAGCGCGGTGAGCCGGGGGCCGGCCAGACCGCCCTTGGCGACCACGTCCGGCAGCGGTGCGAGGTGGTGCTTGCGGCAACGCGGACACCAGTAGGCATGCGCGTGGTGCTCCTCGATGCGGACGGGCTGGTCGAGCAGTTCGACTTGTTGAATAACGCGCGGCTTACGCCGAGCACCTTTGAGTTCGCCGCCGCAATCGGGGCATTGTTCGAGGGTGTAATCCCACGCCGCGTGAAGTTGGTCCGGCGTAAAAGGCGTGCGCTCGTGCTTGGGATGCCCGGGCTGTCCACCGATCTTACGCTTGCGACCCTTGCCCTTCGCCGGCTTGGGCATCGGCTTGACGATGTCACTGGACGGCGGTTTCGACGAGGTGGACGAGTCCTTCTTAAGCCGGGCGATCTCCCGCTCCAACTGCTCGACACGCCCGACCAGTTGGCGTACCAGTTCGATCAACTGCCGCTTGCTGAGTTGTTGCAGGTCGTCCGCCATTGCCCCTATTATCGGACAACACGGCCGGTACGCTTGATAGACTGTGAAGGGTTACACATATCCGTACATCGACAACTCCAATAGCCAAACGACGTCTTAGAATACGATGGCTACGCAGTCTCGCCAGCCACATTGTCAGGTCCCATTGATCTTCGGATCCCCACAGAATTGCCATGAGTGGGGTGGCACAACGTGCAGATGGCGTTGTGATAATACGTTTGAGGACACGGCGGTCGCGCCAACTCAATTTAGCGCGCGTTGCTGTTGGATGTGTGTGCCAATCGCCCAAATATGTGGACCGGTATCCGGAAGACTGATACTTCTGAGCTATTTGTTGTAAACGTCGGTCTAAAAGCGTAGCGCCTGGCGGGGTAAAAGTGTAGCGCCGGGATGACTGTATCGCGGGGTGGGGGTTGGGTCCAGCCCCTGGGTTCTCCTAGGTCGAGGGCTTGGTCTTGCGTCGTTTCTTAGCGTCTTTGAGCCGGTAGCTCTGGCCGTTGGCTTCGAGCACGTGGCAGCGGTGGGTGAGCCGATCGAGTGTAGCGCCGGTCAGGTGTTCGCAGCCGAGCACCTCTACCCAGCGTTCGAACGGCAGGTTGGTGGTGACGATGATGCTGGTGCGTTCGTAGGCGGCCGAGATCACATCGAACAGCAGCTCGGCCCCAAGCTTGCTGGCCGGGACGTAGCCCAGCTCATCGAGGATCAAGAGGTCGAGCTTGGCCAGTTGCCCTTTGAGTCGGGTCAGTACGCGATCTTCGCGGGCCTCCATCATCTGGGTGATCAACTCGGTGATACGGAAGAAGCGTACCTTCTTGCCGCGGCCACACGCTTCGATGCCCAACGCCGTCGCCAGGTGGGTCTTGCCGGTGCCGGGGGAACCGACCAGCAGGATGTTCTCGCGGTGGTCCAGGTAGATGCACCGCATCAACTCGGTGACCAACGCCTTGTTGATCGATGGCTGGGCGGCGAAGTCGAAGGTGTCCAGTGTCTTGTGGGCGGGGAAGCGTGCGGCCTTGAGCCGACGCTCGGCGGCGCGGCGTTCACGCTCGATCAGTTCCAGCTCGGTGAGCTGGGTCAGGAAGCCGGGGTGATCGACGTTCCGCTTGGCGCAGGTCGCGGCGACCTTGTCGTACTCCCGCAGCATGGTCGGCAGCTTCAGGGCTTTAAGATGGTGTTCCAGGAGGACGGTGCTCTGGCTTGCACTCATGCCGCACCCCCGGAAGTTACCCCCGTGGATTGCATCAGCACGCCGTAGGCTTGCAGGTCCGGGGGCGCGACGTGGACGTAACTGAGGTGCGGCCGGCCCGCCAGGTTAAACATCGCCAGGGGTTGTTCACGCTGACCTTCGAGGATCACCTTCACCGCGTCGGGGGTGATGGTCCCCAGTTCCAACGCCTTGTGCACCGCGGCCTTGAGGTCGGATAGCGACGTATCTTCCAGCAGCCGAAGCACCTGGATGAACTGCGTGGTCCCGTTGAGGTAACCCCTCGGGCGATACCCCCGGTTCCTGCATCCGCCGCTTCCGGTGGCGGGCCAGTCGGCCTCCAACTTACGTCGCAGGATGCCAAAGCACGGCGGCAGGTCCCACTGGTCCAGCGGTTTAGCTACATCAAAAGCCCCCGGGCGGCGTTCCAGCAATGCCAGGTAGTGCACCGGGTCGTAACGCACCTGTTCACGGCCCCAGTCCCGCGGGTGCTCGGCGATCAGCTGGTCTTTGCACATCACCCGAACCTTCTGGGTATCGCCCACCACCGTCAGCTTGTGGTGCGCCCACCGCACCGGCACCGAGTAGTCGTTGCGATCGAACCGCACCAGGCTCAGCGTGTTGGCCTGGCGGACCTCGACCTTGCATGCGTGGAAGACCTCGTCAGGTAGCGACAGGAAGGCATTGCGTTCTTCTTCCAGACGCTCGCCCTTGGTGCCGTCCTTGCCACGCAGCTTCCGGCTCAACTCTTCGTCGCAGCAACGGTCCAGGTGGTCGTTGAGTTCCTCGAAGCTGCGCACCGAAGGCAGCGGCACCAGGAAGTTACGCCGCGTGTAGCCCACCAGGTTCTCA
>JBPPMT010000036.1:0-4936 GCA_051306195.1 Solirubrobacterales bacterium
GACCTCGCGATATCGACCAGGCGCAGCAGCTCGTCCATGCGAGTGCCCTCGGCCTCGAACTCGGCCTTGACGCTCGCGATGCCGTAGTTGTCCTTGCCGGCGCGGAGGATCTCCGCCATCTGGCGCTCGATTTTGTTCATTGGGTCAATTTCCTGTCTTGTTCAGTGCGCGCTTGTTCAGGTGCGCGAAAACGAGCTCGGCGGTCCTCTCATCGAGCTCGGGGTGCATCAGGTGCAGCGGGTTGGATCTCATCGATCCGTCCTCCTGCACCGACGACATGATCTTGGGGAAGTAGGTCTGTTCTGGATCGATCGGAACCTCGATCAGCGCTGGCCCGTCACTCGCCAGGAGTTCGCCGACGACTCCGCCGAAACCCGTCTCCGGGTCCATCTTGGCGTATGGCACGCCGTAGGCCGCAGCCAGAACCTCCCAGTTCGGTAGTCCGAGGCCGGTCGACACGTCGCAACCGATCCAACTTCCGTTGAAGTAGTTGCGCTGGGTCATCCGGATCGAGGCATAGCCGTCGTTGGAGAACAGCAGTATCTTCAGCGGCAGATGATTGACGGCGACGGTCCCCAGTTCCTGAAGGTTCTGCGCGAATCCTCCGTCACCCTCGATGAGAAAGGTCCGTCGCCCGGGGTTGGCCAGCGAAGCTCCGATTGCTCCTGAGAGCCCGTACCCCATGCTCGCCACGGCCTTGTTCGTCAGCATCTTCTGCTGCCCGCGCAACTGTATGGACTGCATCGCGACGGTGAAAGCGCCGCCACTGCTGCACGGGATGATGACGTCCCGTTCACCCGCCAGATCGCCGAGGTCCATCAGCAACTCGAAGGGCTTGACGAATCCTTCGCCGGTCTCGTTCGCCGGATCGTTGAGCGGCAGAGTCTCCTTGACGAGGTTCACGAACGACCGCCACTCTGCCCATGCCGGCTGAATCGAGGCTCGCTGGAGGAGGTCGGCAAGGAACGCATTCGCGTCACCACGCAGGGGGAGCTCGACGTGCGGGTGGCCCTTCTCCAGCTCCGTCTGATCGATGTCGACCTGCACGATCGAGCCGTTCGGAACGAAGCCGTCCCAGGCAAAACCCGACTGCTGCAGCCCAAGCCTGGTGCCGATCGCGAGCACCAGATCAGACTGCTGGAGGAGCACGTTCGCATACCGTTGACCCCAGGTGTTGGGTCGGCCGGCATAGAGGGGATGGTCGGCGGGAACCCGATCAGCGGCGTTCCAGGTCAACATGACTGGGATGCCGACCCGGGTCAACTCGTCGCTGAGGGCATGCGCAGTTGCTCGTTGCACGCCAGAGCCGAGGAGGAGGACGGGACGGTCGGCCTTCGCCAGCAGTTCGATGGCGGCCGACAGGCCTTCGGCCGGAACACGCTCGACGACTGGAGCTTCAACGGTGCGACCGGCGCCGTCGTCGGGGACAGGTGCTGCGGCCTGAGCGTCGAGCGGCATCTCGATGAACACCGGCCCCTGCCGCGGGCTGGCTCCATCACGGATGGCTTCGACGATGGTCGCCCTGTCGGTCGGCACCTCGACTCGCAGGACGCGTTTGCAGACCGACTCGGCGATGGTTGCGCCATCCACTTCTTGGATTCCCCGCTGGCGCACCTCGCCGCGGCTGAGGTCTTCGCGTTTGACCTGCCCGCCGACGATGAGGAGCTCGCGGCTCTCCATCCAGGCGCTCGCCATACCGGTCAGCGTGTTCGTCAGGCCGGGACCTGCGGTCACCAGGACGAATGCCTTGCCACGATCGTCACTCGTGGCGGTGAAGTACTCCGCTGCAATCGTTGCCGCGACCTCATGCACGAATGGCACGCAGATCATCTTCGATCTCACTGAGTCGAGCAGGTGCATGATGTTGCCGCCCGCGACGAAGAAGCAGTGCGTGTATCCCTCTTCCACCAGCCAGTCGATGAACTGATCCGAATACTTCATGCGACTACTTCCTGAAGGGCTGTGCTCAGCGCGTCCTGCGCGATTGTCAATTGTTCATCATCGAGCGGAAGTTCGAAAATCCGCACGGACTCCTCAGCGGGCAGCACTAGCCTCAGGGTCTCGTGACCGTTCTTCTTGTCGGCCGCGAGCGCGGACCTGAAGATGGACCAATCGGTGGCATCGAGAGCTGCGGTCACATCATCTGCCACCGAGCGCAGGAGCTCCATCGCATATGCATCGAGGCCCCTCGTCACGTCGGTCGAGAAGGAAAGTGGATGCCGCAGGGCCGCGAGCATGCCAACGGCAACCCCGATCCCGTGCTGAACCCGAAAGCCGCAGGCGGCCTCCCAGGCGTGCCCGAACGAATGCCCGAAGTTCAGTAACTGGCGTTCGGCCTTGTCGAACTCGTCGATCTCGACGAACCATTTCTTCGACTCCAGCACATGCTGGATGAGTGCCACCGTCGCCTCGTCGGCTCCCGGTTCGAGCGACGCAGATGATGCCAAGAATGTGGTGAACGACTCCCGGCCCCGAACGAAGCAAATCTTGACTGCCTCGGCCAAGCCGGACACGATTGCGAGTCGGGGGAGGCTCGGGATGAAATGAGGATCGACCAGGACCTTCACAGGCGGGTGAAAGTTACCGACCAGATTCTTGATCCCGCCGGCGTTGATCGAGCTCTTGCCGCCGATACAGGAATCGACCATGGCCATGAGGGTGGTCGGCACGTACACCCAGTCGACGCCGCGCATATAGAGCGAAGTGGTCAGCGTCGCGACGTCCTGGATCACACCGCCGCCCACAGCGGCGACGGTGTCGCCCCTTTTCAGGCCAACCTTGTTCATCGCCACCAGTACCGCCTCGCAGCCGGCCAGAGTCTTCGACGACTCCGCACCCTCAACCGCGACGATCCGATCGCCGTCGAACGCGAGACCCTTCCGCACCACAGGATCCACGAGCGCGACGGCCGCCTGCCCTGCGCGCTCGGCTGCGCCAAGAGACACGTCGATCGAGTAATCCCCCAGCGAGCTGCTGACGGTGAACTCAGACACTCCGTGCCGCCGACCAGCCGTTGTCGACGGCGATCCACTGCCCGTTGATTCCGGCAGCCCTGGGGTCCACGAGCCAGGTCACGGCGCTGGCGACGTCCCCGGGAGTGGCGAGAGCGCCACCCAAGGTCTCGGACTCCACATGCCGGAGCTGCTCGGGGCTCAGGTTGGAACGGGTCATCGGGGTGTCGATCACGCCGGGGAGAACTCCGTTGATCGCAAAGGCCTGAGAAGCCAAGTCGATCGCGATCGCGGGAATCAGGCCGGCCAGTGCGGCCTTGCTGGCGACATAGGCGATCTTGTCCGAGCGCGCGGTGATCTGCCAGACCGAGCTCACCACGACCCCCCGGGCCGGCGATGTGAGGAGCGCACCCGCGACGAGCTGCCGCAAGGTCTCGGTGACGAACACCACGTTCGCGTCGTAGAGCTCGTGCATCTGATCCGAATCGGCATCGAGCACCCCTGCAGTCACGTTGGCTCCCTGCGCCCAGACGACCGCGTCGTAGGGGGTGAGGGGCGACATCCACTCTGGATCGGAGAGGTCAACCGAGACACCGACGCCACCGTGACGACCCGCGACATCCACAGACCAACCATCGGCCCTCAAGCGTTCGACGATGGCCGAACCGAGGGCGCCAGTGCCGCCGAAGACGATCGCTCGGGTCACAGACCGATCTTCCTGGAGACGATGAAGTTGGGGCGCTGCTTCACTTCCTCGTAGATGAGGCCGATGTACTCGCCGATCACCCCGAGCAGAAGGGTCAGGATGCCGAAACCGATGAGCATGACGGAGATGAGCGTTCCGAATCCGTCGAAGGGTACGCCGAACGCGATGAACCTGATCAGCAGGACGACCAGAGTTATCGCGGCGATAGCCGCTACGGCGAATCCCGTGATCGTGATGAGGCGCAGCGGTACATAGGAGTGCGCGAAGATGCCCTTGAAGGCGAGGTCGATGACCTTGAGGCTGTGGGCGTTCGAGACTCCGCCGAAACGCGGCTCGCGCACCATCGGTATACCGATCGACTTGAAGCCCACCCAGGAGACCAGGCCGCGCACGAAGCGGTTGCGCTCCTGCATCCCCCTGACAGCCTCGTATGCTTTGCGGTCCAGCAGCCTGAAATCGCTCGCATTGCTGACGATCCGGTCGTCGGTCAGCTTGCCCGCGAGCCAGTAGAAAGCTTTCGAGTTGAAGGTCCTCAGCCATCCGGTACCCGTGCGCTTGGTCACGATCCCGTAGACGTTCTCCCAGCCCTCTTCCCACTTTCGGATGAAGGCGGGGATGAGTTCCGGCGGATCCTGCAGATCGGCGGTCATGAGGACTACCGCGTCAGCATCGGCGACGCTGAGGCCTGCGGTGAGCCCGCCATCCATGCGGAAATTCCTGGCGAGTTGAAGCACGGTGAAACGAGAGTCACGGGCCGCGATGACCTCCAGCTTCTCCATCGTCGAGTCGACCGAGCCGTTCTCCACGATGATCGCCTGGAAGTCGTACTCCGGCTCGGAGTCGAACATCGCGCCGAGGCGGGATGCGAGTTCGTCGACGCACTCCTCCTCGTTGTACGCCGGGATGACGAGGGCGATCTTCTTGCGAGTTGCGGCCATCATTCCCAGGTCTTCCATGGTGCGGTTCCGCTGTCCCACAGTTCGTTGAGCATCTGTGATTCACGCTGGGTATCCATGGGCTGCCAGAACCCTGGGTGCCTGAACGCCGCGATCTGACCATCGTCTGCAAGACCGTGCAATGGCTCCTCCTCGAGTACGGAGTTGTCATCGAGGTAGTCGAAGACGCCCTGTTCGAAGATGAAATAGCCGATATTGATCCAATCGTCGACCTTCGGCTTCTCGCGAAACTTCTCGACGCTTCCGGCAGCATCGAGGTCCACTACGCCAAAGCGGCTCATCGCTTGGGTGGTGGTCATCGTGGCGAGCTTGCCGTGCTCCGA
>JBPPMT010000063.1:0-37862 GCA_051306195.1 Solirubrobacterales bacterium
CTCTAAGATGCTCGCCTATGAGCTACGTCATCGCCGAACCATGCATCGGAACCAAGGACAATTCGTGTGTCGAAGTGTGCCCCGTGGATTGCATCCACCCGACCCCCGACGAACCCGACTACGAAAAGGTCGAGATGCTCTACATCGACCCCGACGAGTGCATCGACTGCGATGCCTGCGTCGAGGCGTGTCCGGTTGATGCCTGCTTCGCCGAGGACCAGCTGCCGGCCGAGTGGTCCGCGTTCGCCGAGAAGAACGCCGAATACTTCAAGAACTGACCGGCTCGCGAGCCAGTCAGTTTTGAAGCGGGATGACCGGCCCTCGGGCTGGCCATCAAATCTGTCCTGCTAGGCCTTGCCGCGGGTGAATCTGACGAACTGGTTCCAGGCCGGCTTCGGTACGAGCTTGCCGCTGTCCCGATGGGCGAACAAGCCGATCGTGTAACAGAAGCTGCAGGTCTGAGCGCTGGCCGGGAGGTCGCGCCATGAATACCAGTAGATGTTCTTCAGCCGCAGACTCCGTCGCTCACCTACAAGAAAGTCGAATGCGGATCTCAGTTGCCGCGCCTGGGCGGTTTTGCTACCGGTGAGGAATGCGTTTTTCTTCGGACCTGATGCCCAGCCGATCTCGGTGATCTGGATCGACTTTTTTCGATAGCCGGCACTAATCGCGGCACGCCGGAAGTCGCGCATCGTCTTCTTGAGAGTCGCCGTATCGGCGGAATACGGGTGAATCGCGATCGAGTCGATACTGCGGCTTAGCGAATACTTGGCCAGCCGCTTGATATAGGTGGTGGCATCCATCGCTTTCCTCGACGGGCCTTTTGGTTTGGCGAAAAGGCCCGAAGCGATCACTTCGGCCTTCTTGTCGGTCTGATGGATGACCCGGCCTGCGGCGTCGAGTAGACGCCCATACTTGGCTGGAGAAACGGGGGTCGTAAAGTAGTGGAAGTTTGCTTCGTTCCAAACCTGCCACTCGCGGATCGGAGTTTTCGGAAGGTCGGAGTCGGCCTGTTTCGGTTCATCCCAGAATTTGCCGTCGCTTCCGTAACGAACGACTGCCGCCCGAACGAAGTCGCGCCACTTGTTCATCTGGTGCTTGCTCTCCACCGGCATGTTCGTAGGCCGTCCGCTCAGCCACGAGGGCGTTCCGTAAAGGAAGGGCATGACCCGCACACCTTCGCGTGCCGCAACGCGGACCGTGTTGTCAAGCGGTTCCCAGTTGAAATCATTGGAGTTGACCGATTGAACGCTGTTCCAGGCCACGGGGGTTCTCAACGTTTCGATGCCTCCAAGCTTCATACGCCGGGTGTCGGCCCGGGTGGGTATGGCCTGGGGCACGATTCCGAGCATCCCTTTCGGAGCCTTGGGTACAGCTTGAGCAGAGGGTGTTAGCGCCAGAGCAGCAACCAGGCAGGTCGTCATGAATGCGCCGCCAAGCAGCAGCGCAAACCGGTTCAGGGACTTCGTTTCAGGGCGAACCTTCATTTTGCTTTGCCTCATCACTACTTGTCGAAACAGGGCCAGGAGCGCATCGTTGCGGTCCTTAGGCGACATTTCATTTTGATGACCGGACTACTGCAGGACCGGCAGCTCGCGGGCATTGGCGCCGAGCTTCACCGGAGCCGGCGCGGCGGCCGGGGCTTCCTGGAGCATCGGCAGCTCGCGGGGCGACATCGACGCGATTCGTTTTGCGGTCTTGATGATCTCGACGGCAGCCGGTGATTCGGGCTTTTCGATGACCAGCGGCCTGCCTTCGTCGGCGTGCTCACGAAGTTCTTCCGAGAGCGGGATCGTGCCGAGCAGCGGGACTCCGATGTCGTCGGCCAGGAGCTGACCTCCTCCTTCGCCGAAGATCGAGAACGTCTTGCCGTCGGGCGTCGTGAATCCGGACATGTTCTCGATCACACCCATCACTTCGAGATCCACCTTGTTCGCCATCTCGGCCGAGCGGCGGGCCACCGACTGGGCGGCCGGCTGCGGCGTGGTGACGATGGTGAGCTTCGCCTGTGGCAGGAGCTGCGCCAGGGTCATTGCGATGTCACCGGTTCCGGGCGGGAGGTCGAGCAGGAGGTAGTCGAGCTCGCCCCAGGCAACATCTTCGAGGAACTGCTGGATCGCCTTGTGGAGCATCGGGCCGCGCCAGACAACAGCCGAGTTGTCCTCGACGAAGTAGCCGATCGACATGGTCTTGACTCCGGACGGAGCCTCGGGTGGAAGGATCTTGCGCTCGCCGTTGACGTCGGGCTTGACGTCGATTCCGAGCATGCGGGGGATCGAGTAGCCGTAGACGTCACAGTCGAGGGCACCGGACTTGAGGCCCTGGGCCTGGAGCGCGGCGGCGAGGTTGGCGGTCATCGTCGATTTGCCGACGCCGCCCTTGCCGGAGGCGACGCAGATCACGTTGTTAACCTGGGCGAGCGCACCCTGGGGCAGTTTGCCGCGGCCGAGGGTCTGTTGGAGGGCACCCTTCTCTTCGTCGGAGAGGACGTCGAAGCCAACGCCAACCTTGGTCACGCCTTCAAGCGAGGAGACCTGGGTGGTCACTGCGTCGACGAAGTGGGAACGGATCGGGCAGCCCGGGGTGGTCAGCGAGACGGTCACTTCGATCGTGCCGTCGGGCTTGATGTCGATCGACCGGACCATGCCGAGTTCGACGATGTTTCGCCGCAGTTCGGGGTCGATTACCGCGGTGAGTTTTTCGGTTACCTGATCTTCAGAGGGGAGGGACATACGTCAATTCTGGCAGAGAGGGGGCGAGTTTCCCCGGACCGGCTCCTAAGCAGGGCAGAAGCCACTACCCGAGGAGCCCAAGATGGGGAAGAAGTCGGTTGCCGCCTGTTGTCTGATCCTGATCATCGCCACCGGTTTCTTCCTGCCGGCAGAGGCTGGAGCGACGCGCTACACCGTGGCCCAGTGCGGCTGGCACGTCGGCCACGACGCCACCTGGGCAGACACCAGCGCGGACAAGTTCACGCGCAGCTCCTACTGCCAGACGCCCGCCTCGGCCGATCCCTTCGAGAACGTCCACCTGAACAGCGAGACGCGCGGTACGACCGACTCGGTCGCCGGCACCCGCTACGCCCGCTGGCGCTGGCAGGCCCCGACCGGCACCGGTATCGTCACGGTCCACGGGCAGCGCTGGCAGGTGTTGCGGGACGGGTTCCAGCACCGGATCGGCTCGCAACCCGCGGCTGGCAGTTTCAAGACCTTCCTCGAGGCCGCAACGACCGACATGGTCAAGCGGGACTTCGCCGGGTCGTTCTCTCCATTCGCTCCAGCGGTCGAGTCGAGGCTGCTCTGCGCGAAGGCCGATGACAAATTCTGCGATGCGGAGAAGTCATCCCTGGCCGGGGTTCGCGGTCTCACCTTCACACTGGACGACTCCAGGGACCCGACCACCATGATCAGTGGTGGCCTTGCTTCGAGTGCCTGGCTCCGCGGGACGCAGACACTCAGTTTTTCCACGAGCGACGTCGGCTCCGGGCTCCGATATAGCCAGACCCGGATCGACGGCGCGATCCGCGCGCAAACGGAGCTCCCCTGCAACATGGAACTGATCGCCGGTCAGTGGCGCGGGACAAAGATGCAGCCTTGTGGACTCCAAGCGACCGGCAGCCATTCGGTCTCCACGGCCAAGCTGAGCGACGGACCACACCGGCTGCGCGAATGCGGTGTCGACTTCGCTGGCAACTTCGGCTGTGCGGCTGACCAGACCCTGCGAACCGACAACAACGCTCCAGCAGCTCCGCGTGGTCTGGCCGTCACTGGAGGCGAGGCCTGGCGCCAAAGCAACGACTTCAACCTCACCTGGGTGGACCCGGACCAGGGAGTGGCGGCACCGATCGTCGGATCGAGGTACCGGGTGACCGACGCTGCCGGCTTCGATTCGGGCGTGAAATCAACGTTCGGCTCCGGCGGGCTCGGCGGACTCAGGGTTCCGGCGGCCGGGGAATACCGGGTGTCCGTCTGGCTTGTTGATGCCGCCGGGAACGAGAATCCTTCGGCATCAGCGGAAGCGACGATCCGGCTCGATGACCAACCCCCGTCGGGTTACTTCCTCGAACCCGAGGAGGACCGTCCGGAGCACCTGCGGGTTCCGGTCGCCGACGCCCATTCCGGCGTGGCCGGTGGCTACATCTCCTATCGTCGGCAGGGCACCGGATCCTGGCACCGGCTGCCGACCGAGCTTGCCTTGCAAGACGGCCGGATGCTCCGGGCCGACGTCCCCTCCAGCGACCTCGCCCCCGGGATCTACGAATTCGAGGCCCGGGTGCTCGACTTGGCCGGCAATGGCCTGATCACCGGCAAGCGGGGCAACGGATCCCCGATGACCCTGCGGGCGCCGGTCAAGGACGAGACCTCCCTGACTGCCCGCCTGCGGTTCGAGCGTCGTAGCGGCCTGGCGCTTCAAGTTCCCTTCGGGAAGCGGGCCCGGCTGAGCGGTCGCCTCACCGGTGCCGGCGGCAATGGACTTCCGGGCCAGGAGGTCCGGATCCTCCAGGCTCCGGCCTTCGGCTCCCGAGCGGGAGAAACGACGATCCGGGCCAGGACCGGCCGGGACGGGTTCTTCTCGGTACTCTTACCGAGCGGTACGACCCGCCTGGTGTCGCTCCGGTTTGACGGAACCCCGAAGTTGATGGAATCGTCCGCCGGGCCGCTCGAGTTGAAGGTAAAGGGTTCGGTGTCGCTGCGGGCGACTCCCCGCCGGCTGAAGACCGGTCAGCGCCTGGGGTTGTCCGGACGGGTTGATGCCCGGGGAGCACGGCGGCCGAGTCGCGGCAACCTGGTTGCTATTCAGTACCTGGAGACCGCTTCGGGCAAGTGGCGACCGGTCCTCGTGACCCGGACCGGCAGGCTCGGCAACTTTCACGCCCGATACCGCTTCCGCTACATCACGGGCTCAGCCCGGATCCGCCTGCGGGCAGTGCTGCTGCCCTCCCAGTATTTCCCCTTCGATTCCGCCGCGTCCAGGACCGTCAAGGTGGAGGTCCGGGGATGAGGGCCCATGTGGCAGCGTTGGCACTGGCACTGGCACTGGTGGGAGTCGTTACCGGATTGCTCGGGCCGGTCGCAACCGCTGATGCCAAGGGCTACACGGTCACGACCTGCCAGTCCTTGACCGGACCCTTCGCGGGGCCGGTTCCGGCGAACGTCAGCAGCGGTAACTTTTCTGCGGAGACTTCCTGCCACCTCTCTGGTGGTCAGCACGGCTACAGCCTACGGCCCCTGAACCAGGGAGCCGGTGCCGAATCGGTGCGCAGCCAATGGGCGGGCCTCCAGTGGTCGATCCCCTCCGGCGTGTTGATGTCACGCGTCTGGGCTGAGCTCGGCGGAACCAACGCGAACGGTTCCGGTTCGGGCTTTGGGAGTCCCTCCGCTCCCTGGATGTTCAGGACCTTCGGGATCGGGTCGGGCGGGTCCGATCTCTTTGCGGCCAGGTTCTCGATTCCCAACAACTCCTACTGGTTCAATCCATCCGATTCTCCGGGCCTCTATGGCTGGTACTGGGGCAACGAGTCGGGCGGGCTCGGCACCCCGGCCCAGTGGAGCGGCGGGCAGTCGTTCTCGTTGAGTCGGGCGACCGGGCTCTTCAGTACGACACTGCTGCCGGGCTGGGCCGGGTCCCAGATCGGCAACACCGGGGTGTCGCCGCAGATGACCAGTCAGGTCCCGGGCGGCCCTTACTTCGCCTACCGGGCCGAGCTCCGGTGTGCGGAAGCTGAATGCAGCTCCGCCGGATTCACCCAGGTCAAGCTCCAGAACGTCACCTTCACGATGGATGACCCCCTGCCTCCAACGGCGGTTACGGCTCAGGCTGAGGCGGGAGCACCGGCAAGCACCGGTGCTCGCCTGCTCGCCGGTGAATGGTTGAGCGGCGGCCAGCTGCCGGTCCGATGGAGCGGCACGGACGCCGGAACCGGAGTCTCCGGTGCGAGGCTGATGCTAACTCCGGAATCGCTCGGCAACCTCGCCGAGGCGCCGTGTGCGGGCGGCCGGCCCGGACAGGTCAGGAACTCGTTCAAGCCCTGTGGAGCAAGCGGGTCTGGCACGATCAGTCTTGATGTCGGTCAGGCCCCTCAGGGCCAGAGCCGGATTGCCGCGTGCGTAGAGGACGGCGTGTCGCAGCGAACCTGCAGCGCTGGCTTCACCCTGAGGCTAGACTCGGTGGCCCCGGTGATCGACGCACCGGCGATGAAGCTGGCTCAGTCCGGTGGCAGGGGCTTCACCCTCACCGTAGCCAACCCGGACGAGCTCTGGATCGCCGCCGGCACCCGCTCCCCGCTGGCGGAGCTCACCTTCACGGTTGAAAAGCGGATTGGTTCGGAGTTCGCGGCCGTGGTGCCATCCCGGACCGACGACATCTCTGGCCAAGGATCCGGGTCGAAGATCGCGGTCTCCGGGATCGACCTAAGTGGAGACGGGATCTACCGGGTCTGCGCCCGGCTGCGTGACGCCGCCGGCAACTCCCAGGAAGGACTTTCCTGCACGAACCTCACCGTGGATGATGCGGTGCCGGACACGACGATCGTGACTGGTCCGAAGTCACTGACCGGAGATCCCGTTGCAGTCTTTGGATACACCTCGGATCGCCCCGCCGAATCCGGATTCGAGTGTCGGATCGACGGCGAAGAGTGGGCCGCCTGCCCCGGTCCCACGATCGAGGACCACTTCGAGGTGGTTCTGCCTGAAACCGATGAAGACGGAGAGCACCTTTTCGAAGTGCGCGCCTGGCTGCCGCCGGGCACCAGCGGGACCACACGCCGGGTGGATCCGACCCCTGCTGCCTGGCGGTGGACCCTGGACACGGGACCACCGGACACCGAGATTCTGACCGGCCCGCCGCCTGTCGCGTCCGAAGACGTGACTTTCACGTTCCGTTCGACCGAACCCGGCGGTTTCGATTGCAGCATCGACCTGAGCGAATGGACTCTCTGCACTTCGCCGATGAGTTACGTTGGCCTGGCCGTCGGGGACCACGTGTTCCGGGTGCGGGCAAAGGACGGGGTGGGGCTGGTCGATCCGACTCCGGCCGAGCGGCAGTTCACGGTGGTCCCGACCCCACCGGTAGTGGAGGTGGTCGAGAAGCCGGTGCCGGTGCCTTCGCGAAAGTACTGCGCACTGACCGGTTTCACGATCCGGCCGGTCCAGCACGGAATCCGGGCGACGATCACCGCCTCCCGTTACTCGCGTTTCGTCCGCATCCAGATCTTCCGGGACACGCCGGCCGTACGGCGGGCACTCGCACAGGGCCGGTACCGGGAACTCAGGATGCACACACCGACCGGTCCGATCCTGAACCTCAAGCGCAAGTCAATCCGCGATTCCCGCCGGTCATACACCTTCCCGAAGGTCAACCTGCGCACTTTCCCGGCGCTGTACGACTTCCACGATCAACGGCTGATCGCCGTGCCGCGGGTTTCGAACGAATGGAACAAATGCGTCGTCCGGTATCGGCAGACCCTGAGGCGGGGGCTGTCAGACATCCAGCGCTGGAAGGGTAGCTGGGGAATCGGCGACCGGTTTCGACTTCATCGACGCTAAAGAACAACGGACCGGCCCGGGATCAGCCGGACCGGCCCGAAGGGTGGGTACTACAGGCCGAATACCCCGACCAGCACGGGCAGCGCAATCGCTGTTCCGGCTACACCACCAACCACGTAGGCCAACACGGCGCTGACGCCGGTCGGTTCCACCACGGGGTTCACTACCTGGGAGTTCAGATCCATTGTGTACCTCCTTCTTCTTGAGGCCTACGGGGTTAGCTGACGGGCTCGCGCTGAAGAAGCTGCGCTACGGACAAGCAAGTCCGATTCGCCCCCGGAATCCGCATTCACATGGATTCCAATGGGTCCCCCGCTCCAGTTCCAAAAGGATCCGGATTCGGCAGTTACATCTGAACGATTTCGATACTAGACGATCGTCCCACCGTCGCAGTGTGTCCGATCTCCGCCGGACTACGGACTGAACTTCGCGGCGCAGCGCTGGATGCGGTTGATGTTCTGGTTTGCGTTCTGAACGCACTTCAGCAACCGCTGCTGGTCCTTGCCGTTGACGGTCGTGATTCTCCGCTTGATCTGAACCTCGTCGTAGCCGCCGGCCTGGTTCGATTCCTCGAACGCCTCGTTCACGTCATCCATCACGTTGCTGATGTTGCCGTTGATCCCCTTGGACACGTTCTCGGTCGTCGAGAGCACCGGTTTGATGATGAACAGGTAGACCAGTGCCAGCGTCGCGAAAAGGATGACCAGACGCACGACCGTATTAACAAGCGTTCCCCCGAGGTTCATGAGGAGTGATTCTACCGCCGTGCCGGTCATAATGGGAAGACGGTGAAACCCAAAGACTTCCTGGAAATAGACCGGCTGCTTTCCGACGAAGATCGCCTGATCAAGGAGACGGTCGCCCGCTACGTCAACGAAAAGTACCTGCCGGGGGTGAACGAGCACTTCGAAAACGGCACCTTCGACACCTCGGTGCCGGAGGCACTCGGCGCTCTGAACGTTCTCGGCATGCACCTCGAGGGCTACGGCTGCGCCGGATCGAGCGCGGTCGCCTACGGCATCGCCTGCATGGAACTCGAGGCCGGTGACTCCGCCCTTCGTTCGTTCTGCTCCGTCCAGGGATCCCTGGCGATGTTCGCGATTTGGAAGTGGGGCTCCGAGGAGCAGAAGGAGAAGTGGCTGCCGGAGATGGCGGCCGGCCGGAAGATCGGCTGCTTCGGCCTGACCGAGCCAGACTCCGGCTCCGACCCGGGCAGCATGCGGACCAAAGCGGTCCGCGACGGGGACGACTGGATCCTGAACGGGGCAAAGATGTGGATCACCTCGGGGTCGATCAGTGACGTCGCCGTGGTCTGGGCCCGCACGGACGACGGGGTACAGGGTTTCCTCGTCGAACGGGGAGGGGACGGTTACACCCGGCCCGACATGCACGGCAAGCTCTCGCTCCGCGCTTCGGTCACCTCCGAGCTGATCTTCGACGACGTTCGTTTGCCGGACAGCAACCGCCTGCCGGGAGTCCAGTCACTTCGCGGTCCGCTCAGTTGCCTGAACGAAGCCCGCTACGGAATCGTCTGGGGGGTTGTCGGCGCCGCGCGCGCCTGCTTCGAGTCCGCCCTTGAGTACTCGCTGACCCGCGAACAGTTCGGCAAGCCGATCGCATCGTTCCAGCTGACCCAGGCCAAGCTCGCCGACATGGCGGCCGGGGTCCAGCAGGGCTACCTGCTGGCGCTGAGGCTGGGGCAACTGAAGGACGAAGGTCAGGTCACTACCGAGCAGATCAGCATGGGCAAACGCCAAAACGTACGTATGGCCCGTGAAGTCGCAGCCACGGCCAGGGGGATCCTCGGCGCCAACGGGGTCACGCTTGAATACCCAGTGCTTCGCCACGCCAATAACATCGAGTCGGTCTTCACCTACGAAGGCACGGATGAGATCCACACCCTCTCGGTCGGTAAAGCACTAACTGGAATCTCCGCTTTTATGTAGTCGGACGCTGCGTTACACGGCGAGGATCGACATCACCCGAAAGAGATGACGGCTGATTGAACCGCCAGACTTAGGTTCTGGGAATGAAGAAAAGTTCCAGCAAGAACTTCAAGGGCAAAATCGCGCTCGACATCCGGGACTCGACGCCGGACTGGGGTCCCTACCTTGCTCCCAAGGCGGACGAGGGAGCACCGAACGTATTGATGATCGCCTGGGACGATGTCGGTTACGCGACGATGGATGCCTTCGGAGGGCCCGTGAAGGCTCCGGCCATGAAGAGAATCGCCGACATGGGTGTGAGCTTCTCGAACTTCCACACCACAGCCCTGTGCTCGCCGACGAGGGCTTCACTCCTGACCGGGCGGAACGCGACTACCAACGGCATGGCGACGATTGCTGAATTCGCGTCTGGTTTCCCCGGAATATCAACCCGCATCCCCTTCGAGAGCGGCTTCATCTCCGAGGTGCTCGCCGGGGAGGGCTACAACACCTACTGCGTTGGCAAGTGGCACCTGACGCCGGGCGAAGAATGCAACCTCTCGGCCTACAAGGGACGCTGGCCGTTGGGCCGGGGCTTCGAGCGCTTTTACGGATGGCTTGGCGGCGAAACCAACTCATACTTTCCAGACCTGATCCACGACAATCATCCGGTCGATCCCCCGGGGCGGCCGGAAGACGGTTACCACCTGGCTGATGACCTTTCAGATAAGGCAGTCCGGTTCGTGAAAGACGCCAAGGTGATCAATCCGGACAAGCCCTTTTTCATGTACTTCGCTCCGCAGGCCGGCCACGCTCCGCATCTGGCCCCGAGCGAATGGGCTGACAAGTACAAGGGCGTGTTCGACGAAGGCTACGAGGCGATTCGGGATGGCATCCTCTCTCGCCAGAAGGAGCTCGGCATGCTACCTGAGGACACGGAGCTCTCACCGATCAACCCCCATGACGAGCCCGGCAGGAAGGGTCCGGACGGACAGGACTGGCCGATGCTCGACACGGTCCGACCGTGGGATTCGCTGAACGATGAGGAGAAGCGCCTCTTCACGAGGATGGCCGAGGTCTACGCCGGCTACATCTCGTATTACGACGACCGTCTCGGACAGGTACTTGACTATCTCGAAGAATCAGGCGAGCTGGAGAACACCCTCATCGTTGTCATCTCGGACAACGGGGCGAGCGGTGAGGGCGGCCCGAACGGCAGCTTCAACGAGTGGCGATTCTTCAACGGAATCGCCGATACGGCCGAAGGCACCCTCGAGCACATCGATGAGCTCGGTACCCCCGCTTCCAACAATCACTACAACACCGGTTGGGCCTGGGCCTTCGACACACCCTTCCCGTACTGGAAGCGCTGGGCTGGATACGAAGGTGGAACCTCGGACATGTGCGTGATCGCCTGGCCAGCAAAGATCGAGGCCCAGGAAGGCTTCCGGGACCAGTACATCCATGCGGTCGACGTGGTTCCGACGGTTTATGAACTGCTTGGGATCGAACCGCCCGAAGTAATCAACGGTTATCAGCAGTTCCCGATCGAAGGTGAGAGCTTCGCCGCGGCCCTCACCGACGCTGACGCACCGGAGAAGAGCACGCAGTTCTACACGATGCTGGGGCAGCGATCGCTCTTCCACGAGGGTTGGCTGGCGTGCACTGTTCACCCGCCGTTGTCCAGTTGGGGCAAGTTCGAGCAGGACGAGTGGGAGCTTTACCACCTCGCGGAGGACCGATCGCAGACGAAGGACCTTGCCGCCGAAGAACCGGAACGGCTCGAGACGATGAAGAGCCTCTGGTTCTATTACGCCGGTATCTACAACGGCCTGCCGCTCGACGACAGATCGGCGATCGAACAGGTTCTGGCCGAGCGTCCGACCGCGGCACCGCCGAGAGACCAATACATTTTCTACCCGGACTGCGCCGATGTTCCGGAGTCCGCTGGTCCCAGAATCAACGGGCGCTCGTTCAAGATCGCGGCCGGAGTGGACGTCGATTCAGCCGGAGCGGAAGGAGTGCTCTGGGCCGCGGGTGGTGTTCCGGGCGGTCACAGCCTGTACATCAAGGACGGCCGGCTTCGATACACGTTCAACTGGGTCGGATCGACTCTCCAGGATGTGGTGGCCAATACCGAAATTGGCCCGGGACCCCATGTCTTTGCCGCCGAATTCACGGTCGAGGGTCCGAGTGACGACCCCAACATGCCCGGAGCAAAGAGGACCCTCACGCTCTACGTAGATGATGAAGCTGTGGGATCCGGCGCGATCGTGACCCAGCCCGGTTACTTCTGCCTGACCGGTGACGGCATCTGTGTCGGCCGGGACAGTGCTTCAGCCGTCACCCCCGAGTACGAGGCACCGTTCCACTTCACGGGTGGGAAGATCGACAAGGTTGTAGTCGACTTGTCTGGAGAACCGTACGTCGACCACGAAGCTGAAGTTCGAGCCTGGTTTGCGATCGACTGACCGCGGACGCTGATCAGCCTTCTTCAGCGAGGGTATTTCGCAGCGAATCTCGGGAATGTGGACTTGCCGACGTTCCGCTTGAACACCTTGCGGCCCCGGGGGAAGTTCTGGATCCGGAACTCGTTCGAACTGCCGAAGTCCTGGTAGTAGATCATCATCTTCATGTTCTTCCGGGTTCGCATGAAGCGGAATACCCGCTTGACGAACCCCGGGCTGTCTTCGCCCCAGAGTCCCCACTCGCTCAGGGCCATCGGCTTGTCCTTGCCCTTGGACCATTTCGCGTAGAAACGCTTGAGGTGGTCCCAGTTGTTGTAGCGCGAGTAGAAGTCGGTGGCGACCCAGTCGACCCAGCGGTTGCCGGGCCAGTAGTACTTCGGTCGGTTATTCGAGATGGTCGGCGACCCCGCCGGCAAAGGACTCCAGACGATCGCGACTGGCGCGGTCGGCAGTCGGCGCGGCAGCTTGACCTTCTTGCGAAGCTTCTGGATTTTGGGCATGCCGAGCTTGTCCAGGCGGTTGTTGATGGTGCCACGCTTCTCGCCGCCGCGGATCACGACCGCGATTCGCCGGAAGGCCTGCTTGTACCACCTGAACGAGTACGAGCCGCCACGGACGTTGCCCGAGCAATCCACGCCGGCATAGGGGTTGAGGCAGCGGTTCGGCTCACCCATCGGGCGGATGTAAGTGCGAATCCGTTTGCGGTCGAGCGAAGTGTTCAGGCGAAGCAGGTAGTCGTCGCCCAGTCCCTTGGCGATCTGGCGAGGCGTGATCAACTCGGTGCCGTTGTCGGAGCGGGTAGTGATGTGGAGCATCGGCCGGGCGCGCACGGACTTCCACCGGGGCATCGCGGTGTGGAGACTGTTGCCCCAGGGGTGGAAGGTCTGGATGACGGGCGGGTGCTTGCCGACGGCCCGGGCGAAGTCCCGGAAGTCGCTCGCTTCTCCGGTATCTGTGACCCCGAAGAAGGTCTTTCCTTTAGGCGGCGTGAGCGATCGTGCATCGGCACGACCGGCCGCGAGGAGCAGGACCAGAAGGGTCATACCGAGCAGCATGAGCAGCGAAGTTTTGTGGGTTCGGGCCAGGGGCATCACTGAAAGCAACCGTCGGAAACGCCGACTGTTGCGCTCCGACGAGGATAAGTATTCGACTGGATACCCCCGACCAGGCCCCGAATGATGCAAGAACTCTTACAACGCCGGTCTGAACGACCGGAGGAAAATCGTGCGAGGAACCCAGCGGGAGAGGCCGGGTTCCTCGCAAGCTGAGATCAGGCGACTGCGTCTTCGTCTTCTCCGAAGACGATGATTCCCCAGACGACCCAGATCAGGACGAAGAACATCGCCAGGTTCCACCAGGGGTAGGCACCACCGATTGAAAGCAACGCGCCCATTGCACCCAGGCTGCCAGCGATGATTCCGATCACGCGACCGAAGGCGTTGCCACCCAGCAACGAAAGTCCGGCGATGAATTCGATTGCGCCGAGTACTATGAGCACCCATCCAAGAGTGTTCAGGTCGCTGAAGATGAACCTCGTGTCGTTCACGAAGATGTTGGCGTTGTCGAGTGCACCGATTCCGTAGATCACGTTCAGTACCCCGATCATCAGCAGCATGATCCCGGCGAAAGCGACTCTTCCTGCTCCCCTCATAAATCTCCTTACGTTGGTGGCCCGCTCTCGCGGCCATGTGGCGGCTTCAGCAGCCGATGGGGCCAAGCTATGGCCAGAATGACTCACCCTCGTCACCCGAACGGGGTGAATTGCGAAAATCGTTCACTAGCGCGAATAGGCGTATATTCCGGGCATGAGTCCGCCACTGGAAGCTGCGTCCGGAGACTCTGGTCTGGAGGCGACAGGGACCTTGAGGGCTGGCGAACAATTGGCGGGTGGGCCAGCGATCCCGCCGGTCTCGGGTTCCGGGCTAATCGCGAGGCCTCGCCTGGTCGAGCGGCTGGTCGCTTCCCGGTCGATGCCCCTTGTTGTCCTCGAGGGTCCACCCGGCTATGCGAAAACCACCTGCCTCGCCCTTTGGGATGCCGCCGACGACCGTGATTTCTGTTGGGTCAGCTGTCAGGCCAGGCACAACGACCCGTCGGTCCTGGTCTCGGCGATCATCGAAGCGCTTGAGCCGGTCGAGCTGCTCGACCCCGAGATTCTCCTCGCTCTGAGCTCGCCGACCCCGGATCTCGACACGGTTCTCGATCGTCTGGCGGTAGCACTTGAGCGGATCGTTACACCCTTTGTCCTCGTGGTCGACGATGTCCACCGGCTCACCGCGGACGGAACCGGCACGGTCCTCGAATCGGTGCTGGATTCGCTGCCCGCGCGGAGCCAGCTTGCCATTGGCTCACGAGCCCGGCCGTCGCTGCCGTTGGGCCGATTGCGCGCCAAGCGGGCTCTGCTCGAATTCGGTCCTTCTGACCTGGCGATGACCAGGCGCGAAAGCGGGGAACTCCTCGCTGCGATCGGGCTTGACGTCGATTCTGAAGAGATCGACCTGATCTTCGATCGAACGGAAGGCTGGCCAGCCGCGCTTTATCTCGCCGGGCTCGCTTTGCTCTCACCCGGATCCGGAGCAGATGGTGCGGTGGAAGCGTTTGGTGGTGATGACCGGGTAGTGGTCGAGTACCTTCGCGATGAGTTCTTCGACGGAATGCCCGAGGAGCAGTCACAGTTCCTCTACCGGACCTCGCTGCTCGAAGAGCTTTCGGGTCCACTCTGCGATGCGGTCCTCGAGCGGAACGATTCAGCCCAGGTCCTGAGCGGGCTGGCCCGGACGAATACGATGGTTGTTCCTCTCGACCGGACCGATTCGCTCTACCGGTACCACCACCTCTTCTCGGACATGCTGCAATCCGAGCTCCGCCATCGTGAACCCCGCGCCGAGAACGGGATTCACCTGCGGGCGAGTCGCTGGTATGCGGAACATGGGCACCTGTCGCGGGCAGTCGGCCACGCGATCGCTTCAGAGGACACGGAGCTGGTGGGCGAGCTCGTCTGGAAGGCTTTCCCGGAGCTGAGCGGCCGCGGTCAGATGGCCACCCTCGACCGCTGGCTCGACGAACTGGGCGAGGACCGAATTCGTTCCTCCACCCCTCTGATCATGACGGTGGCCCACCGAGACCTGGTCAGCGGCAGAGGTGGGGATGCAGTTCACTGGGCTGACGTTGCGATCGCCAAAGCAGGGCATGACTCTCCCTATCAGGCGGATATCCATGAGCTGAAAGCGACTATCGGCAAAGACGGCCTTGCCAAGATGGAGGAAGACGCGATCAAAGCTTCCGAAGGACTTGATCCGACATCCCCGTGGCAGGCTCCCTGCCTCCTGTTTCGCGGAGTTGCGGTGCAGATGCGAGGTGACGCGGAGACTGCGGAGCCGATCCTGAGGGATGCTGCTCGAAGGGGATCGATCCACAGCCCTATTGTCCAGGCCCTCGCTCTCGCTCAGCTCACCATCCTGACCGCGGATCTGGGCCGATGGGACGAGGCAGCCCGATTCGCAAGCCAGGCTCGGGAACAGGTAGAGCATTGCGGTCTGGCGAATCTCGGCACCATGGCCCTCGTATATGCCGCCTCAGCTCTGGTGCGGACACATCAGGGGAAAGTGGAGGCCGCGGTGGCTGATGTATCGCGCAGCCGGGGATTGTTGCAGAAGAATGTGGACCTTCCTCTGTGGTTTGAGGCGGAACTCAGGCTGACCCTCTGCCGGGCGAATCTCCGGCTCGGTGATTCGGAGTTCGCGGCCTTGCGGTTGAAGGAATCGACCGCCCTTGTCGATCGATTGCCAAACGCATCCGTCCTGGAGCGATGGCTCAGAGAAGTGAAAGTTGGGTTCGACGACGCTCGGGGCACTCTTGCTGGCGAAAGTTTCGACCTGACCAAGGCAGAATTGCGCACCCTCCAGTTCTTGCCGAGCCATCACTCGTTCCGGGCGATCGGGGAGCAGCTCCACCTGTCTCAAAACACGGTCAAGACCCAGGCCGGATCGCTTTACCGGAAGCTTGGAGCAAATTCGCGGACAGAAGCGGTGATGGTGGCGAGGAAGGCTGGGCTGCTGGACCCGCCCGAGGGTCGGTGAATTCACCCCGTTCGAGTGACGATTCATTCATCTCAGGGCGTAGTCTGATCGGACAAACTTCAAGCGAACGAAGGAGTGGCACGTGGGAGTAGACGAATCAGAAGAACTGGGACCGATTGATTACCTGGTGGTCGAGTGGCCGGGCAAGCAGCCCACCGGAGAAGCGGTTCCTTACCTGCTCGACCTCGTTGACAGCGGATTGATCCGGATCATCGACCTTGCGTTCATCATGAAGGACGAAGACGGTGTGGTCGCGGAACTCGAGATGGCCCAGCTCGGGCGTGACGTGGAAGGAATCGAGCTCCTCGATGGCGCCGCCTCGGGAATTCTCAGCGTCGACGACTTCAACGAAGCCGCGAACGCGCTCGAGAACGGAACCTCCGCGGCGCTGCTCGTTTACGAGAACCGCTGGGCAGGACCTTTCGCAGCAGCAGTCAGGCGGTCCGGAGGTCAACTCGTGGCCAGCGGCCGCATTCCCGTCCAGGCAATCATCGCGGCCCTGGACGATTCCGAACCGACTACCTAGAAAGAGGAGAGAAAATGCCAGGACTTCTAAGAGGAGTTGCGCGTACGGCAGTGATCGCCGGTACCGCCACCACCGTCAGCAACCGTGTATCACGCCGCCAGGGCCAGAAATGGGCTGATCAGGACCAGCAGCAGTACGAGCAGCAGCAGGCTCAGGCCGCGCCGGCACCGGTAGCCGCCGCACCAGCTTCTCCCGCCGCCGATCCGATCGAGCAGCTCAAGCAGCTCGGTGAACTTCACGCCAGCGGCGTCTTGACCGACGAAGAATTCGCGGCCCAGAAGGCGAAGTTACTGGGCTGAGCGGCCTGCCATCAGGGCCCCGTACTGCCGACGTCGGCCGGTCGGCAGTATATGAGCATGAGCCCTGAGGTCACGGAAGCTGAATTCGAGTCGATGGTCGCCGACGCCATCGACAATTTGCCCGACCAGTTCCGCTCGGCGATCGAGCAGGTCCCGGTGATCATCTCCGAGCTCGGTGAGGAGCACCACGCCTACGGCATGTATTACGGCGACGGGATCGCCCGAGACAACTACGAGGACCGGATCGTCATCTACCGGGACACCCTGACCCGGGACTTCGGATTCGACCGGCAGCTGCTCGCCGCCCAGGTCGAGCGCACGGTGCGCCACGAACTCGGCCACCACCTCGGCTTCAAGGAAGACGGCGTTCGGGACCTCGGCCTCTGAGCCCACACCCCGGCTCTGTGTAGGGTCAGGCCATGTCAACAGCAACGCTCAATACGAACGTCGGGGCCATCGAGGTCAATTTCTTTGATGAAGAGGCACCCAAGACGGTCGAAAACTTCCGCAAGCTCGCCGCCGACGGTTTCTACGACGGCATCATCTTCCACCGCGTGATCAAGGACTTCATGATCCAGGGCGGCTGCCCTGACGGCATCGGAACCGGTGGCCCGGGCTACACCTTCGAAGACGAGTTCAATGAGCACAAGATCGTTCGCGGCGCCCTCGCCATGGCCAACGCCGGGCCGAATACCAACGGCTCCCAGTTCTTCGTGGTGACCATCCCCGCGGCTGAGTGGCTCGACGGAAAGCACACCGTTTTCGGCGAGGTCACCTCCGGCATGGACGTGGTCGACAAGATCGAAGCTTCGGACACCGACGGCCGCGACAAGCCAAGCGAGCCGAAGGTAATAGAAAGCGTCACCCTCAGCGACTGAGTCGCCGACCCCTCCGGCGGACTGGCAGTGAAATTAGTCGCTCAGCGACTAATTTCACTGCCAGTCCTAGGAGATCGTCTCCGAGCGGGTCATCGTTTCTTCTTTGGCGTTTATGTAGATGACCTTGTCGTCGGGCTCGAGTGGCTGGCAGCGGGCGTCGGCTGGCCTCATCACGATGTCGCCGCGGACGACGGCGATCGCGGTCTCACCGCGGTTGCGGTCCATCGGCTCGCCCTCGGCCTCGATCACCCGCTCGTCGATGTCGAGTCCGTCACCGAAGGTCAGCAGGTCGTTGACGACTCGGGCGGCCTCCGGGGCTTCGGCGGCCATGCCGAGCAGGCGTCCGGCCGAGCTCGAGGAGACGATCACTTCGTCGGCACCTGACCTGCTCAGCAGTTCGACGTTGTCCTCTTCCTTGCAGGACACGACGATCGTCACGTTCGGGGAGAGCTCTTTCACCCGTAGTACCGTCAACACGGACTGCTCGTCGGTGGCCATGGCGACGATCACCGTGGCGGCCTCCTCGACGTCGGCCGCCCGGAGGATGTCCGGGTCGTAGGCGTCGCCGAGGATCCCGTTCACGTTCAGGCGATTGGCCGCTTCGAGCGCCGATTCGTCGTTGTCGATTGCGACCGCAGGGCAGTCGTCGTTGTGGTTCCTCAGGTACTCGAGCGCAGACCGGCCCTTGATGCCGAACCCGCAAACGATGATGTGGTCTTTCAATTCCTTCTCCCAGCGGTTGCGGCGGATGATTAGTTTCGACCGGTCAGCCAACACCTGCAGGGTAGTTCCTACCAGCAGAATCAGGAAGAGGACCCGGAGCGGCGTGATGACAACCGTCGTGACCAGCCGGGACCATTGAGTGGCGGGGACGATGTCGCCGTAGCCGGTGGTGGTGATCGTGACGGTCGAGTAGTAGAGGGCGTCGATGAAGGTCAGCGGGTCGTCGCCGCGGGCGTCGTAGTAGCCGTCGCGGCCGATGTAGGTGATCATCGTGACCAGGAGGAGCAGGCCGATCGCCAGCAGCACCCGCATCGCGATCGCCCGCAGGGGGTTCTGGCCGATGCTCACGAACCGGTACTTCTCGAGCGGGACCTCCCTCGGCTCTGGTTTTTTGAATCGTCCGGCCAACGACGCCAGCATATTGGCGTGGTGCCCGATGGCAAGACCCCCCTGCGTGTAAGGCAGATACCCTTATGCGTCGATGCCCGGTCCCGAAAAAGACAATTTCACCGAAGGTTTCGCGACCGTCTCGTTCGATGAGTGGGCCGAAGCCGCCACCAAGGGCGGCGATGTCGCCGAACTCAGCACGGACCTGGAAGACGGAATCGACGCCAAATGGCTCTACACCAAGGAAGACGAGCTGGCGCCGGACCCCGCGGGCCTGCCGAACGAGGCTCCTTTCGTGCGTGGCACTCGCGCGGGACGCCATTGGCAGGTCCGTCAGGTCCACAGCCATCCTGACCGGACGATCGCGAATCGCGAGATCCTCGAAGACCTGAACGGCGGTGTCACCGAAGTAACCCTCGCTTTCGACCGCGCCGCCCGCTTCGGCCTCACGCCCGGCACTTCCGAGTTTGGGCAGGCCCGTGGCCAGGATGGCATCGCGATCTCCAACCTCGATGACCTCAGTCTCGTGCTCGAAGGCGTCTACCTCGACATGGCCGGAGTCGCCCTGAGCGCCGGCGCCGCGACTCTACCGGCCGCCGCTCTGCTCGCCGCCCAGTGGCGGGAGAACGGCATCGGCACAGATCAGGCGATCGGATCCTTCCGGGCCGACCCGCTGGGAACCCTCGCCCGCGAGGGCAGCTTGCCGTTCACCCCGGAAGAAGGACTCAGCCGCGCCGCCAACCTGGCGCTGGAAACCAGCCGGACCTATTCGAAAGTGCGTGCCCTCGGAGTCGATACGAACGTCTACTCCGAGGCCGGGGCGGGCACAGCCTGGGAGCTCGCGATCGCAATCTCCACGGCGGTCGAGCACCTGAGGGCGGGCATCGCCGTCGGACTCACCCCCGAAGCGGCGGCCGCCCAGATCGAGTTCAACCTTTCAGTCGGCGCAGACCAGTTCCTCGAGATGGCCAAGTTCCGGGCGATCCGTCGCCTCTGGGCACGGGTGCTCGAGGAATGCGGTGTCCCCGCAGCCGGCCGCCATTCGTCGACCTACGCCACGACCAGCGGTCGCATGTTCACCGAGGTCGATCCCTGGGTGAACATGCTGCGGGTCACAACCGCCGCCTTCGCCGCCGGAACCGGTGGCGCCGACGGAGTCTCGGTCACGCCTTTCGATCACCGGATCGGTGAGCCCGGAGACCTCGGCCGCCGCATGGCCCGCAACACCCAGATCGTGCTCCAGGACGAATCTTCACTCGGCCGCATCAGCGATCCCGCGGCCGGCTCCTGGTACGTCGAGAAGCTGACTGACGAAGTCGCGCAGGCTGCCTGGAAGCGCTTCACGGGGATCGAGTCCGAGGGTGGCGCGCTGGCGGCGCTCCGCTCCGGCCTCATCAGTGAATCGCTGGCCGACCTCGCCGACCAGCGCCAGGACGAACTGATCCACCGCGCCCGGGTGATGACCGGCATCAACGAGTTCCCGCTGCTCGGGGACGACGGCACCACTCCCGAGACATTCGATCGCGGGGCCCTCGGCCGCATCGACTCAGCTCGCCTGTCCGAGCGGGCAAATCTCACTGACTTCAAGACGGTGACCGACGCGGCCCCGGGCCAGCGCCTCGAAAAGGCGACCGTGCTCGCTTCATCAGGAGCGCGGATCGACGAGATCGCCGCTGCGTTGAACGCCGACCTCTCCGGCTCCCCGAACCCTCCTTTGCCGCCGCTCCGTCCCCGCCCGGACGCCGAGCCCTTCGAGCACCTGCGCGACGCTTCCCGGGACTTTGAAGCCGCGGGCAACGACCGTCCCCAGATCTACCTGGCCTGTATGGGCACCATCGCCCAGCACGTAGCCCTCGCCAACTGGGCGAAGAGCTTCTTCGAGGTCTCCGGGATCGAGACAGTGCCGAGCGGCGCGCTAAACGGAAACGAAAACCAGACGAGCACTTTCAAGGCCGGCGGGTTCGAGGTCGCCGCCGTCTGCGCCAGCAAACGCGAGTCGCCCGAAGACGTTGCTGCGCTGGTCAAGGGGCTGCGCGACGCCGGGGCCGGATACGTCTACATGATCAATTCGACTCCCGAGTTGAACGAGGCTGCCAACGCTGATGAGCTGCTGAAGAACGGTGTGAACATGCTCACGGTGCTGACCGCCGCGCTGAGCAGACTGGGAGTAGAGGTCAACTGATGAGTGACACGATCGACACTTCACAGATTCCCGATTTCTCGAACGTTGAGTTGGGCGGGATCGAGACCCAGCCTGCGCCTGTCCAGGAACTGGACAAGATCCTGAACGAAGCCGCTGCCGCGAATCCCGCCGGGGATGAAGTCAAGTGGGACACGCCGGAAGGCATCGAACTCGACCCGGCTTACACCTCGGCCGCCACCGAGGACCTCGACTTCCTCGGTACGTTGCCCGGCTTCGCGCCGTACCTCCGGGGTCCGTACCCGACCATGTACGTCAACAAGCCCTGGACGATCCGCCAGTACGCGGGTTACTCCACGGCCGAAGAATCGAACGCCTTCTATCGCCGCAACCTCGCGGCCGGCCAGAAGGGCCTCTCGATCGCCTTCGACCTCGCCACCCACCGCGGCTACGACTCGGACCACGAGCGGGTCGCCGGAGACGTCGGCATGGCCGGGGTCGCGATCGACTCGATCTACGACATGCGCACCCTCTTCGACGGAATCCCGCTCGAGGAGATGAGCGTGTCGATGACGATGAACGGCGCAGTGCTGCCGGTGCTCTCGCTCTTCATCGTTGCCGGCGAGGAACAGGGGGTGCCGCATGATCAGATGACCGGCACCATCCAGAACGACATCCTCAAGGAATTCATGGTGCGGAATACCTACATCTATCCGCCTGAGCCTTCGATGCGGATCGTCTCCGACATCATCGGCTACACCTCGAAAGAGATGCCGCGCTTCAACTCGATTTCGATCTCCGGCTACCACATGCAGGAGGCTGGAGCCAGCGCTGACCTGGAGCTCGGCTACACGCTCGCCGACGGCGTCGAATACGTGAAGGCCGCGCTCGATTCCGGCCTCGACATCGACCAGTTCGCGCCGCGTCTGTCCTTCTTCTGGGCGATCGGTATGAACTTCTTCATGGAGGTCGCGAAGATGCGCGCCGGCCGCCTGCTCTGGGCCGCGTTGATGAAGGAGTTCAATCCGCAGAACGCCAAGTCGATGTCGCTGCGCACCCATTGCCAGACTTCCGGCTGGAGCCTCGCCGCCCAGGACGCCTACAACAACGTGATTCGCACCTGTGTGGAAGCGATGGCCGCGACCCAGGGCCACACCCAGTCGCTCCATACGAATGCGCTCGATGAAGCGCTCGGCCTGCCGTCCGACTTCAGCGCGCGGATCGCCCGCCAGACCCAGCTCTTCCTCCAGCAGGAAAGCGGTACCACCCGGGTGATCGACCCATGGGCCGGCAGCTACTACGTCGAATACCTGACCCGTGAGCTGGCGCTCAAGGCGCTCGCCCACATGAAGGAGATCGACGAAGCCGGTGGCATGACCGAAGCGATCGCGGCCGGCATCCCCAAGCTCAGGATCGAAGAAACTGCGGCTCGCACCCAGGCCCGGATCGACTCCGGCAAGCAGACGGTGGTCGGAGTCAACTCCTACAAGCCGGAGAACGACACCCTGGTGAACGTGCTCAAGGTGGACAACAACGAGGTGCGAAACGCGCAGCTCGCCAAGCTGAAGCGCCTGAAGGTTGAGCGCGATCAGGGCGCGGTCGATGAAGCTCTCGATCACCTGACCAAGGCTGCCGCAACGGGCGAAGGCAACCTGCTCGACCTCGGCGTCAAGGCCGCCAGAGCTCATGCGACGGTCGGAGAAATCAGCTTTGCGCTTGAAAAGGAGTACGGTCGCCATGCGGCGGAAATCAGGTCAATTGCGGGCGTTTACCAACAGGAGGTCGGCGTGAGTTCGGAGTCCTACTCTCAGACCAAAGAGCTGGTTGAGGAGTTCGAGCGGGCCGAAGGCCGCCGTCCGCGGGTGCTCGTCGCCAAGATGGGCCAGGACGGTCACGACCGTGGCCAGAAGGTCATCGCCACTGCTTTTGCCGATCTCGGCTTCGACGTCGACATCGGTCCGCTGTTCCAGACCCCGGAAGAGGTCGCCCGCCAGGCGGTCGAGGCCGACGTCCACGTGGTCGGGGTCAGCACCCTGGCCGCCGGACACCTCACGCTGGTGCCGGCGCTGCGCAAGGCGCTCGACGACCAGGACCGGAAGGACATCGCGATCGTCGCCGGAGGAGTGATACCGCCGGTTGACTTCGAGCCGCTGAAGGCAGCCGGAGCCGACCTGATCTTCCCGCCCGGAACCGTGATCGGCGAGGCCGCGGGTGAGCTGCTCCAGCTCCTGATCGAGCGGCTCGAGCTCGATGTAACCACGGACGAGCCGACCACCGCCTGATGTCTGAGCGCTCCTCGGTCGCAGAACTGCAGGAGGGAATAGTCAGCGGAGACCGCGGCACGCTTTCCCGGGCGATCACCCTGGCCGAGTCCCGCCTGCCCGAGGACCAGGAAATGGCCCAGGAGCTGATTGCCGCGCTGCTGCCCCGGACCGGCAACGCCCGGCGTGTGGGCATGACCGGCGTCCCGGGGGCCGGCAAGTCCACGGTGATCGAATCGCTGGGCCTCTGGCTGATTGAGCAGGGCCTCAAGGTCGCCGTGCTGGTGATCGATCCCTCGAGCGCCCGCACCGGCGGCAGCATCCTCGGTGACAAGACCCGGATGCAGGGCCTCAGCGTGAGTCCCGATGCTTACATCCGCCCGTCGCCTTCCGGCGGCGTGCTCGGTGGAGTCGCCCGGAAGACCCGCGAGGCCATGCTGCTCTGCGAGGCCGCCGGTTTCGACGTCGTCCTGGTCGAGTCGGTTGGCGTGGGGCAGTCCGAATCCGAACTTTCCGAACTGGTAGACAGCCTCTGTCTGCTGCTGGTCCCGGGTGCCGGCGACGAACTCCAGGGAATCAAGCGCGGGATCATGGAACTGGCCGACTTGGTCGTGGTCAACAAGGCTGACGGTGACCGCATTCCTTTGGCCAAGCGCGCCCGGGGCGACTACCGCCACGCCCTGCGAATGTTGCCGCCATCGACACCCGGCTGGGAGACCCCGGTCCTGGTCGCCTCGGCGATCGAGAGGACCGGCCTCGCCGAGATCTGGCAGACGATCGAGGAGCATCGGGCGCTGCTCGAGGAATCCGGACTGCTCGAGGAGCGTCGCCTGAAGCAACAGCAGGGGTGGCTCTCCTCGATGATCGAAGAAGCAGTTCTGACCGCCTTCCATGCCCGGGCCGGCGTACCGGAAGCCATTTCCGAAGCCGAAAAGGGCGTCGCCGAAGAGACGATCACGGTGCCCCAGGCAACGATGAAAGTGATCGAAGCCGCCGGATTCGGCGACGTCACGAAGTAGGGCTCGATTTCCAGTTGGGGAGCTGAAATTTGACAGAGAAGATGTAGTGGGTAAAATACCCACTATGGCCTTTGTTGTTTCGAAACCCAATGGAACCTGGGAAGTCCGCGAATCGCGGCGGACCCCGGCCGGACCGAGAAGCCGAACACTTGCGACCTTTCGCGAATTCACCCCGGAAGTTGCCGGCCAAGTTGCCGAGCGGAGTTCGACGCCGCTAGACAGGGAAGAAATCCGACGCAAAGCTGTCCGAGCGGGAGCTCCCGTCGCAGACTCTGAGGTCGAGCGCGCGGCCAAGTCGTTGCTGCGTCAGATGTCGCTTGGCCAGAAGCCGCGGCGAGCTCTGGCGCAGCTGATCGGCGACAGTTTCCCCGAAGTTCGCGGTTCCACGGTCAGCCACGAGGCGGATCGAATGAAGCTGTGGGCAGGCGCTTCAATGGATGAACGCGGGGAGGCCCTGACCGAACTGCTCGACCTCGGCGACGCGTTGCCGCCGGTGAAGCACCGCCACGCATCGGTGTTCCCCAGGATCGAGTCTCATGCCTGAATCAGCCGAACCAGCGCTGGTCGAGAAGGTAACGCTTTCCCACGGGGCGTTGGAGGGGGCGGGGATCGGGCACGCGTTTGGAGGTGCTCTCGCCCTTGCGTACTACGGCGAGCCCCGGGTTACCGTCGACATCGATCTGAACATCTTTGGCGAGGTCGACCAGCTCGACGCCGTCCTGGACGTTTTCCAACCTCTCGGAGCCGACGAAGATTTCGATCGGGTCGGGGCCGAGAGGGATGGACAGGTTCGGATCTGGTGGGGGCGCAATCCCGTTGACCTTTTCTTCTCGTATGACCCTTTCCACGATGCGATGGAGGAAGCAGCCCGCTGGGTAACTTTTGGCAAGGGCCGGATTCCCATTCTGTCGCCCGAGCACTTGATGGTCTGCAAGGTGGTTTTCGATCGCCCCAAGGACTGGGTGGATATCGGGCAGATACTCCTCGGAGAGGCGAATCTCGACGAGAGCGAGATATTCAAATGGCTGGAACTTATCCTCGATCCCGACGACGGTCGGATCATCAGGATGAGGGAGCTCTGGGCACGGATCAGGTAGCTCGTGCTGCGGGACAAGATTTGGTGAACACCAATTAGGATTAAGTCATGCCTCAACTTTGATTTACTATGGGTATGGATTCGAATGGTCCCGAGAGGGAATACGCGTCGCCGGACACGGTCGATGAGGCCGATGAGGCGCAGCACGCGCTGACCAGAAGGTCGTTGCTCCGGCGTGCCGGGCTGACGGCCGCAGTTGGTGGGGCTGGAGTCGTGCTCGGTTCCCAGTCGGCTTCGGCCATGAGCAACGGCGGGGGCTTGAAGCAGATGCCCCCGCACGAGATGGCCTCTCACGACATGGGGTCCGACGAGATGATCGCCATGCATCACGCCGGTCATGGCGGGCCGATGTTCCGCGCCGGATCCATGGTCGACAACAGCTTCAATGGCTTCGACCCGACCGACATCCTTCGTGATTTTGACTGGGGGAAGACCAGCAGGCTCCCCAACGGCCAGACCCTTCGTGAGTGGGAGATCAACGCGATCGACAAGGAGATCGAGGTTGCCCCGGGGGTCAAGTTCCCCGCCTGGACTTTCGACGGCCGTGTGCCCGGCCCCACGCTGAGGGCCAAGGAAGGGGAACGCCTTCGCATCAACTTTGGCAACGGCTCGGCCCATCCGCACACAATGCACTTCCACGGCATCCACACCGCCGCGATGGACGGCGTGCCCGGTCTCGGCGCCGGCCTGATCCAGCCCGGTGAACGCACCGTGTACGAGTTCGAGGCCGAACCTTTCGGACTCCATCTCTTCCACTGCCACGCTGAACCGCTGGCCGAGCACATCGCCCGCGGCATGTACGGCACGATCATCATCGACCCGAAGCAGGGCCGGCCGAAGGCCGACGAGATGGTGATGGTCCAGGCCGGTTACAACACCAACTTCGACGGACTCGGCAATCAGCTCTACTTCGTAAACGGCATCCCGTTCGCCTACATGCACGAGACGGTCAAGGTGAAGCGTGGCGAGCTGGTCCGGCTCTACCTGACCAACCTGCTCGAGTACGACCCGATCAACTCGTTCCACCTCCACGGAAACTTCTTCGACTACTACCCGACCGGCACCCGGCTCGAGTCATCCGAGTTCACCGACACGGTTTCGCAGGTTCAGGGACAGCGCGGCATTCTCGAGATGCGGTTCCCCTTCACCGGCAAGTACATGTTCCACGCCCACAAGACCGAGTTTGCCGAGCTTGGCTGGATGGGCTTCTTCGAGGTCGAAGAATGAGCGGGGAGCCCGGCAATCCGGACAAGCCCGCGGACGGAGGCGAAGCCCCCGAAACCGGCTTTGTGGCGCGTACTCCCCTGTGGGCACTCGCCCTCGGCGTGGTCGCGATCGTTATCGCCGTTCTGTTCGCGATCGGCTCCTTTGGCGGCGATACGCTGCCCGAGCGGACCGGCCCGCCGATCGAAGACCTCGCGGTGGAAAAGGCCGTGCTCGAACCGGGCGAGATCGACCTGACGATCAGGAACGCCGGGCCCGATGACGTCACCGTCGCCCAGGTGATCGTCAACGATTCCTACGTCAACTTCACCGGCGGCGAAACACCGATCGGCCGCCTCGGGGAAGAGACCCTGACCCTGAAGTACCCCTGGATCGACGGCAACCCCTACGAGATCGGCCTGCTCACTTCGACCGGCGTGGTTATCCCCCACACGATCGACGCCGCCGTGGAAACCCCTGAGGCCGGCGGTGACTTCCTGGTCTCGATGATCCTGATCGGCCTCTACGTCGGGGTGATCCCGGTGACCCTCGGCATGCTCGCCCTGCCGGTGCTCCGCCGAGGAGGGCGAAAATGGACATCCGCCCTGATCGCCTTCACGGTCGGCCTGCTGGGATTCCTCGCGGTCGACGGGACCCTCGAGGCGCTGGAGCTGAGCGCGCTCAGTTCGGGGGTATTCGGTGGCGACGCGCTCGTATTCCTCGGTGCCGGCCTCGCTTTCCTCCTGCTCACCGGGATCGATGCCTGGATGAAAGGCAGACGAAAGAAATCCGCGGCCGCCGGTGCTTCCGGCTGGCATCTCGCCCTCATGGTCGCGATCGGGATCGGGTTGCACAACTTCGGCGAAGGTCTGGCGATCGGTTCGGCCTACGCGGTCGGCGAGCTCGCCCTTGGCACCGCCCTGATCATCGGCTTCGCGATCCACAACACAACCGAGGGCCTGGCGATCGTCGCGCCGCTCGCCTCGGAGAAACCCCGGGTCCGGGCGCTGCTCGGCCTTGGCCTGATCGCCGGTGGTCCGGCAGTCATCGGCGCGCTGGTCGGCGGCTCGGTTTCCAGCGACGAGATCGCCGCGGCCCTGATCGGCATCGGAGTCGGCGCGATTCTCCAGGTGGTGGTCCAGCTGATCCCGGCCATGAAGGACGAGGCCGGACGAATCTTCACCCCGGTCTCCTCGGCCGCATTAGCCGCCGGAGCCCTGGCCCTGTACCTGACCGGCCTCCTGGTAACCGTCTAAAACGAGGACTGGCAGTGAAATTAGTCGCCCAGCGACTAATTTCACTGCCAGTCCGGGCGGGGCCTGGGGCTGGGCTATGAACGTGAAGCTCTTCCAAATGGGACCGGATTCGGTTCCGGGCAGGGCGGTGACGAAAAAGAGGCCGCAGCCGGTGAGCAGGTTCCTGACTTCATCGAGACTCATCCTGTAGATCTCCGTCACGGCGCTGGCGCAAGGCCTTCGGTGGTTCCGGTTGGCGTGGTCGAGCATTGCCTCGGGGTGGTGAAGAGACCACCGACGGCAAGAAGATCGTGCGGCGAAAGGACGGAACCGCTGTGGTGATCGACCCGGTCACCGGCGCTGAAGTGCTGGTCTCGGACGCTGATCGCCCGGGCGGCCGGCGCCAGCCTGGCGGACAGCCCGATCGGAATCCGACCCCGAACCTTCCACCGGTGTTCGTATCGCCCTCCGATCCCGACAAGCTGAACTGGTCAGGAGAGCGGCACCACGCGGATCGCTTTGGCCAGTGTCAGGCCGAGCACGTGGGTGTCGCCTTCGATCAGGATCGAGACCGGCCCGTCGAAAGGCTGGCGCTCGACCATCTCGAAGTCATCCCCGACGGCGATGCCACAGTCGGACAGGTAAGCGAGCATCTCCGGGTTGGAATCCGAAACCCGGACGAAGCGCGCCCGGTCCCCTGGCGCGAGCTCGGCCATGCTTGCGGTTTCGGTCTCCGGCACGCTGAGGTCGCGGTCCGGGATCGGGTCACCGTGAGGATCGAAAGCCGGGTCACCGAGCTTGACGGAGATCAGTTCAGTGAGGTCCTCGGAGAGGGCGTGTTCGAGGACTTCGGCCTCGTCGTGGACCCGCTCCCAGGGCACGTCGAGCACCTCGGCGAGGAAAAGTTCGAGCAGGCGGTGGCGACGCAGCACTCCGAGCGCCACCCGGGTTCCGTCAGCCGTGAGCCGCACCCCGTGGTACGGCACCCGCTCGACCAGTCCCGCTTCGTCGAGCTTCTTGATCATGGCCGAGACCGAACCGGCCTTGACCCCGAGCTTGCCCGCCAGATCGTTGGTCGAGGCCGTCTCCGGACCCCAGCCGGTCAGCGAGTAGATCGCCTTTGCGTAGTCCTCGACTGCGGCCGAAGGGATCGGCGGTCCAGCGGGCTCCTGCTCCTCGTGTGTCCGTGACTCAGCCACACTTTGAGCCTAACCTAAACCCGTGCTACGCCCCATGTTTGGCCTCGCTCAGGAGCGGTTGAACGGGAGCTCAGTCGTGAGCCAGCCGATCAGACCGTTGGGGTTACGGGACTGGGTGATCACACGACCCGGACCGCTGAACTCCATCACGAAGAACTCACCGCTCTTGGCTGACGCGATCATTCCCTTGGTGACCTTGCGGGTGATGAAGTCGACCTCGGGATCGAACGCGACCACATGACCGGAGTCGATCACGATCTTCTCGTCGGCTCCCAGCACGACGGTCTCGAGCGCGCCGTAACAAGAGGCGACAACATTTCCAGTACCTGTAGCGCGGACAAGGAAGCCGCCTTCTCCGCCGCCGATGTTCTTGAAGCCACCCCACTTGGTGTCGAGATCGATGCCGTCCGACGAGCAGAGCCAGTTCCCCTTGGTGATGTTGATGGCTTCGTTGACCTCCAGTACTTCGGCGTCACCGGGGAGGTTCGCTGCGCAGTCGACCCAGCCGCCTTCGTTCGGAGCCGTGAAAGTGGAGATGAAGAGCGACTCGCCGCCGAGCACGCTCCGCTTCAGCCCTTTCATCAGACCGCCCTGCATCTGGGCTTCGACGTCGACTCCGAGCGATGTAGCCATCATCGCGCCGGACTCCGCTTTCATCTTCTCGCCGGGGGCGAGAGTGCAGCGGGCTACCGAAAAACTTGGGCTGTTCCTGATTTCAACTTTCATGACGTGAACCTACAGTCAATTCACTTTGCCCCTGTAACCAATCTGTCAGCGGCCCACTCGATTCCTTCTGCCATCACGTCAAGGTCCACCACCAGGTCCGGGTCCGCGCAGAAGCCGAAACAGAGCCGGTCACCGACCGAGAGCGCGGCGACCCGCAGAGCGTGCCGCTCCCCGATCTCGGCGATCGAATGCACCGTCTCCACCTGCGCGTCGAGCACCGCCACCGGGTGAGCCGGGCCGCGCACGTTCGAGATGTTGAGGGCGAACCGCCGCGGATTCGATTCGAACTTCGAATAGAGGTGACGGAGGCGGGGCGAGGTGTGACCGACCCGCCGGAGCAGGGAATCGAGTTCTTCGGCGTCGTGGTCGGCCTTGCGCTCGTGGGTGGCGTCGCGGATCTCCTTGAGCCGGAGAATCGGGTCCGGTTCGTTCAGCGGCAGCGGCACCGAGAAGAACGAATCGCGGTTGCCCCCGTCGTGATCGCCGTGATGGAGGCTGACCGGCACCCGCACGCGGACCGGTCCCAGGTGCTGCTCGTGGTGGATCTCCATCCAGTGACGAATCGCCCCGGCGACGACCGAGAGGACCGAATCGTTCAAGGTCGCGTCCGCCGCCTTCTTGCCGGCGTCGTGGAGTTGGCTGAGGCAGATCGTCGCGAACGCGATCGAGCGCTCGGTGCCGATCTGCCCGTCGAAGGGCGACGGTCCGGGTTCGCGCGTGAACTCCCGTTCGAACAGCCCGATCAGATGGTGCCGACGGCGCTCGTCGTCTTCCTTCCGGGTCGCGTCGTGGGCTGGTTCGGCAGGTCCCGAAGCCGGGGCCGGAGCAGCAGGAGCCGGCGTCTCCGCCGCTTCTTCCCAGAGGATTTCCCGGGCGAGCCGCATCGCGGTTGTGCCGTCAGCGAGCGCGTGGTGGATCCGCCAGATGAGTGCCGAGCCACCGTCCTCGGTGCGAACGACGTCGATCCTCCAGAGCGGCCGGTCCCGGTCGAGGCGTTCGCTGAAAAGGTCCGAAGCGGCGGCGGCGATCCCGGCCTCGGTGTGAACCGCGCCATCGCCATAGGAAACGAGGTGCCGATCGATCCGAAAGTCTTCGTCATGGATCCAGTCGGTCGAGCCCGGTCTTTGGTCGAGCTTCCACATCAGCTCGGGCACGGAGGTGACCTTGCCGGCCACCGATTCCATCAGGGCATCGAATTCAACCCCGGGCGCCTCCAGCCGAACGACCTTGCAGGTGTGGCCAACCAGAGTCGGACCCTCGAGCTCAAGAATCCGAAGGTCCTGCTCGTCAAGGGGAATCCGCTCAGCCATCCACGGATCGTACGCCCAATCCAGAACGTCCTTTCGGTAGCTACCGGCCGAAACTCCTCAGGCGCAACGAGTTTCCGACTACGAAGATTGAGCTGAGTGCCATTGCTGCTCCCGCGAGGATCGGGTTGAGGAGTCCCGTCATCGCCACCGGGATCAGGATCACGTTGTAGAGGAAGGCGAAGAAGAGGTTCTGCTTGATCGTCCGGAGGGTTGAGCGGCTGAGGCGAATCGCCGCAACCGCACCGAGCGGGTCGCCGGAGATCAGGGTCAGATCGGAGGCCTCGATCGCAACGTCGGACCCCGTGCCGATAGAAAGGCCCAGGTCCGCCTGGGCAAGGGCGGGGGAATCGTTGACCCCGTCGCCGACCATCGCGACCACCCGGCCACGGGCCTGCTGGTCCCGGACCGCCTGGACCTTGTCGGCCGGCAGGACCTCGGCGATCACTTCGTCGATTCCGATCCGGGTGGCGACCGCGCGGGCCGTCGTCTCGTGGTCACCGGTCAGGAGGACCGGCTCGAGACCAAGTGCCTTCAGCTCGGTGATCGCCTGGGCGCTGGTCGGCTTGACCGTGTCGGCAACTGCGATCACGGCTCGCACCTCACCGTCCCAGGCGGCGACCACAGCGGTCTGGCCCTGTGAGCGGGCGAAGTCGAGCGCGGCGCTCAGGTCTGCCGGTAGCCCGGAATCAGCACCCACCAGCGTCAGCTTGCCGACAAGGACCCGGTGGCCCTCGACGTTCCCTTCAACTCCGGAGCCCTCGCGATTCCTGAAGTCCTCCACGGGCGGGAGCGTTCCGGCTTCCTCCCGTGCGCTGGCGGCGATCGCCTGGGCGATCGGATGTTCGGAGGCATCCTCGACCGCACCGATCAGCCGCAGCGCCCGGGTGCGATCGGTGTCGGGGGCGAGCGTTATTTCCGCCACCTCCATGCGTCCCGTTGTGACGGTGCCGGTCTTGTCGAGCAGGATCGTATCGACCTTGCGGGTCGATTCGAGCACCTGCGGGCCCTTGATCAGCAGGCCGAGCCGAGCCCCGCGGCCGGTTCCGACCAGCAGGGCCAGAGGGGTGGCCAGCCCGAGGGCGCAGGGGCAGGCGATGATCAGCACCGACACGGCGGCACTGATCGCGAACGAACTGCCGCTGCCTTCGATCAGCCAGAAGATCATGGTCACCAGGGCGAGGACCAGGACCACCGGCACGAACACAGCCGAGATCCGGTCGGCCAGTCGCTGGACCGGAGCCTTGCCGGTCTGCGCTTCTTCGACCAGCCGCGCAATCTGGGCGAGGGCGGTGTCGGAGCCGATTCGGGTGGCCTCGATCACGAGTCGACCGCTCGCGTTGACGCTTGCTCCGACCACGTCGTCGCCCGTGGATTTCTCCACCGGAACTGATTCGCCAGTGACCAGCGATTCGTCGACCGCGGACTCGCCTTCGACAACCACGCCGTCAGTCGCGACCTTCTCGCCGGGCCTCACGATGAAGCGGTCGCCGACCACGAGCTCGGCCACCGGGACCTTTGTCTCGACTCCATCACGGAGGATCGAGACGTCCTTCGCGCCGAGGTTCAGCAGAGCTTTCAGGGCGTCGCCAGCCCGCTCCTTGGCCCGCTCTTCGAAGAAGCGGCCGGCCAGGAGGAAGGTGGTGACGATCGCAGCAGTCTCGAAGTAGAGCTGGTCGAGCGCGTTCGTCTTTTCGGGGATCAGCTCGAAAGCCATCGTCATGCCGATCTCCCCGGCCATGCCGAAGAGCAGGGCGTAGAGACTCCAGAAGAACGCGGCCAGGGTGCCGATGGAGATCAGGGTGTCCATGGTCGAGGCGCCATGACGGGCGGCCTTCAGCGCCGAGCGGTGGAAAGGCAGGCCGCCCCAGAAGACGACCGGAATCGTCATCGCAAGGACCACCCACTGCCAGTAGTCGAACTGGAAGTCGGAGTTCATCGAGATCAGGGTGACCGGCACGGTGAGGATCGCACTGACGATGAAGCGGTGTTTGAGCGAGCCCGGGGAGGCGACCTGATGACTCATGTGGTCGTGTTCGTCGTGCCCATGCTCACTCGGGAGCGTTGCCGTGTATCCGGCCGAGTCAACCGCGCCGACCAGGTCGTCAGTGCCGGTCGTATCGGGATCGAACTCGACCGTTGCTGTTTTCGTCGCAAAGTTCACGGTTGCGTCAACTCCGTCGAGCGCGTTCAGCTTCTTCTCGACTTTGCTCACGCAGGACGCGCAGTTGATGTCATCCACGGAAAGGTCGATGCGTTCTTTTTCAGTAGTCGAGCTCATGGAACAACCTTAGCATACCCCCTGGGGGTATAAAAGGCATCCAGATTCCATTCTGGGTCGGTCTGCATCGCTACCTCAACGATTACCCGACCCAGAATGCCTTGTCGCTGGGTCATACTTGGGCCATGACAACAACCGTAGCCCGTTCCGAACCCACTTCGCCAGTCCAGGCCCTGCTCGAGCGCCTCCACGATCGCCACGCAGGCACCACCGCCGGCGAGGTCGCGTCTTACATCCCGGAGCTTGCCGCTGCCAGCCCCGACTGGTTCGGAATTGCCCTCGTCACCGCCGACGGCAGCATCTACGAAGTCGGCGAGACCCGCCACGAATTCACGATCCAGTCGATCTCCAAGCCGCTCACTTTCGCTCTGGCCCTCGAGGCGATGGGCGAGGCGGACGTGCGAAAGCACGTCGATGTCGAGCCGAGCGGCGAAGCCTTCAACTCGATCACCCTCCAGCCCGGTACAAACATCCCGCTGAACCCGATGGTCAACGCCGGGGCGATCGCCACCACCTCGCTGATCAAGCCGCTCGGATTCACCAAGCCGATCGACCGCATCCTCAACGAGTACTCGGCCTTCGCCGGGCGTGACCTGACCGTCGACGAGGCCGTCTTCGAGTCCGAGAACAAGACCGGCCACCGCAACCGGGCGATCGCCTACCTCCTGAAGAACGCCAATGTGCTCGACGACGAAGTCGAAGACATTGTCGAGACCTACTTTCGCCAGTGCTCCACCTTGGTCGACTGCCGGGACCTCGCGGTGATTGCCGCGACGCTCGCCTCGACCGGCGTCAACCCGGTCACCAAGGACCGGGTGCTCCGTGAGGACACGGTCCGTAGCGTCCTCAGTGTGATGGCGAGCTGCGGCATGTATGACGCGGCCGGCGACTGGCTCTACTCGGTCGGTCTCCCGGCCAAGTCCGGGGTGGCCGGGGGGATCATCGCGGTGCTGCCCGGTCAGCTCGGGATCGCGGTCTACTCGCCGCCGCTCGACGTCCACGGCAACAGCGTGCGAGGGGTCAAGGTCTGCGAAGAACTGTCCGAAGAACTCCACCTCCACGTAATGAGCCCGCAGCGGCGCCCGGCCCCTCCGGTCCGCTCCTCACGGACCTGCGCCGACACCCACTCCAAACACCTGCGCCCCGCGGAGGAACAGCTGATTCTCCGTGAGCACGGGGAAGAGGTCCGGGTCATAGAGCTCCAGGGCGAGATCCTCTTCGCCGCCGGCGAGCTGATCACCAAGTCGGTACTTGAGGAAGTCGAGCGGGTCAGGTTCGAGATCCTCGACTTCTCCTCGGTCAGGGAGATCGACCCGGTGGTCACGCCGATCATCTGCCACCTGGTGGACGCGATCGCGGAGGAAGGCGGCGAGATCGTCTTTGCCGACACCGATCGCCACCCGAAATTCAACGAGCAGATCGACAGCCTTCGTGAGGAATCCGGCCTGCCGCCGGTCCGGGTTTTCACTGACCTCGACCTCGCGCTCGAATGGTGCGAAGAACAGCTGATCAGCGAGTGGGGAGAAGGTGCCGAAGGCGTCGAGATCGAACTCACCGACCATGCCGCGACCGCAGGAATGACCCTGCCCCAGATCGAGAAACTCGCTGGCCTGCTGGAGCGGCGCACGTACGAAGCCGGCACCCGGATTTATGAGCAGGTCGGCCACGTCGAGGAGATGCTCTTCGTGGTCAAGGGCAACATCAACACCCTCGCCGCCGGGAGCGATGGCAACCCCCACCGCCTGGCGACTTTCTCGGCCGGCATGACGATCGGCGAGGTGGCGATGCTGAGCGAGCGTCGCCGGCTCGGCTTCTCCGAGGCGGCTGACGACGTCATCGCCTGGGCGCTCACCCGCAAGGACCTGGCGAATCTCCAGGAAGAGGATCCCGCCCTGGTCTGTGTCCTGCTGGAGAACATGATGAAGCTGATCGCGATGCGGGTCGGGCAGATGAGCCGGGACCTGTTCCGCTGACCATGGACCCGTAGGTCGCGGCCCAAAAAAGGGCCACCGGCTGTTCGGAGCGTCAGAGAGATCCCCTCGGCGCAAGCCACCTTGATTCGTAGGAGAGTTCGGTTCTTTCCAGAATCAGGTCGTAGTGAGCGTCGTAGTGGAGTACCCCGTGGCCTGAGACTTCCGCAGCTGCTGCGATCAGGACATCAACTGGCGGGATTCGATGGTGACCGCTCCGGACCAGTCGGGCCTGCGCTTCGATCGTTCGCGTCACTGATCTGATCGGCCGCATTCTTCCTCAGGATCCGCGAATCGACACGGTCCCGTTCGATCTGCCGGATCTTTTCCTTCGCCCCGAGCAGGACGAGCTCGGCCCAGTCGAGGCGGGCCCGCCCCGATTCGTTCCTTAGGCGGTCCAGCGTCTTCTTCATCGAAGGAGTCTCGGTAATCGCGTCTCGCGGGTGTTTTTTCGGCATCGAAAAGGTGGAACACGGGGGCTACCCCTTTCAACCCACCAGACCTTCCAGCACTTTCAGGACCTGGACCTGGCCTCTGATCACCCGGTTCGAGGCGGCGGAGATGCTGAACCAGCCGCCGCGGTCGACCTCCGGGAACTCCTTCATCTTCCCTGACTTCGGCGGCCATTCGATCTCGAAGTTGATGCTCTTCACTTTCGACGCATCGAGGTCACCTTCAATCGCCCAGATCAGGATGCGCTTGCGCTTCGACTGCTCGAACTCACCGAGGTTGATCATCTTCGACTTTGGCGGCTTGAGGCTGGTCTCCTCGCGGAACTCCCGCAGGGCCGCGTCGAGTGGCTTCTCGCCCGGATCGACTTCCCCCTTGGGGATCGACCAGGCGCGTTTCTCCTTTTTCTCCCAGAGCGGACCGCCCATGTGGACGATGAATACCTCAAGCCGTTTCTTGCGGGTCCGGTAAACGAGCAGCCCGGCGCTGGTCTTCATGGCCGGCCCTTCGTGTCGGCCGGCCGGGACATCAGACGTTGAAGCGGAAGTCGACTACGTCCCCGTCGACCATCACGTAGTCCTTGCCTTCCATCCGGACCTTGCCGGCGGCCTTTGCGTCGGCCATCGATCCGAAGTCGACCAACTCGTCGAAGGAGATGATCTCGGCCTTGATGAAACCCCGTTGGAAGTCGGTGTGGATCACGCCGGCGGCCTCGGGGGCGGTGGCGCCTTTGTCGATCGTCCAGGCACGGGTTTCCTTGGGGCCGGCGGTCAGGTAGGTCTGGAGGCCGAGAGTCTCGAAGCCGACCCGGGCCAGAACGTCGAGTCCGGGCTCCTCGACTCCGACGTCGGCCAGCATTTCGCGCGCCTCGTCTTCGTCATCGAGTTCGACCAGCTCAGCCTCGAACTTGGCGTCGAGGAAGATCGCCTCGGCCGGGGCGACGATCGCCCTCATCGAGGATTTGAGCGCTTCGTCGTTCAGCTCGTCGGCGTCGCAGTTGAAGACGTATAGCTGGCGCTTGGCGGTCATCAGATGGAGGTCGTGGAGAGGTTCGGGATCGAGTCCCGCCTGGAAGACACCCTTGCCCATCTCGAGCATCGACTGGGCCTCTTCGGCCGCGGTCACCTGCGGCATCAGGTCCTTGTCCCGCTTCGAATCCTTCTGGAGGCGGGGCAATGCGTTCTCGATCGTCTGGAGGTCAGCCAGGATCAGCTCAGTCTGAATCGTCTCGATGTCGGTGGCGGGGGAGACCTTGCCGTCGACGTGGGTGATGTCGTCGTCCTCGAAGACCCGGGTCACCTGGCAGATCGCGTCGCACTCCCTGATGTTCGAGAGGAACTTGTTGCCCATCCCTTCGCCTTCGGATGCACCCTTGACGATTCCGGCGATGTCGACGAACTGAACAGTTGCCGGCAGGATCTTCTCCGACTCGTAGATCTTCGCCAGCTCGGCCAGACGCGGGTCCGGCACACCGACCACGCCAACGTTCGGCTCGATCGTCGCAAAGGGGTAGTTCGCCGCCAGAACGTCGTTCTTGGTCAGGGCGTTGAAGAGGGTCGACTTCCCGGCATTGGGAAGCCCCACGATTCCAATAGAGAGGGCCATCAGGTCACAGGCTACGGATCAGGCGAAATCGAGGCCGCGAGATCCCGATTCTCGGTGATAATCGCTGACTTTCGTGGTCTCGGTGCTCGTTTCGAGGCTAGCGCCGCTTCTTGGCCTTCTTCTTGGTCAGCTTCACCGTCTTTGACTTGGTGAGTGACTTGCCGCCGGTCGGGGTGAACTTGACCTTGATCTTCACCTTGGCCGAGCCCCTCTTGTTCAGCTTCTTCTTCAGCTTGGACTTCGGCTTCAGGTTGAGGCCGATGACCTGGCCCTTCTTCTTGACGGTGGCCTTCACCGTGGCGAGGCCGGGTCCGGTGAGGACTGCCTTGCCGACCGACGGGAACTTGACCTTGATCCGGCCGGTTCCTTTCTTCTTATTGAGCGTGACGCCCTTGAAGGCGAACTTGTTCGAAGGCTTCGGGCAAAGCGACGGGTCGGTCTCGCAGGTCAAGGGAACGGACGTGAACCAGATCGGGGTGGAGTAAGCCATGATCAAGGTGTTCGTGGTGGGCTTGCGGGTCAGCTTGAACGAGTAACGGCC
>JBPPMT010000073.1:0-8790 GCA_051306195.1 Solirubrobacterales bacterium
TTGCTCCACGCACCTCCTGCCGACCTCCTCGCTCGATTGCTCGAACTCAGAGTTTCCTCGGCGTCTGTGGCCACCGCGGCGGCGCACTTTTCAGTTCCTAGATGCGGTGCAGTATTGGGCTCGTGGTGTCATCCGCAGGGTTGAGCGAATCCCGCCCTTTCGCAAAGTGCGCCCGACTGGATTCGAACCAGTGACCTTCGGTTTCGTAGACCGACGCTCTATCCAGCTGAGCTACGGGCGCGTGTGATTGGGAGCCGGAGCTCCTGAGCGGGCAATTGTATGGATCGGATGGGGATCACGTCGCGGTGTCGGGGAATCTCCGTGACAACCGCGTTTACAGGAACTACTCTTCTTTCCACGAAACATTCTTTACGGTGAGCGGTACTTGCTGCCGTTTAATGGGTTTAGGAGACCAATGACCAATTCAGTGAAGCACCTCAAACTTTCGATCGCCCTCGTGGCGGCTGCGGCCGTCACCCTCATGATGTTGCTGGGTGGGTCCCTCAACCAGGCCGCCGCGGCCGAGGCCAAGTGCCCGACTTTCCGCGTCCTGCATAACGACCGGATCGGCGCCCTCAGCGTTCCGAAGGGCACCTACAACGTGACCGTGCTGAACAGCGCCAAGCTGTCCTGCCCGACCGCTTCGAAGCTGTTCGCCGAGTTCCTCCAGGACTACGACGGCAAGCTGCGCAAGCCGTGGGTCGTGAACGTCGCCGCCAAGAGCTTCACCAAGGGAGTCGGTTCGACCACTGGATTCAAGATCAAGAAGACCACCGCAACCGGACCCGTCGGTAACACCTACGGCCGTTGCCCCGGCACCTTCTCGGTCCTGCACAACGACCGAATCGGCAAGCTGGTCCTGCCGAAGGGCAAGTACTACATCACCGTTGGTCAGGCCAAGCCGCTTTCCTGCAAGCAGGCAGCGAACTACTTCCGTCAGTTCCTGAACTACCCCGACGGCAAGCTGCCCGCCCCGTGGAAGCTCAACGCCGCCAAGGCCCGCTTCCGCGCCGGCCCCGGTGGAGTCGTCTTCCGCGTCCAGCAGGCGTAAGCACTTTCGACCAGCGTCCGGGCAACCGGTCGCAGGTTCACCGGCCCGGGGCAATCGCTCCGGGCCGGGGTGTTTAACGGCCCGATGCCCAGGGGTCAGTCGTTGTCGACGAACTCGTTGGTGCCGAAACGGTTGGGTGCGATCGGTTCTTCGACCAGCTTGCGCTCGACCAGGAAGTCGGAGAGGTCGGTCAGGCGTATCGGGTTGAAGCGGCCGAAACCGGCGACCGGACCGATCAGCGGCACGTACGCCCGGAAGGTGGCGAGGGCGAGTTCGGGATCGATCGCCTGGTCGGCTTTGACGAGATCCTCGACCGCAGCCTCCGGCTCATCAAGGGCGGATGCGTAACCCCGACTGGTGGCCCGGGCGAATCCTTCCATCAGGTCCGGGTCTTCCTTGATCCTTGATTCAGTGGAGAAAGCGACCAGGCCGGGATACGAAGGACCGCCGAATCGGTCGAAAGCGAAGGAGCGGGTCGCCGGGCCGGCGGAACTGATCGCGGTGGCGTCAGCCGGGATGTAGCCGGTGAAGGCGGAAACACGGCGGGCCCGCAACGCCTGAATTCCGTTGAAGCCGATCGACACCACCCTCGACTCCGACGGGTCCCCGCCGGCGTCTTCGACGATCGTCTCGAATACCGCTTCGTCTGACGGGACTCCGGTGACCCCGACCACCCGGCCTTCGAGGTCATCCGGACTCGAAATATTGCCGCTGACCAGGGTGATCAACCCGCCCGATGGGCGCTGGGTGATCGCGAGAATTCCTTTCGCCTGCCGGCCGGCGTCGATCTGGGTTGCGATGTCGATGCCGTCAGCCAGGCCGAAGTCCGCTTTGCCGGACTGAATCAGGCGCAGGGTGTCGGCGGTCGAAGTCGGGGTGATCACCTTGAGGTCGATTCCTTCGTCCTCGTAGTAGCCGTCGTCGATCGCCGCGTAGATCCCGGCGTGGACCCCGTTCGGCAGGTAGTCGAGCACCAGGGTCGCCCTGGTCAGCGAGCCTGAACCTTCGTCGGAGTCACTTCCGCAAGCGGTAACTCCGAGCACGATCGCACCGGCCAGAACCGCGACGGTGATAGCGCGGGTCAGCCTCACGGGACCCGGTGGACCTCGAAGAGGTTCGTGCCGAGGCGCTGGTCGGTCAGGCCGGCGACGATCGCGATCAGGTCTCCCGACTTGGCGGCTCCTTCGGCCACGACGACATCGGCGCAGGTGTAGAGCAGGTCGCGGATCTCGCTCACCTGTTCGTAGAGGACCGGTTCGATCCCGAAGACGAGCCGCAGCCGGCGCACCGCCTTCAATGTGTGGGTTACCGCGAGTACCGGCACCTGTGGCCGGTGGGCCGCCACCACGACAGCGGTCCGGCCGGTGGCGGTTGGTACGACGATCGACTTGAGGTTCAGGCGGTAGGCGGCAACCACGGCGCTCTGCGTGACCGAAGCCGAGACGTCCATCTCGTCCTGGCTGGTCCGGTTGAGCAGCCAGTCCCAGTACGGCAGGTCAGGCTCGGTTGCCCGGGCGATCTGGTCCATCACCTTGATCGCCTCTACCGGGTGGTCACCGACGGCGGTCTCCTCGGAGAGCATCACGGCATCGGTGCCATCGAAGATCGCGGTGGCGACGTCGGTCACCTCGGCCCTGGTCGGGCGCTTCGAGGTGACCATCGAGGCCAGCATCTGGGTCGCGGTGATCGCCGGCTTCGAGGCATGGCCCGCAGCCCTGATCAGGCGCTTCTGCATGACCGGCACCTTGTAGAGCGGGACTTCGATTCCGAGGTCCCCGCGGGCGACCATGATGCCGCCGTTGGCCGCGTCGACGATCTCTTCGACCGCCTCGGCCGCCTCGGGCTTTTCGATCTTGGCGATGATCGGCAGGTCCGAATCGAGGTCTTCAAGCTTTTTCTTGACCGGATCGAGGTCGGAAGGCTTGCGTACGAAAGACACGGCAAGTAGGTCGAGTTCGTTGCTGACCGCAAAGTCGACCCATCCGAGGTCGACCTCGGAGACGGCGGCGAGGCCGGAATCGACGCCCGGCAGGTTCATGCCCTTGTGTGAAGAAAGCGGGCCGCCAACCTCGACCACTGCGGTCAGGACATTGCCTTCTTTCTTCGTCACTTTGAGCCGGATGGTGCCGTCGGCCAGGTAGATGATCGCGTCCACGTCGAGGATCTCGGTCATCTCGACCCAGGGAACCGGGATGTGGGTGGCCGAGCCGTCGTCGTCGCCAGAGGACAGGGTGACTTCGGTGCCGGTGATCAGGTCAACCACGCCGTCGGGGAAGTGCCCGACCCGGAGCTTCGGCCCCGGCAGGTCACCGAGGATCGCGACTTCGCGGCCGGCGACTTCGGACGCGGCGCGGATGTCGTTGACCGTGCGGGTGTGGCGGGCTACGTCAGCGTGGGAGAAGTTGAGGCGGAATACATCCGCCCCGGCTTCGATCATTTCCACGAGTGTGTCGGGGTCCCAGCTGGCCGGCCCGACGGTTGCGACGATCTTCGTTTTTCTGACGGTGTTGATGCTCACGCCGTCTATTCTGACGCGAGGCTACGACGGGGGCTGACCGCCGTCCTTCTTGCCTTTGTTCCCGTGCCCCCGGAGCGATCCCGCGTGGGCCTTCTGGGTCGGGTCCCGCTTGGTCTTTACCAGGCTGGCCACTGTGGTGATCGCGAGCACGACGCCGATCACGACCAGCGAGAAGGTAGTCGAGATCTCCGGCACGCTATCGCTCTGGAGATGTCCCCAGTGGAGGCCGAGCTTGAAGCCGATGAAAGCGAGGATCAGGGCGAGGCCGGCCGAGAGGTAGACCAGGCGGTCGAGCAGCCCGGTCACAAGGAAGAAGAGCGCCCGCAGGCCGAGCAAGGCGAAGGCGTTGGCCGCGAAGACGATGAAGACTTCGTCGGTGATGCCGAAGATCGCCGGGATTGAGTCCAGCGCGAAGAGGATGTCGGCGCTGCCGATCGCCAGGAGAACCAGGAAGAGCGGCGTGAAGAAGCGCTTGCCGTCGATCTTCGTCGACAGCTTGCCTTCGTCGTATTGGTCGGTGACCGCAAGGTGGTTCTGGGCGAAGTTCACCACCGCGTTGTCCTCGACCGAAGGGTCTTCCTCGCGGTGGCGGAACAGCTGGATCGCGGTGAAGATCAGTAGCAGGCCGAACAGCAGGAACATGAAAGAGAAGGTGTCGAGCAGGGCCGCGCCGAGCATGATGAAGACCACCCGCAGGATCAAGGCGAGGCCGATGCCGATGATCAGGACCCGTTGCTGATGCTGCTTCGGCACCGCGAACGTGGTCATGATCACCACGAAGACGAACAGGTTGTCCACCGAGAGGCTCTTCTCGAGGATGTAGCCCGCGAAGTACTCGCCGCCCGCTCCCCATCCGGCAATCGAGCCGAAAACGAGGCCGAAGGCGACCGCGACGGCTATGTAGAAGGTGGAAGCTAGCGCGGCTTCGCGAAAGCCGACCTCATGCGGGCGGGCAATGGCAAGCCCGAGGTCCACGGCAAAGAGGACAACGACCACGGCAACGGTAACCAGCCACGCGGTTGTGGTGACGTCTAACACGGGCCGAATATTTGCAGGTCAGCACCCCGGGCCGTCTCCGGCCCGGGGTGGTTCGACCTGAAGTGACCTCCTAGCGGTGGCCCTTGAAGCTGATTACCTGCTGGATTCCAGAGGGGCGGTTGGTGTACCGCATCGAGATCAGCGGGAGCGGAGCGAAGTTGATCCGTTCAGCAGTGGCGTCCTTTCGCCACTCGGCAGGCTTGTTCGAGCCGTACTGCTCTGCCAGCTCGGTGCCGGACTCAGCGAGAGCCTTCCAGATTGCCGTCTGGCACTTGGCCTTGTTTCCGTGTCCGCAGTAGTTGACGCGGAACGGGTCGGTCTTCTTGCCGAGCAACTTCTTGATGTCGCGGTCGAAGTACTGGTACCAACCGGCGTACTGGCCGGAGGGCGGAGCATCGAACCGTGAGAACAGGGAGTTGAGCTCTTCGAGCTGTGGACCGAGAACCGGCTTCATGAACGCATCGGCGATTCTGGTCCAGGCACCATCCATGGAGGCGGCGCCGGGGGCGTCAATGAATCCGTCGAGGTCACGGTCCAGGCGGCTGCTGCCCTTCTCGTTCCAGTTGGCCATCTGCTTGAGCATTCCACCAGCGATGTTGGTCGGCGGTTTCGATCCCTTGAGCAGGGCCCGGAGCAGCGGAGTCGTATCGACCGAACGGATGTCCTGGGTGCCACCGGCATTCATCGCCGAAGCAACTGCGGCCATCGTCCATTTGCCGTTCTTCCGGTTCTTGTAGAGATTCTTGTTCAGCATGTCGACGCGGGCTGCGGTACCAGCCCGGCCCCACTCGTCATCGGCCGAGCCGAATCCGCGGGCAACGCTGTTGTTCCAGTTGACCATCAGGCCCGACTTCGGGTTCTTGCCGTGCGGGTGCTTGTTGTCAGCCAGGAACCCCCGCCACTCGAAGTTACCGGTTCCCTTGGTCGGGAGTCCGGGGTCAACCGCTGGGTGGCGCATCGGCAGAAGGCCGCTGGTGTACTCAGCGACATTCTTGTTGTCGATGTAGAACGAGTTGAAGGTCTGCGGGGTCTTGGCCGCAGCCTTGAAGAACGTCTCCGGGCTCTTGACCGAGCCATTCGAGAGGCGACGGTTGAAGAGCAGGTCGACAACGTCCTTGCCATAGCTCGAACGCTTCGAGGAAAGGGCGATCTTCTTACCCTTGACCGTGGCGTAACCGACGACCGGTCCGTGGACCGTGGTCTTGAAGCTGACCGGCTCACCTTCGAGCGTTCCAGCGTTGAAAGTACCCATCGTCTTGCACTGACCCTTGAACATGTACTTGGTGTCACTGCCGCCACAGAGGGTCTCTGCGTACTGGTCGATCACGTCACCGCTGGCCGAAGTCAGCGTGGTCGCGAAGTCCTGGCCGCGCCCGATCAGCAGGTAGCCCGGGAACGGGGCCGTGGTGGCACCCCGCCAGGTCAGCCCCGGCGCGTCCATGTCGATCTCGTAGGTGAGTCCCGGAGAGAAGTAGCCGATCTGCGGGCCGCCGACCATCAGCGGCCTGCCGGTTGCCGACTTGCCCTTGGTGATCATCAGCGTGTTGCTGGCGGGCTGGCGGGCATCAGGTGCCTGCGCTTCAGCGGAGAGCGGGGTCGGAGTGACCTCGGTCTTTACGAAGCTGCCCGGATCCAGCACGACGCTGCCCTTGCGGCTCTCCTTGGGGAGAGACGCGTAGGGGAAGTTGCCGTCGATCGAGGTCGGGCTCAGGCTGCTGGTGTGCTGACGCAGGTCGTTGAAGACCTTCCAGCCCTTCTTCGAGCCGAGACGCTTGTTCAGACCACCGAGGAACTGCGAGCGCCGGGCTTCGTCACCGCCACCCACGCCGAGGAACTGGTCCTTGAGGGCGTTGACGGCGTAGACGTCATTACGGGTCCAGGGGGCGTTCGGTGAACTGGTCGATTCGAGGTAGGCGTTGATACCGGTGATGAAGGTATCGATGTCGGCGAGGACGGCCTTGCCTTCCTTGCCTTCGGCGAGGAGTGCGTCAGTCTGCTTGGCAACGACGTTCTCGGTCTGCTGGCTCGGGACGAAGCTCTTGAGTCCGGCGACGAGGCCGATGGCGCTGGTGTGCGGAACGTCGATCGCCGCAACACGCGAGTTGTAGCGGGCCCCTTGGAGCAGCAGTCCGCGGTCTTCAGCAGCGATCCAGCCGGCTGCCCAGATACCACCGTCATAAGTGGTCGCCTTGACATGCGGCACGTTGTACTTGTCACGAGTGATCGTGACTCCTTCGCGCGGCACTGACTCAACCGTGGTCGGGCCGTCGGTGGAGACACCGAGCTTCTCCGACTTGAAGTACTTGTTGAGGTCGGCGTTGGTGACGTTGTTGAAGAGTGGAGTGAGGCCGTCGTACAGCAGGGCCTGGGAATCGGTGTCAACACCGAAGCCTCCGTACTGGCCCGACGGAAGGACGTTGAGGGCGGTGTCTGAATAGTCCTTGGGCGCGGCATTGGCTGACGGGACCAGTCCAAAGATGCCGAAAAGCAGTAGCGCGGTGAGCGCGGTCAAACGACGCATGTATTTCTCTCCTAAGGCCAAAGGCGGTAAACGGGAATGTCTGAGGATGTCTCCCCTAACAACACCACTGTACATAGAAGGATTCGGCAGACCCGTTTTCGGTATGGGAAGCGCCCGCGGGCCGGACCCAGCCGTGAATCCATACAATCCCCCGGCCCGGAGAGGTGGCCGAGTGGCTGAAGGCACTCGCCTGCTAAGCGAGTAGGGGGCGCAAGCTCTCTCGAGGGTTCGAATCCCTCCCTCTCCGCTGGCGAGTCGGTCCTCTTCCGTTGACGGGCCAACCCTCGCCGTTTGTGGCACTCAGCCGGGAATCCGCCCGTTGACCATCTAGTCTGCGAAGGCAGATGGCCCCCGCCCCACGTACCCATGCCTATTACGAAGAGATCTTCAGCGAGGTCGAGGCACCTTTCGCTTTTGCCGACCTCGACGCGATGTGGGAAAACGCTGATTCGATGCTGGAGCGAGCCGGGGACAAGCCGGTCCGGATCGCCTCGAAGTCGATCCGAAGCCGCGACCTCCTCCAGCGGATCCTTGAACGAAACGAGCGCTTCAAGGGGGTAATGACCTTCACCCTGCCGGAGACCCTCTGGCTGGCCGATGAAGGATTCACCGACCTGCTGCTCGCTTATCCGACCACCGATCTCGAAGCCTTGCGCGAACTTGCCCTCCACAACGCCGCCCTGCCGGGGGTCGCGCCGATCCTCACCGTCGACTGCGTCGAACACCTCGACCTGATCGAGTCCGTCCTCGGCAAAGAGGCCGGTCCGGTCCGGGTATCACTCGAGCTTGATGCCGGTTTCCGGGCGATGAAAGGCCGGGTCCGCGCCGGCGCCCTGCGCTCGCCGATCCGCACCCCGGAAGGGGCGGTCGCCCTGGCCGAAGAGATCGGCCGCCGGGACAAGGTCGAGCTGGTCGCACTGATGGCCTACGAAGGACAGATCGCCGGGGTCGGGGACGAGCCACCGAAGCAGCCGGTCCGCGCCCGCATGATCAGGTGGATGCAGAAGAACTCGATCGAAGAAATCAAGGAACGGCGGGCGGCCGTGGTTGAAGCTGTGGGCAAGGTCGCCGAGCTCACGATCGTCAACGGCGGCGGCACCGGTTCGCTCGAACTCACGTCGAAGGAGGATGCGGTGACCGAACTCGCGGCCGGTTCCGGCTTCTTCGCCCCGGCCCAGTTCGACCATTACTCCCGATTCAGCCTCACACCTGCCGCGGCTTTCGCCCTGCCGATCGTCCGGCGACCCGGCCCAGGTGTGGTCACCGCCCTCGGTGGCGGTTACCTGTCTTCAGGAGCGGCCGGCCCGGCCCGCCTGCCGGTGCCCTGGCTGCCCGAGGGTCTCAACCTGGACGACGACGAAGGTGCCGGAGAAGTCCAGACTCCCCTGCTCGGCCCGGCCGCCGACCAGTTGAAGCTCGGTGACAACGTCTACATGCGTCACAGCAAGGCGGGGGAGATGTGCGAGCGCTTCGACTCGCTACTGCTGATCGAAGACGGAGAGATCGCCGACGAAGTGGCCACCTACCGAGGCGACGGCCAAACCTTCCTCTAAATCTCGGACTGGCAGTGAACCTTGAGATCACCGGACTGGCAGTGAAATTAGTAGCTCAGCTACAAATTTCACTGCCAGTCCGAGATTTAGAGGAAGGTTTGGCCGTCGC
>JBPPMT010000127.1:0-2079 GCA_051306195.1 Solirubrobacterales bacterium
GTCTGTTCCACGGGCTTTAGAAACAGCTCCGCCACGTCGCCAGTCTGGAAGTGCGACTTCTGGTCCTCATTGTTTTCCTGCACGACATCGCTGTCGGTGAAATCAAATGCCACGTATAGATAATCACGATCGTAGGCCAGCCGGACCGTCCCCGGTTCCTGCACGATCACACCTTCCTCAATGCGGTCACGCGAAGGTTTGAGCGGGTAGCTCACCGCGTGCTCCCACACAGGTTCATCCAGCCGGCCGTCGACCTCGACGGGCCCAGATGCCGGCACCGCACACAACTCGGTCCGCGATGTGTTCTCGCCGGTTTCGGAGGTACTAAACTGTAAAAAACATATAAATGCTAGTACTACAGTTGCGCATCGCGATCTGGTGCTCTTGCGCGTTGGTGGCAGCGACGGGCCACGGCTTGGTGGTGTCGTCGCCAGTGCGACCATGCCAGAGCACGTTCGGTGTCGATCATGCGCGGCCAGACGGATGCAATCATCAGCCGTCGGACCTCCGGCTCGGTCAATGGGACCAGTGAAGCTCCCCCTTTTTGCGTGGTTGATTCGCCTCGGCTCTGACCGCGGCAAGGAAGGCCAGGGCCAACATGGACAGCGTGATGTGCCGATACCAGCCCACCCACGAGCGTACTTCGTATTCATCAAGGCCGGCTTCCTGCTTGGCGGTCTGGAAGCAGGTCTCGATCGCCCAGCGTTGCCCGGCGGCTATGGCCAGGTCGTGTCCGCTGACATCCGGCGGCGCTGCGCACAAGTAATAGGCCCGGTCATCGGGATCGGTCACACGGCGACGGACCAGGAGCCATCGGTGCAGTTCACCACGTTCGTGTTCGATCGGTACGCCGAACGATCCGGCGGCCCAATCGTAGACACGAGGCCCCTTGCTGCCCTCAGCGATACTGATGCGATGCCACTGTTCATCGTTCAGATCGTCGGCAATGGCATCCACACGCCGTTGGTTGAAGTTCACCCACAGCCGCTGCTGGGAACTGACGGCCAGGACGTAGGGCTGGCCGCGTGATTCGAGGAATCGTCTTGTTTTACCGTCACTGCCGTACACCGCGTCGCCCAGCACCCACTTCGGACGCAAGCCCTGTTCCAAAGCGCGTCCGATCATGCGCCGGGCCAGCTGGGGTTTGGTGGCAAAGGCCACTTCTTCCGGTACGCCTGCTTCGCGCAGACGACCGGCATCCTCGCACCAGACCTTGGGCAGATACAACTCCCGATCGACCAGCGCCCGGCCACGCGATCCGACCAGGCCCAGGAACACGCCGACCTGACAATTCTCGATGCGACCCGCCGTGCCCGAGTACTGACGCTGCACACCGACCGACATCTCGCCCTTCTTCAGGAACCCGGTCTCATCCATGATCAGCATACCGGCTTCACCCTCAGCCAGAAGGTGTTCCATCGCGTAACGGCGGACCTCGTCCCGCAACGCATCGGCATCCCAACGCGCCCGGCCCAGCAAACGTTGGAACCCGTGCGGCGTCGCGGCGCCCACATGCTCGGCCAACTGCCAACTGTTCTTACGCTCAACCCGCCCGAGCAATCCGGACAGATACGCGTTAGCTCGAGCGTGAAGGTCATGTCGCGAAAAACAGCCGACGATCCGCTCACCCAATTCATCCAGACGGTTCGACCATCGCTTCAACTGGCTGGCGTCCATGCCATATCTCCAACAGGAGCATATCCTGTCAGATCATCGGTATATAATGAAGCGCAACTGTAGTACTAGTATATGCTGCGGGAAAACATTATAACCGGAGCTCGCCTTGGCCGGATCAAACAAAAAAGTCATCTACGCCGCTTTCGCCGGCAACGCGCTGATCGCGGTCACGAAGTTTGTCGCCGTGATCGTCACGAACAGCTCGGCGATGCTGTCCGAGGGGATCCACTCGCTGGTCGATACCGGCAACCAGGTCCTGCTGCTGTATGGGCTGAAACGCAGATCGCACACATCGACCGGTTGATCAAGCAGGCCTACCCCGAAGTCAAGCGCATCTTCATCGAAGCGGAGACACTCAAGCCGCCCGCCGGTGATGCGACATAAAATATGGCCGGCCCGGCG
>JBPPMT010000140.1:0-23461 GCA_051306195.1 Solirubrobacterales bacterium
TCGATCCCGGCCACTTCCGGTCCCGATCGGTTGATCTCAATCCAAAATCGATGAGAGTGGTGCGCAGTTCTCGCGCCCGCTCGCCGGCCGCGACTTCAATTGATCCACTCAGAAGACAGGTCCGTAGTACAAGCATGATTCCTAATATTGGTCCGCTGGAGATCGCAATCGTGCTCATCATCGCCTTGGTCGTTTTCGGACCGAAGCGCCTTCCCGAGCTCGGCAAATCTGTCGGCCGCGGACTCAAGGAGTTCAAGGGGTCATTGGGTGACGGTGGCGGCGACTCGGTCAATACCACTGCGTTCGAGGCAGGAGCCACGGAAGAACCTGTCGCTTCGCCCGCCGGGAAGTCGGCAAGCAGCGCCGAAAAAGTTTAGGCCGGGGAAGGATCCCGACCGCGCCCCGGGCGCGGTGAACAGCGGGCGAGAAATCGCCCGCTGTTTTTATGGGTGAAGGGTGAAGACAGGGATAGGGTGGTCCCGTGGACCGCAAAACCTTGCTCGCCCTCGGGGCGATGGCCATGGGTGTTTTTGTAATCGCGAACGACATCACCGCGATGAACGTCGCGGTGCCAGCGATCGAGAAAGATTTCGATACCAGTGTCACCACGGTCCAGTGGGTCGTCAATTCCTACAGCCTGGCCTTCGGTGTCCTGATCGTCACTGGCGGACGCCTCGCCGATCTGTTCGGGCGAAAGGAAGCCTTCTTCGTCGGCGCCGGCATCTTCGGTGCATTCTCCCTGCTCGGTGGTGCCGCTCAGTCCGAGGCCTGGCTGATCGCCTGCCGCGCGGCGATGGGAGTCGGCGGCGCCTTGATGTGGCCGGCCGTACTCGGCATGACCTTCGCCCTGCTGCCGGCCGACAAGGCCGGCCTGGCCGGTGGCCTGATTCTCGGGGTAGCCGGCATCGGAAATGCGGTTGGCCCGATGATCGGTGGAGCCCTGACCGAGTTCGTCAGCTGGCGCGCGATCCTCTTCCTCAACATCCCGATCGCGATCACCGCGATCCTCTTCGTCTACTTCCTGATCCAGCAGCCGAAGCCGGAATCCACCGACCGAAAGATCGACTACGGTGGAATCGTGACCGTGACCCTCGGCCTGGTCATATTCATGGTGGCGCTCGACCAGGTGGTGGACCTCGGCTGGACCGACCCTCGCATCATCATTGGCTGCGCGATCTCGGTTCTGCTTCTGGTGACCTTCACCAGAATCGAGAGGAGATCGGGAGAACACGCCCTGATTCCCAGAGACGTGATGAGCAATACGACCTTCCGGGCGGCGTGCTTCGCGATCCTCTTCCTCTCGACCACCTTCTTCGGAGCGCTCTTCTACATGCCCCAGTACATGGAAAAGGAATTTGGCTACTCAGCCTTCCAGTCCGGTCTCGGCCTTCTTCCGTTCATGGCCGTCTTCGCGGCGACCTCTTTTGTCGCCGGGCCTCTGTACAACCGGCTCGGCGGCAAACTGATCGTTTCCGTGGGTGCCGGCCTGATCGCGGTCGGCCCGTTCCTGATCTCCCAGGGGATAAGCGATGGTGGCTCGATCGCAGCGGTGGTGCCGGGAATGGCCGTGCTCGGCGTCGGCGTCGGCCTGTTCTATTCCGGGATCACGACGATCGCGGTCACGTCGGTTGACGAGTCACGGAGCAGCCTCGCCGGTGGAATCGTATACATGTTCCAGATCGCCGGTGGCTCGGTCGGCCTGGCGCTGACCACAACCGTCTTCGCTTCGCAATCCGGCCTCATCAGCGGACTCCATGCGGCCTTCCGACTGGACGCGGGCCTGGCAATCGTCGGATTCCTGATCACGCTCTTCTTTGTCGGCGGCAGGATCGGAAAGTCCCGACGGGAATCTCCGGACCCCGCCGGCTGAGAGACGCGCCAACCGATTTCGGGTTGCACTCCGTACCACCGGTAGATGTCAACTACTACCGAGGAGGTACTACGGTGAATTCGATCGTAACGCGGAAATCAGATCGGTATTCGACCGGTCGAACGTGGGTGGCTTTCGGGCTGGTGACGGCAATTGCCCTCGCATTGCTCGGAGTGGGCGCCAGTGGCGCCCAGGCAGAAAAGATTGCCGGCGGCACGACCAAACTGAAGGTGGACAAGCCGGTTGCCAAGGTACTGAAGCGGAACGGGGTCAGCCTCGCCCCGGTCAAGCCGGCCAAGGTCATGGGCGGCGGCGTGGTCTTTCCCATCACCGGCGGCGATCTGAACCTGAAAACAGCCGCAGGCACGCTGCGCCACTCGGGCGGGCTCAGGTTCGCGGCTGGCGGCAAGAAGCTCGTCGCCACTTCATTCGTCGTGAAGACGGGCAAGGGCAACGTGCTGAGCGGCAAGGTCGGCGGCAGCAGGGTGAACCTGCTCAAACTGAATCTGTCCAAGGCCAAGGTCAAGCGCAACGGTCTCGGCCTTACGGTCAGCAAGGTCGGTGCATCACTCACAGGCACCGCGGCCAAGGCACTTAACGCGACATTCGGTGTGAAGCTTTTCAAGAAGGGCCTCAGGCTCGGGCACGTCGCAGTCGATGCGGTACCGGAGTCAGTGGCGCTCGCGGCCAGTGGAAGCACTGACCTCGCGCTTGATCCAGGTACTGCCCGGGCGCTGACCGATCTCGGTGTCGCTGCGGCACCGATCGGTGGAGCCACAGCTCTGCCGAGCGGTGAGCTTTCGTTCCCGATCACCGGAGGCAAGGCGAATACGAGCACCTTCGCGGGTGCGGTCCGGCACAGCGGCGGATTCTCGCTGACCGCGGGATCCACGGTTGTCGAGCTGACCAATTTCACGATCAACGTAGACGGTCAGCCTGACCTGACGGCTCTGATTGGCGGCACGAGGGTTTCGATCCTCTCGCTCGACCTGTCCGAGCTCGAGGCAGATGTCTCCGGGCGCAGGATCACCCTGGGCAACGTGACAGCGAAGTTGACGGCTGCTGCCGCCGACGCGCTGAACGGAGCCTTCGGAGTGGCAGCCTTCACCGAAGGTCTCGTCCTCGGCAAGGCGACGGTCAACGCTGTCGCCAGCTGAGACAAAAAAGTGGGAACCAAGCGAGGTGGAGCGGCACGCGGGGCCAGCTCCACCTCGCTGCCCGCGGGTGCTGCGGTGACTCCGGGTTTGACCTTGTTTCAGGCGGCGACCGCCACCCGGAGGCCTTCAACCGCCATGATTGACTCCACCTTGATTCAGGAAAACGAGAGAGTGAACGATGAAGACTCAGAGCTCGCCGAGCGCCTGCGAAAAGAAGACCCCGAGGCCCTGCGCCTGGTCTACGAGCGGTACTCGCGGCCGGTCTTCAGCTATCTCGTACGTTTCCTCGGCAACCGTTCAACTGCCGAAGACGTCCAGCAGCAGGTCTTCATGGAGGTCTGGCAGAAGTCCGATCGCTTCGACCCGGCTCGCGGTGCCCTCATGACCTGGATCATGACCATCGCCCGGAGCCGCGCGATCGACCATTCCCGGCGGCGGGTTCCGGAGCCTCGTGATCCCGACGGGGCGAACAGACTGCTTGACGCCGACGCGACAGAAGACAAAGAAATTGCCGATGTGGTCGAGGCTTGGCACTTCAGCCAGATACTCGGGCGTCTGCCTGAGCAGGAGGCCGAACTGCTGCGCTACCGTTTTCAGGGGGAGCTGAGTCAATCGGAGATTGCTAAAAAGACAGGCATACCGCTTGGTACCGTCAAGACCCGGATGGTCAACGGCCTCGAGCGACTCCGCGAGATGATGGAGGCGGAAGCATGAGTGCCGACCGACGTCAGAGGGTCGTCGAATACCTGCTGGGTGAGATGGACGAAGCCTCAACCACCAGTTTCGAGGCCGATCTCGGTTCGGACACGGAACTTGCCCGGATGGTCGAAGAAATGGGTCCGGTAGTCAAGCGGCTGGAGACTCTGCCTGAGGGCGCATGGGAGTCTCCCGAGCCGCCGCCACTCGTAATGCCCGGGTCGCCACCGGCGATCGAGCCGAACACCCCGGCGCCGGGCAGAGCCACCCGGCGAACAGGTTTCGGCTGGATTCGCGCTGGTGTCGGAATGGCCGCGGCGCTGGTGATCCTCGTCGCGGGTGTGCTTATTGGTACCCAGCTCGATGGGTCTGACGTGGACACCTCTGGGGAACCTGGCCAGACCCTGGCACTCGACTCCTTGGGCGAGGCGCCCGCTGGAGCTTCGGGCAAGGTAGTGCTTGCGAGCTCAACCGAAGAGGCGGTGACACTCGATGTGAGTGGTCTCAAACCCACCGATGGGGGCGAGTTCTATGAACTCTGGCTGCTCGGCTCCGAAGGCGAATTGGTTGCCCTCGGCTCCTTCCGGGTTGAACCCGACGGAGATTCGGAAATTGAAGTACCACTCCCGGTCAACCCCGGTGACTATGAGTACTTCGACGTTTCGATCCAGCCAGACAACGGCGACCCCGATCACTCAGGCCGGTCGGTTCTTCGGGGCTCCACGTCAAGAGCCTGAGGCGGAGCTTGCTGAAGTGAACCGGCGATCCACCTCTTTCGTAGTTTCTGGTCAGTGAATCAAGGCGTAATGACACCTGACCTACTTGTCCTCGGCAGCGGCGGAGTTCTCGGCGATGTCTGGATGACGGGGTTACTGGTCGGGCTTGATCAAGGTGGATCGGTCGAGATGGAAGCTGCGGGTGGCTTCGTGGGAACCTCGGCCGGTTCGATCGTCGCCACCAGGCTGGCCGCCGGCCAGGATCTTGAAGCGCTGGTCAACAAACACACGGAGGTGCCGGCCCCGGCTGTCGTGACCACACCGCCGGGCGCGCTCGACACGGTTTCAGAGTCTGGAGGCAGGCTCGCCCGTCTCTTCCTGATGCAGGGCCGGGTCGGACGCCCCGTCCGTCGTCTGCTGCTCCGGCTGATCCCCGACGGCCGGCAGGAACTCAGTTACCTGGGGCGCGACATGAAGAAGCTTGCGCCGGACTGGCCGGAGCGGCTGCACATCACGGCGGTCAACTCGCGCACCGGAGGTCTGGTGGTCTTTACCCGCGGCCAGACCCACGGACTCAGCGTGAGTGAGGCGGTCCAGGCTTCCTGCGCGATCCCCTCTGTCTTCAAGCCGGTTGTAGGTGCCGATGGAGCGTTCGTTGACGGCGGCGTCTGGAGTCCGACCAATCTTGATGCTGTCCCGGTCGATTCAGGCCAGACGGTGATCTGCCTCACTCCCACCGGTAGCGATCAGGGTGCGATGGGCGTACGCCGCCGGATCTTCGCGGGTCTTTTCCGCTCGATCGTCGAAAGAGAGATGTCCCTCCTTCGCCGCAGAGGTGTCCGGGTGCTGAACGTCGTTCCGGACCTTGTCGCCTCGGAGGCGATCGGGCCGAGCCGCATGGCCAGCGGCCGTGAAGCCGAGGTCTACCAGGCCGGTCTGGCCCAGGGAATCGAGCTTGCCGAACCCCTTGGCGACTGGCTCCGGTCCGGCAACCGGGAAGACGCCGCGTTCAGCCGCTGATCCAGCTGGGAGGGAAGGCACCGGCGGGAATCTCTCCGTCGTAATCGGGGAAGTAACTCATCGCGATGCGTTCGGCGGCAGAGCCGTCGAACATCGGCTTGACGTCGCCCACGTTCATCAGGACCCGGGCCGTCGAGGCGATCTGGAAGTCCGCGGCGGTCGGTTCATCACCACCGATGATTCCGCGCTCGGCGTACCCTTCGATCTTCTCGATGTTCGCCGGCATGCCGGCAATGTCTTCGATCAACTGGCTGGCAGTCAGTCGCATGTACTTCCAGATTCCGCGGAGGTTTTTCATCGCGTAGTCGGTTCCGGCGGCGTCGAGCTCGCCGACGCCGGCGAAGGTCCCCATTGATCCCGGCCGGAAGTGGAGCGCTCCGAAAGGGAGTCTCCGCCCGAGGTCCTGGAATACCGCGTCGCCCCACTCTTCCGCCTCCTTGATCTCGGCGGCGATCGGCTCGGGGTAGAGCGGGTTTTCCGGGATCTCCGTGTCGATGTACCTGAGGATTGCGATCGAAGTATGGATCGGTTCTTCGCCGACCTGAATGCCCGGAACCGTGGTCTTCCCTTCGCCGTAGATGCCTTCCAGAACACCGTCCTGATTGCCCGGTAGGAGCATCACCTCTTCGAACTCGAGGCCCTTGTGCTCGAGACCCGCACGGGCTGTCATGCAGGGGTGCGAGAAGGGGACGACGTGCATGGTGATCGGCTCGGTTATCGGCATGCCCAGACCATATCCGGATGTGGAGCCATCTCACTCATGACAAGTGCATCCGCTGCGGTGCCCGGTCCCGTATTCATGGCAATGAAAGTAGCGATCATCGGAACCGGAATCTCGGGCCTCGCTGCCGCCCATCACCTGAAGGGTCAGGCCGAGTTGACCCTGTTCGAGACCTCGAACAGGCCCGGCGGCCACGCCAATACCGTGATCGCCGAGTCGGAACGTGGATTCGAGCGGGTCGACACCGGCTTCATCGTCTTCAACGATCGCAATTACCCGGAGTTCACCCGCCTGCTGGAGGAACTTGAAGTGCCGAGTCGACCCTCGACCATGAGCTTCTCGGTCAGTGACCGTGACTTCGAATACACCGGCCGCAGCCTCAACGGGCTTTTCGCCAAGCGCAGCAATCTCGTCAACCCCAAGTTCCTGCGCATGCTGGCCGAGTTCCCCAGGTTCCAGCGCCGGCTGAAGGAACTCTCGGCAGAAGGCGACGGCGGCCCGTCACTCACCGAGTTCCTCGCCGAAGAGAACTTCTCCGATGACCTGCGCGACCGGGTGGTCGTTCCCCTCGTCTCGGCAGTCTGGTCAGCCGATCCGGACCAGATGTGGAGCTTCCCCGTGGGGTTTCTGGCGCGGTTCCTCGACAACCACGGACTGCTGACTCTCCGCGACCGGCCCCAGTGGCGAACGGTCGAAGGTGGATCCTGGAGTTACGTCGAAGCGTTGACCGAGCCATTTCGCGACCGCATCCGGACCAGTTCACCAATCGAGAGCATCCGTCGCTACGACGATCACGTCGACGTCTTCCCGAGCGGATTGCCGCCCGAGTCTTTTGACCAGGTAGTGATCGCCACCCATTCGGACCAGGCCCTGAAGATGCTGGGCGATGCGACTCCCGACGAACAGGATGTCCTGGGTGCGATCAAGTACCAGCCGAACGAAGCCGTGCTCCATTCGGACCACACCCTGATGCCGCGCCGCCGCGCTGCCTGGGCCGCCTGGAATTACCACCTGCTCGATGAGCCAACCGGGCGCACCGCGCTCACCTACGACATGAACCGACTCCAGACCCTCGAATGCCAACGCCAGTTCTGCGTGACCCTGAACCTCACGGACCGTATCGACCCGGACAGGATCATCGAGGTGATCCAGTACGACCACCCCGTCTTCACCCCGGATGCAATCGCCGCCCAGGACCGCTGGTCAGAGATCAGCGGAACCGGCCGCACCCACTACTGCGGTGCCTATTGGCGGAACGGTTTCCACGAAGACGGAGCGTTCACCGGCCTTCGAGCGGCACTGGCAGTCGCCGCAACCTCCGTGCCTTCGAAGTCCGGCGTCTCATGAGTGACCTGAGGAGTGCGATCTACGAAGGTCACGTCAGGCATCGACGTTTCTCGCCGATCGAGCGTGAGTTCGGCTACCGGATCTTCATGGTCTACCTCGATCTCGACGAGATCCCGGAGGTGATGTCGATCCATCCCCTCTGGTCGATGAGGAAGCGCGCTCCGGCCAGGTTCCGCCGGGCCGACTACCTCGGCCCTCCGGAGCAGCCGCTGCGGGAGTCGGTCCTCGATGAGGTCGAGGGGAAAACCGGCAGGCGGCCCGATGGCCCGGTCCGGATGCTCACCCACCTGCGATACATGGGGGTGGTCGAGAATCCGGTGACTTTCTACTACTGCTTCGACCGAACTGGCGAGCAACTCCAGACGGTGCTTGCGGAAGTCACCAACACGCCCTGGGGCGACCGGCACTCCTACGTGATCGAACCGGCGGTCAGCTCGGCTGGTCTCGTCAGCGGCAAGGAAAAGAAGGCGATGCACGTCTCGCCGCTGATGTCAATGGATCACGAGTACGACCTGCGGTTTGGCACCCCTGGAGAAACCCTGCCGGTCCACATTTCTTCCAGCCACGAGGGCGCGACCGTGTTTGACGCCACCCTCAACCTCTCCCGAACCGGGATCACCGGAAGGACTCTGAGCCGCCTGCTCGTCGCCTACCCGCCGATGTCGCTGCGGGTTCTCGCCGGTATCTACCGGCAGGCGGCGGTCACCTGGCTGGGTGGTGTGAAGTACGTGCCGAGGGATGCTCCGGAGAAAGACTTGCCGAATGACGCCGAACCGGCAATGCTGTGTCCAGTGCACGGCACTGGAAAGAGCACAGAGGCCCCGAACGTGGAACGGGTTGCCTGATCATGGTGCGCCGACTCGTACTCATGGTCATCAGCCGGATTCGCGGTGGCCAGATCGAGATCCGGGAGAGCGGGCGGGCGACCCTGATTGGAGATCCGTCCTCGCCACTCAGAGCAACGGTGACGATCCACTCTCAAAAGCTCTGGCGCCGGATGCTCCGCGGCAGCACCGGTGTCGGTGAGAGCTACATTAACCGGGAGTGGGACTCTGAGGACCTGGTGACCCTCTGGACGATCGCGGGCATCAACCTGCCTCGGCTCGATCGGCTGCGTCGCCGGTTCGCTTTCATCACTGGTCCCGTCCAGAGGCTCGGGCTGCTGATGCCCCGCACCACCCGGTCGCGTGGCCGGAAGCAGATCGCGGCCCACTATGACCTCGGCAACGATCTCTTCTCTCTTTTCCTCGACCGGTCCATGAACTACTCGTCGGCAATCTTCCCCCAAGGCGACGAAGACCTCGAGACGGCCCAGGTCCTCAAGATGGATCAGATCGCTGACCAGCTCGACCTCGGCCCGGATCACCACCTGCTGGAAATCGGCACCGGGTGGGGTGGCCTCGCGATCCACCTGGCCCGCCGCACCGGCTGCCGCATCACCACGACCACGATCTCGGCCGAACAGGCAAAGCTGGCCCGCGACCGGATCAAGGCCGAAGGAATGGACGACTCGATCGAGGTGATCGAGCTCGACTACCGGGACCTCAGCGGCACCTACGACCGGCTGGTCTCGATCGAGATGATCGAAGCGGTCGGCTGGAAGGACTTCCCGACCTACTTCCGTAAGTGCTCGGACCTGCTGAAGCCCGACGGGGCGATGTTGCTTCAGGCGATCACGATCGACGACGACGCCTATGAGCTGGAGAAAGCTTCACGCAGCTTCATCAGCTACTTCATATTCCCCGGCGGCTGCCTGCCTTCAATCCGGGAGATCGACCGTTGCCTGAAGACGAAAACCGACCTCAGGACCGACTGGTTGGTCGATATCGGCCTCGATTACGCCCGGACCCTCGCCCTCTGGCGAGAACGCTTCATGGCCAGGACCGATCAGCTTGAGGCCCTCGGATATGACGATCGCTTTCGCCGGATGTGGGAGATGTACCTGACCTTCGCCGAAGGAGGATTCCGGTCCCGCCGGAATAGCGACTTTCAGCTCAGGCTCGCCAAGCCGGAGTTCGTCAACACCCGGAATTCCGCGATCAAGGCCGAAAGCAAACGAGAGGCTCGTCGGGCAAGCGTGTAGTTTCTACCCTGAGGGGCTCTGTAAGCGGAACTTCCGACTCTGGAAGCGGTTATGAAGGTGTGCTGGGGATGAATCTGATCGCGGGTAAGTGCATGTACGCATGGGCGCTTCTGGCGACCGCCGCGGTCCTGACGCTTTCTGGTGCCTCGGATGCCGATGCCGCGGTAGGAGTGCCCGATCGCGAAGCCGATCCCGTGGTCCTCACCGGTTCCGAAACGCCCGCCCTGGTCGGCATCCCGCCGAAAGAAGTCGTTGCTTTCCGCTGGGACGGAGCCTGGAAGCAGGTTCCGGTTCAGGTCGACGAAAGAAAGATCGCAGACTTCCGCGTTGTTCGCCAGCTTTCCACAAACAGTACGAAGCTGCTTGCGGAGGTTTATGCCGACCCGGGTACTTTCGCCGGTGCCGACGGTGTTGCCCAAATGACCACTTCGGCACCCATTGTCCAGATCCCCGAGACCAAGGGTGATCCGACCCTCGATGTCGATGACGAAATCACGATGATGGCCCGTGATGCCGGCTCGTCTGCGGCCGGCAAGCCGAACCCTTCCGGGGTGGATGGCGAAAGCCGCACCCCCGTCCGGATCAAGGATCCGCTGAATCCGTCGACGATTCGTTACCTGTATCTCTTCGAGAAGACCGCGAATATCGACCCGGCGAACGGAACCGATTATCTGAGCTACGCATTCAGGCTGACCTCCGGTGATTACAAGACGACCTACGACTGGAACGGGATCGACGACCAGCCGGTCTACCCGCCGGCCAATCCGGAGACCTCGTCAGTCCAGACCCCCAACTATTCGCTGTCCTTCCCGGGCCGCTGGTTGACTGAAGGACTCACGATCAGGGCCGGAGCAGCAGGATCAGCCGGAATCGACATTCTCGATGGCGACAAAGCAACTGTCGGCCAGGCGGGCTGCGGCCGGAACGAGCTCACTTTCAGTCGCGGTGGCGGTGGATTCATCGCCAACATCGATGGTCCCGTCCGGGGAATCCGCTCATTCATCGGCGCGAACAGCGGTACTTACACACAGCGGGACCTGATCTTCTACGACAGCCGGTTTGAAACGAATACAACCCTTCGTGTCCACGCCGGAATCAGCAGCCTCGTAACCGCGATGGACTACTCGGAGGCGGCCAAGGGGATGACCTACCGGAACTCGCTGAACCCGGAGGGGGTGGAGATCGACGGTATCCAGGATGAAGTGACCGCAGGCAAGCTGTCCTGGGAGCAGGTCTCCGGGACACGTGGATCACTGACCAACGTCGCGCGCCTCGACACCGACATGCCCAACCTGACGGAGAGTTCCTTCTACATGGATGAGTCGAATCCGTCTTCGGGCAGCTCGATGCTCTGCTCGGGGGACGATTCGGCTTTCGGTGCTTCCGGTCCCTGGGTCACCAGCGCCGGACTCAACACCGACCCGACGCTTGCGACCCCGGAAAATCCGGAGAAGCACCTCTACTCGACCCGCACCACCTACCTCGGAGTTCCGAACCAGACCGCGGACACCGCGATCCTCCGGTCGCAGCAGGTCGATTCCCCGCTGGTGCTGGCCACGGGCGCAGCCTCCGATCCGACCGAGGAAGTGCCGGACCCCGATCCCGATCCACCGGGAACCCCGGGCCGCACCAACTGGGTCGGGCTCAAGGTGAGCGCGACGCCGAAGAAAGCCAAGGCACGGGTCGGCATCACAAAGACTTTCAAGGTGACCGTCAGGAACATCGGTGACCTCGTCGGAAAGAACCTCAAGGTCTGCCCGGTCGTCAAGGACAAGCTGGTCCGGTCCAGCAACTGCAAGACGATGAAGAGACTGAAGGCCGGTAGGGCCGGCAGGTTCAAGTTTCGCGCGACCGCACGTCGTGCCGCCAAAGGCAAGAAGGTCCAACTGAAGTTCCGCGCCAAGGCAAGCAGGAGCAAGGCCCGATCGGCCAGAGTGATGCTCACCATTCCGTTCGGCCGCTGAGATGAAGGCCCTGGTTGCGGGCACCCTGGTGGCCTTCGCCCTGGTTGCCGGCGGCGGCATCGCATCCGCAGCGTCGGCGCTTCCCTACCGGGGACCCGACCCGGTGATCCTGACCGGCAAGCAGACTCCAAAGCTCACTCGTTCCCTGCCGGGGCAGGTAGTCGCATTCAGGTGGAGGGGTGAGTGGAAGCAGGTCCCGGTACAGGTAGATGAGAGAAAGACCGTCGACTATCTGGAGGTCCGTGGGGGCTCCGGTGGCTTCGGGCCGTTTCGAAATCTCGCTTACGCCGACCCGGGCACCTATGCGGGACCCGATCACAATCCGAAGGTCGATGTCAACGACGAGATCGTGACGATGGCGAGGGATTCGGGCAAGTCGGCCGCGGGGGTCAAGGCACCTTCCGGGGTTGTCAACAAGAGCCGCACGCAGGTCAGGATCACGGACCCGCTTCGCCCGGGCAGGCGCGCCTTCGTCTACCTGTTCGTTTCGAAGTCCGCACTCGACCCGGCGGCCGGCCGTGACTACGTCGACTACGACTTCCGCTTGCTCGCCGGGGACGACTACTTCCTCAGCTACGACTTCGTCACGATCAGCAATGATGCCGCTGGCCCCCCGGGGAATCCCGAGGCGACGAAAGTAACGACCGATTACTACTCACAGAGACTTCCGGCCCGGTGGATGGCCGACACGCTGCGGGTCAAGGCGGGGAGTGCCGATGGAACCGACATCCTCGACGGGGAGAAGCTCGCGGTCGGGACCAAAGGCTGTTTCCGGAATGAGCTGACCTTCTCTCGCGGCGGCGGCGGGTTCATCGCCAACATCGATGGTCCGGTTCGGGCAATCCGTTCGTTCATCGGCGCCAACAGCGGCACCTATACCCAGCGCGACCATGCCTTCTACGACCGGCGGCAGGACGTGACCTCTTATTCCCGGGTACACGCAAGCCCCCTGGGTTCGGTGATCTCCGCCACCGACTATTCGGCCGGCGCCATCGGAATGTCCTACCGCAATTCACTGAACCCGGACGGGGTCACGATTGACGGGCTGCCGGACGAGGTGGTGCCAGGTGCGCTCGTTTGGGACGAGGTCTCGGGGCCACAGGGGACCGTGATCTCAACCGGTCGGGTGAAAACCGATATCCCGGGGCACACGGTGTCTTCGTTTTACAGCGACAGTGCCGGTCCCCCCGCCGACAGCTCCTTCCTCTGCTCGGGCGATGACCATGAATATGGAGTCAGTGGTTCGTGGGCCCATCACTCCGGTCCGAACACCGACCCGACCCTGCCACCAACCCCGCCCGCCACCGAGGTAAACCTGTCGCAGGGCACACGCACATCGTTCTTTGAAGGCCCGAACGTATCCGCCAGACTTGCCCCGATACGGTCGAAGCAGGTTGCAAATCCGCTTCAGGCAGGTACAGGGGCAATGCCCTGGGCGGGTGCCTAGATCCAGCCGGCGGGGTATGCGCCGACCGGGACCAGGCCGTTGTAATCGGGGAAGTACCGGCGGGCGATGCGCTCGCCGGCGGTTCCTTCGAAGACGGGGTGGAGGTCACCGACGGTCAACAGGACCCTGACCGTCGAAGCGATCTGAAGGTCGGCCGCGGTCGGCGATTCACCGTCGATCAGCCCCTGCTCGGCGAAGCCGTTGATCGTATCGACGATCTCCGGCAAACCGGCCAGGTCCTCGGCGAGGAGTTGCGCGGTGATCCCGTGGAACTTCCAGGTTGAATGGATGAACTTCATCGCGAAGTCGACCCCGGCCGGGTCGAGCGGGCCGGCCCCGCCGAAGCTGCCCATCGCTTCCGGCCGGAAGTAGAGAGCACCCCACGGCAGGCGTCGGCCCAGGTCCTGGAAGTGGCCGTCGGCCCAAATCTCCGCGGCACGGACTTCGTCGGCGATCGCTTCCGGATAGAGCGGGTTCTCGGGCACGAGCTCGTCGAGCCGTTCGAGGATCGCGGTCGAGCCATGGACGGGTTCGCCGTCGATCATCATGCCCGGCACCGTGCGTCGGCCTTCTCCGTAGAGCTCCTCGACCTGATTGGCATGTTTGCCCATGTCTAGATCCACGGCTTCGTAAGACAGTCCCTTGATCTCGAGCGCGGCTCGCGCGGTCATGCAGGGATGCGAAGGGGGCAGGACATGAAGGGTGATCTTCTCGGCGGTAGGCATGGGGCGACTTTATCTGTCGCCAGGCAGAAACCCGAGACCTTCGAACCGCTACGGTCCCGGCATGAACCTCAAGCGCGCTTTGAACGTTGGTTACGGTGCCTCGCGAGTTGCTTTCGGCATGGTCGCCGGGGCCTATCCGGCGAAAGTCGGCCGCACCTGGATCGGCGCCAGCGCGGACAAGCCGGAGAACAAGGTGATCTTCCGGGCCCTCGCCGGACGTGACATCGCGATCGGCGCCGGCACGATCGAGGGGGCACTCCGTGACGAGGCCGATGTCTGGCTCGCCATCGCGGCCCTTGCCGACATCGGCGATGTGACCGCCACCCTCATCAGTCGCAATGACCTCGAGAATAAGGGCGTGATCATCACCTCCATTCTCGCCAGTTCGGCGGCAGCGGCAGGGATCGGGTTGCTGGTCCTCGGTCAGATGTCCGACTGAGGCAGAACCTTGAGTGACCCCGGAGAAGAGATCACTTCGGCAGCTCTGGCCATTCCGAAGGGCGGCACGTCTTACGAGTTGACCGGCATGGCCCGCGGTCCCTGGCAGGCCGACGCAGCTCACGGTGGAGCGCCGGCGGCCCTGATCGTCAGGGAAGCCGAGACCCATTCAGAGGAAGGTCAGTTGCGCCTGCTCTCCCTGTCGAGCACCTTCTACGGCCCGGTGATGCTCGGCGAGATCGAGATCGAGTCTGAGGTCGTGAAGCCCGGCAGTCGCCAGAAGGTGGTTGCGATCAGGCTCACTTCAAACGGCCGGGTAGCGATCGAAGGAAGGGCGATCCTGATCCGCAGGACCGAGGTCGACCTGCCCGATTCGGTCGAGCCGATCGAACCGACTCTGGCGCCGGTCGAATCGGCGTCCGATGTCCAGAGGGGACTCTGGTTCCCGGGCGAGGAGATCGCCTTCCACCGCACCGCAAACACGGTGAAGGTGCTCGAAGGCGGGCCCGAATCGGTCAACCACACGGGTACCGCCTGGTTCCACCTCGACTGCCTGGTTGTCCCCGGAGAAACGGTCACACCGGCCCAGCGGGCGGCCTCGGCGGCCGACTTCGGCAACGGACTCGCCCATCCGGTCCCGTTCGGTGAGTATCTCTTCGTCAATTGCGACCTCAATGTCTCCCTCCTTCGCGAGCCTGTCGGAGAGTGGATCGGCCTCGTCTCGCGGACCGACGTCGACCGGATCGGATCCGGAATGACCGTGACCGAACTACACGATGCGAACGGTCGCTTCGGCTCGGCCAGCCAGAGCCTTTACGTCGATCACGCCTGATTTTGTCCGTTCGTACATGGACGAAAGCGGGTACTGGGTCTAGATTGAACCCATGGCGTTTTCACCGAAGAATCCCGGGGCATTGCTGCTCGACATCGACGGCGTCCTTTACGTCGGCGGCGAGCCGATCCCCGGTGCCGTTGAAGCGCTGAAGGCGCTGCGGTCCGAGGTCGGAGCGATCCGGCTGGTCACCAATACCAGCTCGGTTTCCCGCCAGACGGTGATCGACCGGGTCAAGGGGTTCGGATTCGACATCGAGCCGCACGAGGTTCTGACTCCGGCCGCGATGGCAGTCCGTTATTGCCGCGCCAAGGGGTACGGGAAGGTGAACCTGATGGTCGCCAAGTCACTGCGTGAGGACCTCGAGGAAATCGACGTGATCGGCACCGATGAACAGGCCGACGCGATCGTCCTCGGCGACCTCGGATCGATGTTCAACTCCGACACACTGAACTTCGCCTTCCGCCAGCTCATGAACGGGGCCGATCTGATCGCCCTCCAGCACAACCGATACTGGCGCCGGGCAGACGACGATCTCGTGCTCGATGTCGGCGCCTACGCTGCGGCACTCGAGTACGCCAGCGGGGTTGAAGCGATCATCGTCGGCAAACCGTCGAAGGAGTTCTTCGAGATGGCTCTGGCTGACGCCGGAGCAGAAGCATCTGATGCGGTGATGGTCGGAGACGACATCGAAGGCGACGTCGGCGGCGGGCTGGGAGACGGCATCGCCTCAATCCTGGTCCGGACCGGAAAGTTCACGGAAGAGAAGTTCAGTGAATCGGAGATCGAGCCAACCGCGGTGATCGACTCGATCGCGGACCTGCCTGCTCTGCTGACCTGACTCAGAGAACCAGCGAGCTGTACAGCCGGTCGAGTTCTGCCGCCGGATCGTTGGTCAGCCCGGTGTGGGACTCCGAGGCCTGGATCACGGTTGAGGACGGTGCGACCAGCCAGCCGAACCGGTCTGAAGGATCCATCCGGGAGAGCGATCCGCCGGCAGGGTCACCCTCGATTACCCGCCTGATCTCTTCGAGCCTCTGGCCGATCGCGTCACGGTCGGCATCCGGGGCGATCGAGGTGAGCTTCTCCGGATCAAGGTGAATCCTCAACTCGAGGAAGTCGAGCTGGCGGCAGAAGAGGACCACACCGGCGTTCAGGCTCTCGCCGCGCTCCACGCAGGGGATCACGCGCAGCAGGGCGTAAGCGAAGGGTTTTGTCTCAGCGCCCATCTTCGAGCTCCTCGATGAACTGCCGCTGACCGTCGAGGCGACGGTTCAGGAATCCGATGAATTCGGCGCGGGGGAGAGCCGGCTTCCCGCCGAGCCACTCGTCCGGAACCGCGTTGACCGAGTCTTCGATCGCCGCTCTCGCCTTTTGCGTGAGTCGCTCGCCGGCTTCAGTCAGCGATCCGGCGGCTGGCAGCAGCACGTGCTCCGTAAGCATCGGGGTCGGCTCGAGGGCGGTCTCGGCCAGGGGCTTGTCGCCGTGCTGGCGGAAGAAGGCGGCGCCGTGGTCGATCAGCCAGGTCTTCCGGTGCCAGGTGAGGAGGTTCGGGTTCCTGGGGGTGCGGTCGATGTTGGTCACCAGCGCATCGAACCAGACGATGTCGGCTGCCAGCGCAGGATCGAAGGTCTCGGGCGGGAGGGTGAACGGCAGTGCTCCGGGGAGGAAGTCCATGCCGAGGTTGAGCCCGGGGCTGGCTTCGATCAGTTCCTGGATCTCGGGATCAGGCTCGGCGTGACCGAGTTCGGGCGAGACCTGGACCATCACCAGTTCCGGCACCGCGAGGCCGATCGCACGGCCGATCTCACCGGCGACCACTTCCGCCACCAGCGCCCCGGGGCCCTGTCCGGCGCCGCTGAACTTGACCACGTATAGGCCGTCGTCGTCCGCCTCGACCAGTCCGGGCAGGGAGCCGCCCTCGCGCAGCGCGGTTACGTATCTGGTAGCTCGAACTTCACGCACAACCACAGCTTCTCAGACGGGTCCGGTCCGTCCTATTGATGGATCGTCAATGAGAGTAGGCTTGCCCGCAATGGGGGTGTCGGGTAGTTCAGCCTGCTCCCTTGAAATTCATTGAAAGGAATTGCCAGTGCTGCTAGCGACTTACGATCTTGGTGACGCACTACTCACCACGCTCGCGATTTTCTTCTTTGTGATCTGGATCTGGGTTGTCATCTCGATCATCATGGACATCTTCCGTGACCACGAGATGGGTGGCGTAGTCAAGGCCATCTGGATCCTCTTCCTGTTCATCATCCCGCCAATTACGGCCCTGGCCTACTTGATCTTCCGTGGTTCAGGAATGCGTGAACGCGCGATCAAGGACCAGCAGGAACAGAAGAAGCATTTCGATGATTACGTCCGTGAAACCGCTGCTACCTCGCCGGTTGACGAGCTCCACAAGCTCGATCAGCTCAAGCAGAGCGGCGGCATCACCGAAGACGAGTACAACAAGATGAAAGCCAAGATCATCGGCTGAATCTGTCTCATCGGTATTTCTGGAACGGCCACGCAATTGCGTGGCCGTTTCTCGATCCGGGGTGACCCGAGCAGGCACCGGGGCTAAACTGCGGCGGTGAGAAAAGTTCTTATCGTCATCATCGCGATCGCCGCAGTCGCCGGCGTGGGAGTCATTGGCTACGCGCTGGGCAATTCGAAAGATGAACCCGCACCGCAGCCGACCGAGGAGGCAAGCGTGCCCTGGGCTGGAACCACACCGTCGGGCGATACGACCGGCGCGACCGGGGGAACCACGCTGACCGGACCCACCGGCACCGTTACTTCCGGTGTCGCGGCGGGCGACCGCTTCGAAGGGCTCAACCTGACGGCTTACACACGACGTGGATACGGAACGATCGATGCCCGGGAGGACCTCCAGCTCCTGAAGAACATCGGCAGTACGTCGGTGACGATCATTCCCACCTGGTACGTGAGGAGCACCACCGCGAACCGGATCAAGCCGAACCGGAAGAAGACGCCGTCCGACGAGAGCCTCGGCCGAGTCATCGCCTGGGCCAAGGAGGCCGGCCTCAAGGTAATCCTCAAGCCGCATGTCGACGTGATCGATGACACCTTCCGCGGGGACATCCAGCCGGCCGACCGGACCAAGTGGTTCGAGTCGTACGGGAACTTCATCGGCCACTACGCCGGACTCGCCGCCAACAACGGTGCCGAAATGTTCGTCGTAGGAACCGAGCTCAAGTCGATTTCCGGTGACACCGACCCGTGGAAGAAAGCAATCGAGCTGGTCCGGAGCAAGTTCGGTGGCCAGCTGACGTACGCCGCCAACTGGGACGAGGTTGACCAGGTCCAGTTCTGGGATTCCCTCGACATCATCGGCGTAGATGCGTACTACCCGCTGGCGAGCGAAGGACAGGTTCCGACCGAAGCTGACCTGGTCAACGCCTGGCAGTCCCCGATCTCCAGCCTTGAAGCCACCAGCACCAAGTGGGGCAAGCCGCTCATGTTCACCGAGATCGGCTACCCCTCACAAGCCGGTGCAGCGGCGCATCCCTACGAGGTTCGCGAGGGCGATCCGCCCGACCAGAAGGCCCAGGCCGTCGCTTACCGCGCGGCCTTCAAGGCGTTCGCCGACAAGACCTGGTTCAAAGGCATGAGCTGGTGGAGCTGGCGAGCCGACCCCGGGCCGGATGAAAAGCTGAAGATCGATTACACCCCCGAAGGCAAGAAGGCCGAGAACGTCCTGATGGAAGAGCAGGTGGGATGAAGCTCTCCGTGCTCGACCTCGTCCCTGTGGTCGAAGGCAAGACCCCGGCCGACGCGCTGGCCGCTTCGACCGAACTGGTCCAGAGGGTGGAAAAGCTCGGATATACCCGTCACTGGGTGGCCGAGCACCACAACATGCCCGGGATCGCCAGCTCGGCCCCGGCTGTCGTAGTCGCTCACCTGGCCGCCAGCTCGGAGACGATCCGGGTTGGATCCGGCGGCGTGATGCTGCCGAATCACCAGCCGCTGGTCATCGCCGAGCAGTTCGGCACCCTGGACGCTCTGCACCCCGGCCGGATCGACCTCGGCATCGGACGCGCTCCCGGAACCGACCAGATGACCGCCGCCGCGCTTCGCCGCTCGATGGACCCGCTGACCGACGAAGACCTGCCGAAGCAGCTCGGTGAGCTGCTCGGATTCTTCTCCGGCGAATGGGCAGCAGGCCATCCCTACTCGAACATCACGGCCGTGCCCGGTCAAGGCAATCAGCCGGAGATCTGGCTGCTCGGGTCGAGCGGTTACACCGCCCAGGTAGCAGGCCTGATGGGTATGCCGTACTCGTTCGCCCACCACTTCAGCGCCCAGAACACCCTGCCGGCGGTTGAGCTCTACCGGAACCGGTTCACGCCTTCCGAGTACCTGGAGGAGCCGAAAGTGATGGTCGCGGTCGGCGTGATCTGCGCCGAGACCGACGAACAGGCCCGCTGGCTGGCCGGACCTTCCCGACTCGCGTTTTCCAGGCTGCGCCAGGGCAGGCCCGGACGTTTCCCTTCGCCGGAAGAAGCTGCGGCGCATGATTTCACCCCGGATGAGGAGTCAGTCATATCCTCGATCGCAAAAGGCCATATCTTCGGCTCTCCGGATACCGTCAGTACGCAGCTGAACGAGCTCGCAGCCAGTACTGGAGCGGATGAACTCATGATTTCGACGATGGTCTTCGACCCGGCAGACCGGCTTCGGTCCTACGAACTCGTCGCTGAATCAATGAGTCTCGTGCCGTCTGTCTGAATCGCTTTTTTCCTCCATCTGCATGGACTTTCCCAACAACCGGGAAACGGGCTGACCGGCAAGACCGGCTCGCTACGGTGTCCTTTCGTCTGCCAACGGTAGATGTCCCCGATGACTAACCATTTCTCCACAATTCAGAGCGGCCGCGGTCGCGCATTGACCGTTGCGAGCGCTCTGCTGGCCACGCTCGCCATCTCTTTTGTCGCCTTCCAGAGCGGGAAGGCCGACGCCGTGACGCCGCAGGAGCGCTACGACCAGGCCCGCAACAAGCTTGATGACATCGCCGGCACGGTTGATGGGCTGAAGGCTCAGGTTGCCGCCGACAACCGCGAGATCGACAGTCTCCTCGGTGAGCTTTCGGGTCTCGAGGCAACCGCCTCGACCCTCCAGGCCGAGCTGGCCGCCAAGCAGGAGAAGCTGGATGTGGTCGAAGCCGAACTGAAGAAGGAACGTGCGCACCTCGCTGAAGTCAAGGCCCGCCTCCAGCGCGCCCTCGACGTCCTGCGCAAGCAGATGGTCGCGCTTTACATGGCCGGCACCCCGGACATCGCCGACATGGTGCTCGGGTCTTCGAGCTTCTCCGAGATGATCTCGCGCAGCGACTACGCCGAGGCCATCCAGGACCGCGACGAAGCGGTTATCGATCGTGTCACCGGACTTCGAAACGAGATCACGGCGATCGTCACCCGTATGCGCAAGCAGGAGAAGCAGCTCCAGGCCGCGCGTGACGAGATCGCCGAAGAGACCAAGCAGGCCGTCGCTGCGCGTGACGCAGTCGCCGCGCAGCGAGCTTCGATCCAGGCGAACAGCGACGCGCGATCCGATCGCATCGCAGCCCTTCAGGAACAGGCTGGCGACATCGAAGGCAACCTGCCCGACCTCAGCATGGACCCGGCCAGCAGTTCAGCCGGCCAGCAGCCCGCACCGGTCCCCGGCCAGACGGCCGTGCTCGGCTCAGACGGCCTCGCGGCCGCTCCTTCCGGAGCCCCGCAGGCGGTCAAGGACGTCATCGCCGCGGCCAACGCGATTGCCGACATGCCGTACGTCTGGGGCGGCGGCCACGGATCCTTCGAATCTTCCGGTTACGACTGCTCCGGCGCAGTCAGCTACGCCCTCCACGGAGGCGGCCTGATCTCATCCCCGCTCGATTCGACGGGTCTCACGACCTGGGGCGAGCCCGGAGAAGGCAACTGGATCAGCGTCTTTGGCAATTCCGGCCATGTTTACGCCGTTATCGCCGGCCTCCGTTGGGACACCTCTGGTACCGGTGGCTCGGGTCCGAGCTGGTCAACCGACACAGTTTCGTTCCAGGACCCGTCAGCTTTCGTCGCGCGTCACCCCTCCGGCCTCTAGAAGGCCAGGCCGAAGTCATCCGCACGGCTAGTGGTCCATGCCGTGCATTCCGTCGTCAGAGTCCATCATCTCGTCCGGATCCATCATGCCGTCGGTACTTGGGACCCCGCCTGACGGAGAAGGAGATCCGTACCACTTCTCTCTCCAGTCATTCATCTGCTCGATCTCCGCGGCTTGAGCGTCGATGATCGCCGTAGCCAGATCCCTTACTTCCTGATCCTCTCCACCCCGGAGTTCCATCGCCGCCATGCGAATCGCTCCCTGATGGTGGGGAATCATCTGATCGATGAACTCACGGTCGAAGGGTTTGGCGGATTTCAACTCTGACAAGTCTCCATCTATTCCCATCATGTGGTCGTCCATCCCCAGTCCGCCGGAACCCTGGTCATGCATCGTGTCTGCGGGGAGGCGGTCGCCCATTTCCCTCATGGCTTCGATTTCCGAGCTCTGGGAGTCCACGATGTTGTTCGCCAGTTCGACGATCTTGGGATGCTCTGCTTTCACTTTGGCAATCCGGGCCATTTCGATGGCGCTCTCGTGGTGGGGGATCATCTGGGACACGAAAGCGCTGTCGACGTTTACTCCGGAAGAGTCCTCTTCGTTGCCCATGGACAGGATGAACAGGAGGGCCAAACCGATCAGGGCTGCTGCCCCGACCAAAGCAATCTTCACGTTCTTTGACATCTTATGAATATAACACTTACCCCTGGGGGGTATCACCCGCAGGTGACCACCTGCGGTCTCCGGCTTTCTTTTCGGTCTTGATAACGACCAACTCGTGGGGCACGGTGCCGTCGTTCGTCATCTCGAAAGTGACATTTCCGGCCTTGGCGCCGGGTGGATCGACGGTGAACGCCATTTCCACCATGCTGACCATGGAACTGATCGTCCTAGTTGCTCCGGGACACAGGCGAGAGGTACTACGAGCGCTGAGTCTCGCGGGATAAGATCGCTCGCCTTGACCCTCGAATCAGAGCCGATCGAAATCAACCTGGAACTCGACCGTCGGCATGTTTGGCATCCGTACGGACCGATGCTGGCGACGCAGCAGGTCATTCAGACGGGCGCACTTTGGATCTGGCTTGACGGTTGGCGAAACTCCGAGCGGTTTCCAATGCGCTTCGCTCAATAGACACAGCAAAGCATTTCTGGTTTGTGTTCAGGCGATGAATAGCTCGATCCAAGTGCCTCAACACCCTGCAATTGCCAGGAGTCTGATGTGCCGAGGTGCGTGAAGGGCGAGCCCACCCTTGACAGGAACCGTCAACCCGGATACGACTGAGAAAGTAAGAAACGTGGTTCGGGAGCCACAGAAATGGAGATCTGCATGTTGCTCGTCCGAACTGACTCACGCTCGCCTCTCGTTCTTGCATTGCTTGTCGCCACCGTCGTTCTTTCACTTGGTCCGATAGAGCTTGGGTCTGCCTCGAGTTAGGTTGTCACTCGGGGTTTAGTGTGTTTCAGCCCGCAGCTGCGGGCTGATTGATCATTTCAAACTCGACCGGGGTGAGTTTCCCGAGGGCCCGTTGGCGGCGCCTGCGGTTGTATTTCGCTTCGATCCAGTGGACGATCGCGTGGCGAAGATCTTCCCGTGTGTCCCAGGTCCGGGTACTGAGAACGTTCTTTTGGAGCAGGCTGTAGAAGGACTCCATTGAGGCGTTGTCTCCGGCGGAACCAACCCGGCCCATCGAGCCCTGGAGACCATTTGTCTTGAGCAGTCGGGCGACCTTCCGGGAGCGGAACTGGCTGCCACGGTCGGAGTGGCAGATCGTCTGTTCCGGGCCGCGAAGGGCGATCGCGTTGCGAATCGCAGAGACCGCCAGAGATGACCTCATGCGACTATCAATCGAGTGGCCAACGATCCGGTTGGAAAAGACGTCCTTGACCGCGCAGAGATAGAGCTTGCCTTCGCGGGTGTGATGTTCGGTGATGTCGGTAAGCCAGACCTGGTTCGGGGCTTTCGCTTTGAAGTGGTGCCGGATCCGGCCGTGGTGATCAACGGTGGCGAGAAGATCGTCATGAACCGGCAGTCCAGGCCTGCCGGCCTTGCCCTTCTTCTTCGCGTGGGAGGCCTGAATACCGCCGATCCGGCAAAGCCGGTGAACCCGGTTCTCCGAGCAGACGATCCCTTCGTGTTCGAGCTCGTCGGTGAGGAACCTGTAACCCAGGGTGGGGTCGTCCTCATTGATCTCAACCAACTTGTTGATCACCCGGGCATCTTCCAAGTCACGTCTCGAGACCGGAACTTTCAGCCACTTGTAATACCCCTGGGTCGAGAACCCAAGTACCCGGCACGCCACCGCCACCGGCACCCGAACACGGGCACCGGTGGAGGCCATCTCACGGACGAGCGGG
>JBPPMT010000039.1:0-11147 GCA_051306195.1 Solirubrobacterales bacterium
CCCGGTGGCCACGGCGATCCTCGTCGGCCCCGAGACGGTCGTTGCGCCGACCAGCACAGCCACGACCGACATCGCACACCCGGCGACGAGCGCTGCGGAGAGGTGCTCATCCCACGGCCGAGCACTTCGAACCGCAGACGGGTTCCGACGAATCATCGCGATCTGACCGGAGCGGACCTTGACCGATGGCTCATCGGTGAAACCAACCGACCGATACAGACGAGTCGCCGCCACGTTGGCCGTCCGTACCGTGAGCACAAGCGTGCGACCGTGGTCGTCGGCGAACCGCGCGATCTCAGTCAGGAGGGTTTGGCCGAGGCCGACACCGCGCTCGGAGACTGCGACATTTGCTACGACGATCGACCGTGCCCCGACTCCACCCCACCGATTCGCATCGAGTATCCGCCGTACGCACGATGCGATCCCCGCCCCCACCATTGCCAAGACGACCGTGAGCAGCGCCAGGCGAGCGAACAGATTGCCGCCCGCGCCGGCGATCTCGACGAGCATCAAGCCAGGCACGAAGACAAGCCCGGCCAAGACGAAGGCGGAAGCAAATGCGCCTTGCGCAGTAGGAACGCTCGAGAGCGAGCAGACTGCGCCAGGCCGACCCATCATCCGCTCACACGTCGCCAGATGGAGCATCGACCGGGAGCGACTCATCTCGAACGCCTCTGAATGAACGCCCGACCCGGCTAGCAATCGACGAGGAGTGAGACGGCTCGATTCCCAGAACGACCACCACGACGAGGGAAGCGATCCTGAACCCGACACCTGTCGGACCATGTCCGTGCGCAGGACAGTCACTACGTCTCCCGCAAGACCCGAACTCGATGCCGCCCCGACGACCCCGGACCCTGCGTAGGCCACCGGCCACGCAGCGTCACCCAAAGAAACGTACAACGAACGTACGCGTTGTGCAAGGGCTCCACGAGCAAAGTAGGTCGATGCGTCCACCCCTACCGAAGGCCCCACGAACCGCTGAACCGTTACAGAAGTTCCGCCCGATCCTTCAGCTCGGCGGCAGCAGCTTCACCGGTCGTGCGCGCCCATCGTCATCGGTCCGCTCGATACTGATCAACGACGCCGCTTCGAGCACACGCCGATACGTCGACCACGAGCCCCGATTGATCTCGAACCTCGGCATGAAGTCCGCAGCCAGTGCCTGCACCGATCCTTCGTCGTCAGCGAACTCGAAAAGTCCGACATAGATCGAGAACGCGCGCGCCCTGACTGTCGCCGGCACCTCGCTCAGCGCTTCAACCTGCCGACGAGCTGCCACGAAGTCGATGCCAGATTGACGCATGTCGACGAGACCACTCCCTGCCGTCGCGCCCCTCATTGGGGAAAAACTAGCTGAGCATCGACCGGTCGCTCGCCATTTCTTGAGTCAGGTCTGGAAGGGTGGCTCCGGAGCCGCGATGAGAGACGACACAGCCGTGGCTTCCGCCGTCGAGGATTCATTGAGCTCGCTCGTGAGTTCGGTTACGAGGCCGACCGGGATCGCTGCGTGCAACCGCGTGGTGTGTTCGATGAGGTCATCGATGTATGCAGCGTGCTGCTTCTCGTTCGTGACTTCGCCGACTCCGTGCCAGGCGATCCGGCATGCACGACGCTTCGGGAGTTCTTGCCAGTCCAGTGGCTCTCCGAACGCCGCCTCGATCTCTGTGCCGCGCGTCCTGAGCGCGCTGAACAGCGCGAGATTCTCTTCGGCGTCGCCCGTGTCGATGTAGAGCTCCGATCGCAGGCTCCCGCCCTGCCCGAAGCTCACCGAGAGTCGGACGCCTGTCTTGATGTAAAGCAAGTCGAGCCAGTTCGACGGTTGGGGCTTGCGCGGCCGGTACCAGGGCGCTGGCCTCGCAGCTGCTTCTTTAAGAAAGGCATGCCAGAACTGCAGGTACAGCGGGCCCTTGCCACCGGTGCGCTGAGCGGCTTTGGTGGCTGAGGCGAACTGCGCGTGCCAGTCGTTCGGCTCGGCTGCGAGGCGAAACAGAGGCGCCGGTGCCGAGTCGTCGATCCGAACAACGTTGATCTCGATCCCGAAGAACCGAGCGTCATCACCGGCGATCTCGTTCAAGAAGTCGAGCGCCTGCCGGTGTTCCTCGCGGAACTGCGTTGCCATCCACACCACCGTTGCCGCATCGGTGCCAGCTGCATAGGTGATGAGCTGCCCCAGATGTGAATGGTCGGTTGTCGCCAACTGATTCTCCACGATCAACGTGCAGTCGTTCGTGAGGTCCTGGCCGATGAGGTCCAGTGAGAAGCCGCCGACCGGATGCTCGTTCGCTGTCAGTTCAAGTTCGATGCCCAGGACGTCTGCGAGGTGATCCGCGTGAGCCAAGAGCCACGGCGTGAAGTCATGGGCCTCGTGCGGCCAAACAGTTCGCGGATCGACAACGGTCAGCTTGCTGAGTGGGGCGTCGGTCACGTCGACCACTATCGCGCGTCCGTCCATGACGACCTACGGACTCGTCGTGCTTCGACTGCCAGTTAAGCGCCCGGTGAACACGCATTCCGTGTTCGTTCGGGTGCGGGACGAACCGTCGCTCATCATCCCTGGCCGAGGCTCGCCCCAAGGCTCCTGAGTCGTCGTTCGACGACCCCGGGTGAGGCGGTCACTACGTAGCCCCCGGTTGAATCGCCATCCACCAGGCCCATCAACGGGTTGGACATCGCGAGCAGAACGGAGTGGACGTCGTCGACGGTGATCGCTTCGTCCTCGCTGCTGCTCGCCATGATGAGGTAGAGATCTCGCGCAGTCAGCCGACCGAACTTCGGTGCCTGGTCACGAGCGATCTCGAGGACCTTGCGGGCCAACGTGGCAACTCGCAGCCACTCCTCGGCGTCTTCCGAGATGACTTCGGCATCGAGCACGCCATCGCACTCGAAGACCTTCCGGTAGCTGATGAACCCGAGCGGTGCGGCAGCGTGTTGGCGGCAGAGCTCCGCGAGCTGATCCGCCGAAATGATCGTCACACCGTTGTCGGCCGCTCGTTCGAACAGCCGTGTGCCGGATGGGTTCGGTGCAACGACAGCGACGTAGTCGGCATTGTGCTTCGCTCGATGCTCTTTCAGGGTTATCCAGTCGATCTGCTGGTCGGAAACCGATCCGCTGGCGGAGGTCTTGCAGTCGACGATCACGCGATAGCTCTCGTCACCGGCGAGCTGGGCGTCGAGCATCACGTCGGTCTTGCCGGCTCCGCCAAGCCACGCAGCCTCGAATCCGAGGTACGCGAACGCAGTCGTAACTGCCTGCTCGAAGCGATTCGGGTTCGAGCTGTCGGTGGAGGAATCACCGAGCTCACCGATCAGGTCCTTGGGCTCGTCGCTCGGCGACGACGACGGAGCGGTGACGACTGGCGGTGGCAACTGCTGATCGGTTTCGGACGGCGTGACGACCGGTGCCCCACGATTAAGGACGGGAGGCTCGATGGAGATCAGCGAGAGGAACGCCTCTCCGGCGGGCGTGATCGAAAGTCGTTGGTTCTCGTCGACTCTGAGATAGCCCGCCGACTGCAGCCAACCGCGACGACGAGCGATCTGGGCCTGGGTGTTCCACGACATCTCGTAGAGCACGTTCGCGATCTCGAGGAGTTGAGAGACGGTCCGCGGCTGGCGGGTCTGGGCCAGCATCTCGCCAACAAACCGCACCCTCGAGTGGAGGAGGCCCACGATGATCTCATCACGCCCCGAATCGCGCCAAGCGCTAGCCCAGTCACTCGGAGCAGCGACACCGCCGTTCTCGACGACAACAGTGATCTTCTTCAGAAACGACGTCATCAGATTGGCACGGTTATCCGTGACCGAGAAGAGCTCCTTGACGACCTGAGCAAAGTCGTTCACCGCTGGCCTCTGATCGACCAACGCGTCCAGCAAAGCTCGAAGTGCGTTGAGGTATCCGTCATACCCGCCCGGGAGCGGATGGACGCTCTTGCTTCGCTGCGCCCATGAGAAGGGTTCGGGCACGGCCGCGAGATCGGTCTCATCGGCTGCGGGCGGTTCGGGCAGAAGCCGAGCCAGTGCCGACCACTGAAGGTCATCGAGCGAGAAGACGGTTCCCATCGGCGCTCGGATCACCTGGTGTTCCGCCAGCTCAGGCAGGCCCGCAACGATGTCTTTGCTCACCGGCGCGCATCGCACCAGCCGAATCAAGACGCGGGTTGAGTCGTCGTCATCCTCCGACTCATTCGCGATGAAGCGCTGCTCTTCCGGCGACATCGGTACGACCCGCGGCTCGGATGCGATGCGGCCAACCGCGACCACCCCGGCGTCCTTGCCCGCCTTCCAGATCGCGACCGGATCACCCGGCCGCAGCTCAGCCGTGTGTTGCGGAGCTCGCCACCAAATCTCCGACAGCTCCGCCACAGCGGCGTCGATGTCGTACGCCTTTGGATTCGCTTGAAATATCCAGGCCGCCATTGTCCTGGCGAGAGTAGTACGGACAGCCGGCGGCGTAACCGGAGCGGTGCTATGACTCGCGCGCAACCACAGTGTCGTACAGGCCGAAGTGATGCAGCCCCTCGTGGCTCTCGATGCCGGTGTAGGACAACGAGGAGTCTTCGTACCGCCGGAACGCGAACACGGCCTGGTTCATGTGTGCGCTGTTGAAGACGTTGAGCGATACGAGCAGATTGAAGTCGTCGACGGTCAACCCGGTGACCGCCTTGAACAGATCTGGCTCCAGCTTGGTGATGACGTCCTTCAGGGTGTTCTCGCGATAGTCCGTGAGGTACATGAAGGCAGGGATGCGGGTGGCGAACTTGATCAGCTTCTCCTGGATCTGCTTGCGTTTGGACTTGTATTCCTTCTCCTCCTCGGAGAGTTCCTTCTTCTCCTTCGGAGTGATGTCCTCGCCCTTCTGCTTCTTCGTCGCCTTGACCTTCTCGCTCTTGTTGATGACGGTCTCGAAGATGTCGCTTCCGAGGGCGCGGAAGCCTTCGATCCTCATGACGGCTTCGATGGCCTTCGGGTTGGCAAGGATCCTCTTCAGCGTGTCGTTGTCGACATTGACCAGGAGCGCCGATTCCCACTTGCGAGCGAGCAGCGTGGCCGAGGTCCCGGCCATGGCGATATCGAGGATGGCGCCGGCATCGACCTGTGTCATGTGAGAGCCGTCGTAGGCGAGGACGGGCAGGAAGCTCACCAACTCTTTGACGGCGTCTTCCGGGTTTGGCACGTCCGGTGATAGGCTGGCTCCGTACTCGGCGATCTGGCGGAGCGCGCGGGTCGGCGCAAAGTCGAAAACGAAGCAGACCGGTTTGAGGAGCGCCTCATCGTTGGGGTCGTCGCCGTTGGGGTTCTTGATCGACCAGGGCGACTGCACCCGGAACGCCGCCTGGAAGTAGGTCTCCGGAGAGTTCAGGTTGCGGAGCATCAGGATCGACGACCACTGCGGGACCGTCACACCGGTCGTGAGCTTTCCGCACGACAGCGTGATGGTTTTCGTGTCGTGACCGTTGCCGATGGCGCTTCGCACGGGCGGCAGGGCTGCCAGCCCGACTCCCGCTCCGGGACCTGCCACCACGAGCACCTCGTACTCGTGGAAGAAGATGTTCTGCTTCTCGGCGAGCAGGTTGGCCATCGCGTGACACGACGCCACGGTCGGCATGAACCAGAACGAGTGGTTGAGGTATGGCAGGAGACGCACATCGGAATACGGGAACGGTGGCTTCCTCGCGCCGAGCTTGAGATTGTCTACCTGTGTTGCTGAATACGAGCCCCGAATGATGTCGAGCCACTTCTGGACGTCGTTCTTGTGCTTGAACGCGGCGGCGGTCCCGGTCCCCGTCGCTGAGAAGAATTCACCCAGATCAAACTCGTCGAACTCTCCTTGGCTTGCGATCGCCAGCAGTTCGTCGGGCATCTGGTACGTGAGAAGCCGCATCTCGGGCAGTGCGACGTACGGGTTCCTCGTCCTTGGGTGCTTCTCAGTCCAGCTCTGCTTGGCACGCTGCTCATCGGTGTAGGTCCAGTTGAAGATCTGCTCCTCAATGAACTCACCCGTTGCGAGTGCCTTGAACGGGGTCCCGGAGAGGTAGATGTACGCCTTGGTCGTGATCGGAAGGAACTCGGTCTCACTCTCGCCGAGTTCGTCGAGTTCCTCGTTGAATCCTTCTAGTCCGGGGTTGAACTCGGCCTTCAGCTCCTTCTGGGCCTCGCTCTCGTCCTCGCCTTCGAAGAGCTCCTTGGCGTTCTCCCGCCATGCGCCGAAGTGGTACTCGTCGAAGACAACAAGATCCCAGTTGGTGACATGCAGCCAGGTGTTCTTGGCCTTGATGTTGCCGGCTTTGTCCTTGCCGAGGAGGTCTTGGAACGATCCGAAATACACCAGCGGCCGCTTCTTGTCAGCCGTGGTCGGGTCAGTGCCGCTCGCCCTGGAGAGGTACTGCCATCCGTCGAAGTCCGCGTGCGACTCCAAGTCGTGCTGCCAGGCATCCTCCACAGCGGGCTTGAACGTCACCACCAACACCTTGGTCGCACCGAGCTTCTTCGCTAGCTGATAGGCGGCGAAGGTCTTGCCGAAGCGCATCTTCGCGTTCCAGAGGAAGCGCGGAACAGCGTGCATGTCCTCCTTCCAGATGGAGTGGAAGTAGGCGTGCGTCCTCTGCACGGCCTCAGCCTGCTCGGGGCGCATTCTGAAGGTCTCGTGATGAGTGCCGGTCAGCTGCTGTCCGATGCGCAACTCCGCGATGGCTGTCTGCACATCAGCGACAGTGCATTCCATCCATTCGAGTTCCGGATTGCGGAAGCCCTTCGCCTTCAGCCGGTCGCGCACCTGATGGTCAGAGAAGACCGAGCCGTCCTCGCGCTCGGCGGATTCGTCAATGTGGATCGTGTAATTCTTGATCGCTGCAGTCTTGAGCTGCTGGTCGACTCGTGACTTCACGCCCTGAGTCGTCTGCCCGACCTTCAACATCCCCTTGTGAGCCTCGTCCTCGATCGAATAGGCATAGATCCGCAGACGTGCCGTCGGTTTCTCGGGCAGAAGGTCTTCGACGGGCCTACTCATCGCTGTTCACGAAGGGCAACTCGCCGTCATGTTCGGCGACTTGCGACTCGAGGAACGCGATCTCGTCCGCGCTGAGTTCGTACCGCTCGTACAGCTTGCTATCGGTCCACTCCTCGTCCGGTGACAGGTCAGGTACGAAGGAGTAGACGTCCCGGGTGGCGTGCTGTGTCGACTTGCGTAGCGAGACCAGGAATCGGACGAACCGAGTACGGAGATACGTCGCAAATCGCTTGGCCTCGGCCTCAGATTCGAAGTGACCGGCAACGAGGTAGGTTTCCGAACAGGCCGTTCCCGGCCCTGCGATGATCGGTTTGCTGAGAAACTTCGTTTCCACGGCGGCGCTCGTCCCCTGGACTGCCGTCATGAGCACCTTCCAGCGGTCAATCCAGTCCGGGTGCACGTGGATCAGGGAACGTTCGACCCAGGAGACCTTCTGCGATCCGAACAGCCTGACTGGTTCCTTGAGGCCCTTCTCACTCGTCGCACCGTGGAAGTTCGTCGGCAACCCGAATGGTTTTCGGCTCGACACCCTCAGATCCAAAGTCGACTCCTGCCTTGTCCGCACCTTCTCGAGGATGGGCACAGCCTCATTGCGGCGGACGAGCACGTCGTAGGCATCGAGGTACCGGGCGGACGGTTCTCCTACTGGGCTCCCCTCCCACATCGTCTGAATGGTGCAGGGTCCGTCATGGTCCCGATCCCATAGAAAATAGGAGATGCCGCCGCGAATCTTCACGCCGGGAAAGGCGTCGTAGAGCTTGGGGTAGTCGACCAAATTGCGCATGCGACGGTCGCTGAGGAGTCGTTCGCGGTACTTGTCGAGGCCCTTGCCCCCAGCGAACCACCGCGACGGGGTAACGAAGACTGCATAGCGCGGGTCGAGGTCGAGCGCCTTCTCCACGAACTTGTTGTAGATGGGCGCTGCGCTGGTGCCATAGCCGCCGTCGTCTAACTGGTACGGCGGGTTCCCAATGATGACGTCGAACTGCATGTCGTCTCCGAACAGCTCGTCGATACGAGCCTGAATGTTGTCGGTGTGGATGAACGCGTAGGCGTGGGTCTCGAAGCCTTCGCCACGGTCGAGGGTCCTCTGGCTTGCCCCGCAGTAATGGCATCTGCCGTTGGTCCCCCTCCTTATGGGGTTGCCATCAGCGTCGGCTGTCTCGATGAAGTCCGTCGCACCGATCCACGTGTGTTCCATCGGCTCAAACCAGATGTTGCCATCGTCGCCAGTGAAGGACTTCGCAATGGAGTGCTCGCCGTTGGCCCACTTCGAGCAGTAGAGGCTGCGACGAGCGATCAGGCTTGTGAGATGGGTGATCCCGATGCCGAAGACCTGCCTGGTCAGGATGTGATCGACTCGTTCCTGCAAATCAGGAATCTCCTCCTTGAGCCCATCCGTCAGACGAGAGGTGACCTCTCGGAGGAAGACCCCCGACTTGGTGAAGGGATCGAGGTACCGCAACGAGGAGTCGGCCCAAATGTTGGCGCCTTCGTGCGCTTCTGCCCACGAAACAGCCACCAGGTCAAGCATCTGGTTGGCGAACTCCGGGGGAGTGAAGACCTCGTCGTTCGAGAGGTTGGCGATGCAGGTCAGTACGTCTGGGTTTCGGTTTCTCAAGCTGAACGAGACCCGCTCAACCACGTGCACCACCACCGCGAGCGATCTCGATAACCGACAGCAAGCCGTGATCCTTCGTCGGCGTGAAGATCTCGTGTTTGCCGAGATCCGCGAAGAGAGTGCCTTCTTCGCCAAAGGAGGACATCAGCGTCATAGTGTCGAAGCGGAAGTCCCTCCGGTGATACCTGCCCTTGCCGAGATAGGCCCACTCCGCGAAGGTGATCGGCTCGGGCGTTGCCGCCCGCGTCGTCATGGATAATGCATCGCCATGCACGATGTTGAGGTCCAGAACGTTGGACGCTGCAGCACTCCAATTGTCGTCAGATTTCGCTCCGACCAACCGCGCGAACACCCCCGCCAGGTTCTCGCGGCATTCGACCACGTTGTCAGCGAGCAGTTCGATGCCGTACACCGACATCAAGGCCAGCAGAGCGTGATGACGTTTCTCGAAATCACTCCCGCCATAGCGGGCGTCCACAGTCGCGAGTTTGCGCTGGAGGACTGGCACCAGGAAGTTGCCTGACCCACACGCGGGTTCCAAGAAGCGCGCGTCGATGCGCTCGGCCTCATCGCCGACCAGGTTGAGCATCGCTTCGACCAACTCGGGCGGGGTGAACACCTCCCCATGATCGGCCACCCGCTGTTTCGATCTCACCAACTCCACTGGCCCATCCTGCCGCACACCGCTGGCGGAATCGTGGTCCCCGTGTACCCGTGGGAGCCCGAGTTCGGAGTCCGCCCCAAGTTCTGCGCCTTCACCCTTCATCAAAGCCTCCGCTATGGCCGGGCGGAAAACTCCATCGCATCCCCCTTGTGACGGCAGACATCGCCCGGTGCCGTCGCGCCCGGCTTCAGCCCGGAGGCCGCGATCGAGGGGCCCGACTGGGGCGCTGGGAAAAGCTGTGGGCACCGCTCCGTGGTCGCTCGCAACAACCGAGCCATTGCGCCGCACTCTGACCGGCGAATCCACCAACATGGAGGTTGCTACGTCAAACGAGCGCCGCGCATTCTCCTCGATTCTCGGAGGGCCGAGCGCGTTCCGCAAGGGGTGCAGCCGTGCCCACAGCGTGCCCAGCTCAAAGAAGAACCGCGGGCACCAGACGGCACTCTCGACGTCGAATGCAACCCCGTTTGGGCTGCTCAACACTCCACTCGGGCACCATCCTGGCTCAGATTCCTACTCTGACGTTCAGGCGCTCCCAGGGATGAGACGATCGATCGACGACGCAACCTCAACGTCGCGATGTTCGGCGGCGTGTTGATACCGCAGCGCCGCTCGGGGTGACGCGTGGCCCAGCCTCGCCATCGACTCGCGAATACTGGCGCCGGCGCTCGCGGTGAGGGTTCCTGCGTGATGACGGAGATCGTGAAAGGTGCAGTCGACCCCGGCGTCGCGGCGTGCGTTGTTCCAAACGCGCCGCCATACGGTGATCGTCGGTGTCGTTCCGGTCCGCGAGTCGGCGAAGAGTAGGTCGTCGCCACTCAGACCGAACTCAGCGAGGTGGCGCTCGACCTCCCTGCCGACGGCTGATGGAAGTGCGAGTCGCCTCGTTCCGGCGTTGGTCTTCGGAAGCTCGCGTCGCGGTACGCCATTCACGTACACGATCGATGAGCCAACCGTGATAGTCCATCGTCCGTCACGCTCGACGACATCGCTCACTCGCAAGCCCAAGCACTCGCCGCGGCGCAGCCCGACGAGACTCGCGAGGAGCACCATCAGTCGGTAACGCGGTTTGATGGCGTCGGCAAGTGCGAGAACGTCGTCCATCGACAAGATCGGTCGTTCCGTGCTGTGCTCGACGGCGGCCCCCTTGAGATTGCACGGATTCGACCGAAGTATTCGGTCGTCGACTGCAGCCTGGAGGATCTGACGGAGCAACCGGTACGCCTTGGCTGTCGTCACTCGACTCTGCGAACCAGCACCGACCTCGCCGTACCAACTGCGAATGCTCTCCGAATCGATCTGGCCGATCTGCCTGATTCCGAGAGGTGGCTCGAGATATTGCCGGAACAGGTATCGGTACAACTCCACCGTCTTGGGACGGAGATCTCCTCTCGAGTCGAGCCACGCCTTCCCGTATACCCCGAACGCAATCTTGCCTCGGGTGAGGTCGAGCGCATCACCTCGGTCGAGGTCGGTCTCCATCGTGGCGAGCCATCGGCCGGCACCGGCCTTCGTGTCGAACGTGCTCTGGGCCGACTGGATCTTGCCCGTCTGTGGGTGGGTGAAGCGCGCTTGCCACCGACCGGACGGGAGCTTGCGAACCGACCCGAAACCTCGCCGCTGTGCCATCTACGAGACCCTTCTTGCCCGCTGCTACTGGCACGATACTGGCACGCCACGCCTCATCTTGCAACGAGAAAGCCCCCGGCAGCTCTGCTACCAGGGGCTTTGTCGGTGGAGACGATGGGAATCGAACCCACGACCCCCTGCTTGCAAAGCAGGTGCTCTAGCCAACTGAGCTACGTCCCCGAAGGGATGTCCCCGAAAGGAACCGCCCCACGATACCGGGGCAA
>JBPPMT010000059.1:0-3363 GCA_051306195.1 Solirubrobacterales bacterium
GGGCAGAAGAAAGTGTCTCTCCGGCTCCACCTACCCTGGCTTTACGGACTATCGTCCGACCAGCGGTCTATGGCAGATCCGGAATGTTACACGTTCGAGCTTCTACGCAGCGGGATCTTGCATCGAGGTCCAGACCTGGATGCTAAACAATTCCCCGGGAGTTATCGTCCGCTGGCAGGGAGGGCGTGCCTTATCCGACCTTAAGTGTCAGGCCGGAGAATGATTGAAATTCAAAACAGCTCGCCGACTCGGCAGCAGTCATTAGGGAGGATGGAGTCAAAGTGAAAAGGAGTGCACTGGCGGCGATCGGAGTTATGGCGTGCTGTATTGCAGGAGTGGGAGCCACGCAGGCAGGAGCCGCGCAGACACGAGGTTTGACGACGGGTTTCGCCGACTTCCACTTTACGAGCCCCGATGACAGCTTGCGCCAGGAATTTCTCGACACCCCGAAGAAGCTCAACGCCGGCACCGTAAGGCTTTACGTCAATTGGCGTTCGGTCGCTCCCGGTAACAGGCCAAATGGCTTCGTGGCGACCAATCCGAACAGCCCCGGCTACGACTGGGGCCGAATTGACGAGGCTGTCGAAGACTCAACTGAACGCGGTCTGCGGACGATTCTTCTGGTCAACGTCGCACCCGATTGGGCCGAAGGGGCGAACCGGCCACATTACGCCCCGGTCGGCACCTGGAAGCCGGACCGATCCGACGTCGGAGACTTCGCCACCGCGATTGCGAAGCGTTACAAGGGCCAGGTTCGGGACTACACGTTCTGGAACGAGCCGAACCTGACCTTGTGGTTCTTGCCCCAGACAGGCGCTCCCGGCCGTTACCGGTCCCTGTTGAACGCTTTCTACAATGCCGTTCACCGCGTGGACGACAAGAACCGGGTGATCACCGCCGGGACCGCGCCATATGGCGGCGGGAAGTCCAACGGCCAGGTGAATGTTCCACCCCTCGAATTCTGGCGCAAGGTCATGTGCGTCAAGGACAACCGAAAACTGTCCCCGACGAAGTGCCCGACCAAGCCGAAGTTTGATGTTCTCGCCCATCACCCGATCAACGTCACCGGTGGTCCCTATACGAGCGCCCGAGACGACGACGACGTTTCGACCCCTGATGTCAAGAATCTCGTGAAGGTCCTTCGTGCAGCCGAAAAAGCCGGCAATGTCAAGCCCGGTGGCCGTCGCCCCGTTTGGGCAACCGAGCTTTGGTGGGAGACAAAGCCACAGGATCCGCTTCCGAGTAATCCAAACCTCGCACTCCAGGCGAAGTGGTACCAGCAGGCCCTTTACGTGCTCTGGAAGCAGGGGGCGAGCATGGTTCTCTTCTACCAGGTGCGCGACGACGTCTACGACGGAGTGCCTGGTCTGAGCAGCTGGGAGAGCGGAGTCGAGTTCGTTGATGGCAAGCCGAAGCCGTCAAGCCGCGCTGTGAAATTTCCTCTTGTCGCGGACCGCAAGTCCAAGCGGAAGGTGCTTCTGTGGACCAAGGCACCGCGTTCCGGCATGCTGACGGTGACGGACGGCAAGAAGCGAGTCACCAGGTTCAAGGTCAAAGCGGGCAAGGTATTCACGAAGACCGTGCGCCTGAAGGGAAAGCACAAACTGCGCGCCAAGGTCGGAAGCGTGAAAAGCCTGACGTGGCGCCTGAAGTAGCTGGAGTACCTCAACTCAGAGTTCTCAATCTCGGATCGGGAAGCAAGGCGAGTGCTCATCCCGATGTGACGAACATCGACTGGTCGATGTACGCGCGGCTCCAGAGCAATCGAGTGTTGCGACGGATTGCCCCGCTCGCTCTTTCAGAAGAGCGACGGAGACGGTTCAGGGCGCTACCGCCAAATGTCCTGGTCCACGATCTGCGTCGGGGCATTCCATTCCCGGATCGTTCCGTCGACGTTGTCTACCACTGCCATATGTTCGAGCACCTGGATCGCTCGGTTGCGCCGATCTTCCAGCGTGAAGTTCTACGCGTCCTGAAACCCGGAGGGATCCAACGCATCGTCGTTCCTGATCTCGAGCGGGTCAGCCGCGACTACCTCGCCCATCTCGAACTCTGCGAGGACGACCGTTCCCGTCTACCCCACCATGACGAGTACGTTGGCGCAATTCTCGAGCAGGCTGTCCGCAAAGAGCCATTCGCTTTGCGCAGTCGGCGGGGCCTGGCACGAGGTTTCGAGCGGATCCTGCTGGGCGATGCGCGGAAACGCGGGGAAACTCATCAATGGATGTATGACTGGGCGAACCTGACCGCACTGCTGGTTGACGCCGGGTTCCACGATGTAACCCGCGTCGGATATGACGTAAGCGCAGTCGAAGACTGGTCGAGATATGGCCTCGACCTGGATGGAGAGGGAAACGAATACAAGCCCGGATCCCTATACGTCGAGGCCCTCCGGGAGACTTAACGGCTTCTTTGCCAAGTGGCTCAGCCGTGCCTGAGCTGTCGGGTAGGGGCCTCAGTGGTCATGCGTGGCCGCCATATGCGGAGGAACTGCAGTAGGAAGAGTGCGACGTAAAGGGTGTTCAAGCCCAGGTATCTCTTCCAGAGCCGGCGCGGGTCCTGAGCCAGCCTGTAAGCCCATTGAAGGCCCAGCCGTTGTAGCTGCGCAGGGGGTTCGCTCTTGACGCCCGAGTGGTAGTCGAACGCAGCACCGACCGCAACCACCGGCATCGACAGATCGGTTGCACATTCGTAAATGAACGTCTCCTGACGCGGACAGCCGAGCCCAACGAAAGTGATCGCAGCACCAGAGTCCCGGATCCGCCCGATCATGGCCGATCGCTCATCCGCCGAGAGCTGCCCGAAGCGGGACGGCTCCGCACCGGCAACCTCGAGTCCAGGCACTGCTTCCTGGAGCGCTTGGCTCAGGCGAGCAACTACATCGGGTTGCGCCCCGTACAGATATATCCGGAGGCCCTCCTCCGACGCTCTGGTGCATGTCTCGATCATCAGCTTGGGGCCGTAGACGCGATCCTTGAGCTGAACGCCGAACAGCCAGTTCAGGGCCCATCTAACCGGCTGCCCGTCAGGCGTGACCACATCGAGTGAATTGAGTCGATAGCGATGCTGAGCATCCAGAACACCGCTCATGACACCGTGAACCGCAAGTGCGGTGCAGGAAAACGGCCGGCCGGCCCGCGCAGCCTCCAGGATCTGGTCGACCACGTACTCGTAGTCGACCGAGTCCACCATGACTCCGAGGAGATTCTGCTTTCCGCGGTCGATCATCGATCTGCCCATCGATCGCTCGCCTGATCGTGAATCTCGCGCATGATCTGCTCAAGCGTGGTCTCGACTCGCCATCCAGGGTAGTGCGACTGAAAGTGGGCGTTGCTGCCGATCCACCAGCGGTGATCGCCGATT
>JBPPMT010000095.1:0-7774 GCA_051306195.1 Solirubrobacterales bacterium
CCTTACATCTGGAAGCCGTTGAACAGGACCGTGAAGACTCCGCTGTTCGTGTCCGCCAGCCCCGTGTCCTGGAGCAGGAAGGCGCGACGAGCAGAGGGGACGGTGGGAGCGTTGTTGTTCACCAGGGCCCGCCCGGGGGTTCCGCCACCAGAGTTCAGGATCAGCGCCAGCTCATTGAGTTGCACGCCCGATCCCGTCAGCTTGTGGATCTTGGCCTGCACGATCCCGCTGAAGCGCACCCGGATCTGCGTTTTCGCAGACGCGGTGTAGCTTTCCAGCGCGACACAGGCCGGGACCGATCCCGCAGAGACCGACGTGGCTTGAGTCACGCGGCCCCACACGGAATTCGGAGAACCGGCGTCTCGGCTGAGAGCCGATGCCGTCGAGAAGTCGAGGACGAGAACGTCCCCGATGGTGACCGACGTGAGTCCGACCGTGCTTACCAGCCGGTCGAAGTTCATCGGGGGAACAACACCAATCGGGTGTTGAACGTAGTTGGGATTCCACATGGATCTTGGCTCCTTACACCTGGACCGTCTGGATAACGGTGGCGCTCGGCTGGACGTGGAAGTGCCGGTTCGGAGCGCGGTTGATGAGGTTGTACCAGTTGTCAATCCAGATGGTGTTCGTGAACGGCTGCGTGTTCGAAGACGGAACGTTCTTGCGATAGAACATTCTCGACTTGTACCAGCCGAGCAACATCATGAGGGTGTTGACACCGTAGTAGCGCGGACCGGCAGCGTCGGCCGTATCCTCGGGAGCGAGGACGGTTCCGCCCGTGCCGGGGTAGAGAGCCGCGGTATCGAGCGGCGGAGCCCACACGAAGGGGATGCCACGGAACTGCGGATCGGGGTAGGCCGGGTCCTGCTTGCCGGCGAGGGCGAACGTGTCCTGCGATGCGAGCATGGAGTAGGAAGCGTTCGCACGGCCGGTGAGCGAGCACGCGATGTAGGTCGGCATCGTCGCCTTGTCCGAGAACTCGGGCATGAGCGGGATCTTGTCGAACTGCGTGCGCGCACAGGCGCGGTCAAGCGCGTAGAACAGGTGCGGGCTTTCGCCGGCTTGCACCTGAACCACAGCACCCCAGGAGAGGTAGCTCTCCACCGTGGGACGCCAGAGGGGGACCTGCGTGACCGGGTTGATCTGCTGCGAGGTCGTCCAGGCACCGCCCGGCGAGTAGGCCGGGAAGAGGCCGTTGGGGAACCCGTTGTTCGTCGCAGGGATGGAGTACGGCAGCGGGTTCGCCGCGAGAGCCGACTCCATGCGGGTCGTGTCCGGCTGCGACCAGAGGCCGTCCTCGATCATGTGCAGAATCGAGATCATCACCTCTTGGTCGATGGCTCGTTTCAGGTTCTTCATGGCCCCGCGCATGTCGCGCGCGGTCGCCACGTTCAGCTCGACGGTGTGGTCCGTCCACGACTCGGGAGCCGCGACGAATCTCCACGGCACTCGCCACTGGTCCAGGATGTCCTGGATACCCGGGACGAGCGGAGCGTTGGGGTTGTAGAACTGCGGCACCGTCTTGAGAGTGCCGAGCACCAGGTCGCGCATGTCCGCGCTCGCCTGGAGGTACTCGTCACTGTTCTTGCCGGTGATGTGGCGGTTCAGCAGGTACGTGTTCCGCTGCATGAGCGGAATGATGCTCGTCGGTTCCGTCAGGAATCGCGACGGCGTCGTCAACATGAACCTGTTGAACGCCTGGAGCGGGACTCCGCTCATGGGCTACCTCCGCCCCTCGAAAGTGAGGGGCTACTTGTCGCCGGAGTTGCCCGGGAGCCGCGCTAGACCAAGTTCTCTTCGCGCAGGATCTTGTCGAGTTGGCGGTCTTCGAGGTCTTCCTGGGAAGGCTTGATCGTCGTGCGGCGGCCAGGGTCGGCCGGCTGGCCGGAGCGTCTTTGCTTCGGCTTGGGTTGGACTGCCTCTTGCCGTGCCTTCGGAGCCACGAGATCCGCCGCGTCGAGGAAGGCTTGTTCCAGGCCCTTGAGGCCCTGGTACTCGCTTCCCCCGGTGGTGCGGGCGTTGCGAACGAGCTTCACAGCCCGATCTTGGATCCCGACGTGTTGCTCCTCGGTGAGCCCCGGGAAACGCTCCTGGAGCCGGCCCTGGATGCGCTCCACTAGAAGCTCATCGAGCAATCCGACCATCGGCGCAATCTGCGCCGTGGCGGCCTCGGTGACCTTCGTGGCGAACGTCTCCAGTCCTCGACGAAGCTGCTTCCTCTGCGTGGGGTCGAGCAGGTCTTGCTCCGGCCACGCTTGCAGAACGGCGTCAACGGGTTCCCGCAGCGAGGCAGTCGAGGGTGCGGCTTGAGGTGCAGCCGTTCCGTTCTGACCCTGCGGGTTCTTGAGCCGGCTCAGTTCACCGAGCTTTTGATCCACGTCCCCCTGGACCTTCCCGTGATGGGAGGTCAGGGCGCGGATCTCATCGCGGGAGAGCTTCTCCCGCATCTCGACCGTGATACCGGCCCTCGAAAGGACCCGCTCATCGGCCTCGGACAGCTCGCCGGAGTCGTCGTCGAATTCGTCCGTTGCGTCCCCCTCCGCCTCGTCTGCCTCAGCAGCCGCAAGGGCAGCGGCAGCCGAGTCGAGTTCGGGGTCAGGGGCGTTCGGATCGTCCGCGAGATCGTCCAGCTCGTCCGTCATGGACCACATACCTACTACCAGTTGGGGGTAGGTGTCAAGCAACCCACTACCCGTGGGCGATGCGCTGGAGGTCGGCCTCTGTCAGCCGGCCGGCGTTCCGGCGCTCGTCGAACATCTGGCGCATGGTCTTCTCGGACGGGCAGGGGTCCCAGCCCTCCGGGTCGTACTGTGCCCCGTGGCGGGCCGCGAAGGCTTCAGCGGTACGGCGAGACCCGAACTTCAGGCTTCCGTCAGGGCCGTATGAGTCCGCACCCGGCGTCCACGCTGGGAACTGGTAGGTGGTGCAGTTGATGTCCTGGCGCACCCGGATCGCCCCCTGCTCATGCTGGAGCGAGCGGCGGAAAACCTTGCCGCCACGGACCCGCTTCGCCCCGAACTTCGGGGCCTTGCCGATGGGCAGGTCCACCTCCAGGGTCTCCCCATCGTCCGCCACGAAGACGTACGTGCTCAAGAGGCACCTCCAGCCATCGCGGGCTTCCTTGCAGCAGACGGCTTCCCAGGCCCACCAGAGGCCGCGCTGCTGCCGGCCGACCGGCCAGATAGGGTGATGCTGCCCCCTTCGGTCGCGGAGCGCTGCGGAAGCCTGCCGTTGGCAGACCGACCGTACCGTGGACGCTCTCCGGCTCCCTGGCCGGCTGCCTTCAGGGCTTCGAGCTGGGCCTGGATCGCCCCGACCTGGCCAGCAAGCCGAAGGTCGATGATGCCCGTCAGCTCCGGATAGGGCAGAGCCAGGTCCAGCACACGGTTCCAGTCCACGTAGGGCATCGTCGGAATCATCGGCGCGATCATCTGCAAGAACTGCATGACCGCGAGCGCCTTCTGCGCCTTGTTCTGCTCGGTCGTGCGCTCCATCGAGTAGGGCTCGATCAGCAGCTCCAAGTCCTCGAATGTCATCCCATCGACGGTCGGGCCGCCCTTGAACACCCGCCTGCGTCCCGTCGCGTCCTTGCCAACCGGGAACACGATTCGGTCGTCGTAGTAGAGCCACCAGCCGACCGTGTAGAGCACGTCCTGGACGGCCTCGTACATCTTCTGGACGAGGTGGGTCACCCGGAGGTTGATCGATGCGTCCGCGACAGCAACCTCCGTCGCCGTCCCTCGTCCAGAGACAAGGCCCTGGTGAGCCTCGGACACACCGGATGCGAGCTGCAAGTCCTGCATCGCCATCTGGAGCGCGGAGACCATCGCAGCCGTCGGGCCGCCGACCTCTTGCTCAAGGATCTGCTTCACACCGTCGATGGCGACGATGGAGCCTTCCTGCGCGGCCATGAGCAGTTCGTTGGCCTTGGCGTCGGCTGTGTCAACCACGCCGTACTTCTTGCGCCGCATCATCGCGCGCTTGAGCGTGCGGGCCATGACGCCAGCCCACTGCTCCTTGTCCCAGGTCGCCGTGATCGGGCTCAGGGACTCGACCTCATCGGGGACGTAGTACCCGCCAACGTCCGTGTACGGGCCTCTGGGAGTGCCCCACCACGGCTCGGCGGACAGCTTAGCCATCTTCCCCGAGTCCATGAGGTAGGTGACGATAGCCCCGTTGTAGCCCTCGTCCGCACTCGGCTCGTCCTCGTCCCCGCGCTCGTCCTTCGACCAGTAGGAAGGCCAGTGGTCCATCCGCTCGCCGGGGATCCACACGTCCGCGAGCCAGAGTTCGTCCCGCTCTTGCTCTCGCCCACCCGGAGCCTTGAACGCCCGGTAACCGCCAGCGGGCGCTTCCTCGATCTCTTCCCGGTTCCAGCCTTCGCCTTCGGGGGCGTCGAGGAGGTCCTTGCGGCGGCGCTTGTAGCAGTGGCCGGAGAACTGCATCTCGTCCAGCGAAAGCCCCGCAGGGTCCAGGATCCTTCGACGGGGAGAGACCCGGAACACGCGCGGCCAGTTGATAGGCTCGTCCAGTTCCTCCTGGCCAGGCTTCGGCACGTTCGCGGACATCATCGTCCCCGAGTGCAGGGCCATGTCCACCCCAACGCGCTCGACCGTCTTCTTCAGCCGGGTTTGATTCACCCAGCGGTTCAGGCCAGCCTCCTGCGCTTCGGCCTCGTCGTCAGCCGGTCCGCCTCGCATGGAGGCAACCTTGACCCGTGGGTTGGCGAAGGCAATCCGGGGCAAGAGGAGCGCGATGTACTGATAGGCGTGCCCGACCTCGGAACGTTGCGTATCCGTGACCGTGTCCCCGACGTTCCCGCCACGGACGTAGCGGCTGCCGTGGTAGGCCCCAAGCTGCGCGTCGAAGTTCTCCAGAGCCCGCATCCGGGCCTTGATCCCTGCGTCCACCTCTTCCCAGGTGGCGTCGGGATCTTGAAGGTCGATTCCCATGTCTCGGAAGGCTACGCCCCACCACGGGTAGCGGTCAACAGGTCAGGCACCCACAAGCGGTAGTGGGGTCAGTCATCGTCCCGCCAGCGGCCCAGACCTTCACGGGCCTGGATCCGTGCCAGCTCTTCGGCGTGGCCCAGGATGTCGCCGGCAGAGTTCGGCTTGAAGATCGGCGTGACGGACATCGGGGAGAGGCGGCGGACGTGGTTGCAGAGGTATCTGAGCCAGTCGATGGCGTGGTCGGCACCGCCCGGGTCGGTCTGCTCCTTGTCCCGCTGGCCTTCCTTGAGGGGGGCGTAGCGCAGGAGGGGGATCTCGTCCTCCAGCGAGCAGGGGAGGCCCATCTGGCGCAGCTCCTCGTCCATCCCGATCAGGGATTCCTGGCCGATCAGGATGCCAGGGATACCGTCGTCGCGAGGTTCGAGCATCTGGCGCACAAGGTCGATGCCGGCCATGTCCCCCTTGCCCGTCCACGTCCGCTGGTTGTCGGCGGGGATGCAGATGGGCGCGTGGTGGGCTCCCAGACGCCGGTTTACTGCGTCGATGCAGTCAGGGCGGGAGGGGTCGGCCACGATCCTCTCGATGCCGTACAGCCGGTGCAGCTTGGCGATCTCCTCGACCCACCATTCCAGGGGCATCCGCGTCCGGTAGAGCTGGGCGATGATCGTCGGCCTGCGCTCTCCGTCCACAGCCGCAACGCCGAAGGCTCCAGGAGCCGTGAAGCCCCAGTCGATAGCCCCGATCACCCGCTTGGCCCCGAGCGCCACGAGGTCCACTGGACCGTACCGTGGAAGCGCCCCCACGCTGGTCTGCTCGAACCCGTCGAGCACGCGCGGAAGCTCGATCATGTGCACCGATGCGTCGAAGTTCGGAAGCACCGCCCCCTCAGCGGCAACCCACCTCCCCTCTGCGAGCCGGTCGAAGAGAACACCGCGCAGGGTCCTAAGGCGGGCAATGTCCGCTTCCGTCAGGACGGGGTTGTCCTTGTGCTTGCTCTGCCAGCGAGTGATCTCGCCCCGCATGAAGCGCCGGTAGAGGTGATGCCCAGGACCGTCCGGGTTCGTGGTCCCGATCAGGAGCTTGAACGGTAGCTGGTTCGGGTCGTCGCGCGTGCGGAGGATGCGGTAGAGGATCTGCCATTCGTGCGACGTGAGTTGCGTCGCCTCCTCGACCCACACAAGATCCGCCTGGAGGGATCGCGTGCTGTCGGGGTCGTCCCGGATCCCTAGAGGGATGATCTCAGCCCCCGTGGCCGTGACGTAGCTCTGGCGGTGGCTTCTGCGGGCACCCTGGAGCATCGGGTCGTCGGGGTGCACGACCTCCTGCTCCCAAGTGGCGAGCGTGCTCTGCGTCAGGGAGTGACGGGTCGAACGGACGAAGACCACCCGGCACGCCCGCTGAGAGACGACCCGGTAGATCATCTCCGCTACGCCCCGGCTCTTGCCGGTGCCGGCTGGCCCGTCAATCAGGATCGTCGGCGGGACCGCCTCCGGCTCCCCGTTCAACCCCCGCTCAACCGCGTGGAAGAGCCTGGCGATAGCCCCGCGAGCCCGGAAGACCTTTTCGACTTCGACCGTCAAGGACCCGAGGCTACCACAACCCGTAGTGGGTGGCTGGGAATGAAGGCACTACAGGTAGTGGGTCGGGCGCTGCGCGTCAATGCGGCCCGTCAGACCGAAGCTCGTATGCCCAAGTGAGGCCCCACTCGGGCGAGTTCAGGTCCACGACAAGACGCCCAGCTTCCGTGATCTCGGTCGGCTGGTTGCCCTCCCAGTCGGCCTCATCGCACCGGATCCACCCCCGACGCTGGAGTTCAGCATCGACCTCCGGGCCGGGATCGAACGTGAACCCGAACCGGAACTGGTGGGCCATAATGCAAAGCCACCCGATCAGGCGCTCTTCCGTCACTCCACTTACTCCTCCCGGATCTCCAGGGTGGCGTTGTAGGCGTCCACGAGGCGCTGGGCGAACTCCACGGCGCTCAGACCCTCGACGCCGTTGGTGCAGACCGTCACGGCCGGGTATTTCCCCTCCGGGTGGATCCGCGCCATGTCCGGGACGTGCCACGTGGCCACCTCCAGACGGACGCCGTCGAAGTCGGACGCCTGCGCCTTCACGACTCCGGCTCAGCCGGGATGTACGTAAAGTGGACTCTCGCTCCGCTCCAGCCCGTGACCTCGCCTTGGACGACGCCGGTCGTGGCCGAGAACCACCACCACCCAAGCCTGCGGGCAAACAGCGGCACCTCAGGCTGCTGGAAGTGAGCCAGGATCGCCGGGTCGGTGATCGTGAAGCGCTGGACGTGCGGGATCGTCAGGATGCCAGACGACGCTCCAGACGCCCCAGCGTAGTCAACGGTCCCGTCGAACGGCTGCAAGGCCACGGACCAGTCAAAGGCCCCAGCAAACGGGCCGGACGGCCCGCCCAGCGTGGACTCCACGACCGTCTTCCTACCGGCCAGTACCGATACGCCAGCCATGTTGTTCGTCGCGGGCGCGAAGATCGGGCTCTCTCCGAAATAGAACTCGTTGGCGAACAGCGGCGAGCGGTTCTCCACGCCGAACTCGAACGCCGAGGCCTGGCACACCTCGACCTCGATGGACGCGAGCGGAACCGTCGAGCCCTGGATCGTGACGGGCGCGTAGGTCGGGCCGATGAAGCCCATCGGGATGTCCAAGGTGACTCGATTGCCGGCCAGGGCCGGGAGGACGAGGAGCAGTTTCGTAAGCATGGGATGAGCTTTCCGTGGGTTGGGGTCAGGGCTGGGGTTCGCGGATCGTGAGGATGTGTCGCGTGTAGCCGGTCGCAACGTCGATGTACTT
>JBPPMT010000118.1:0-11870 GCA_051306195.1 Solirubrobacterales bacterium
TTGTTCACTACGAGAACCCGACCCCTCACGGTGTCGGCAGCGATGTTGATCAGCCGGGAGAGGGCTTCTTCATCTGTCGGTGAAATCAGGTTGCTGGCCCCGGTGGCAACGATCGCCGCCTGACTGTGAGCCTGGCTGCGGACCTCCGTATTGACCCGGTCCTTGAGACTTAGCGCAAGCGGCAGCCCGAGGGCTATCAACGCCAGCATCAGGACGTAGGCAAAGGCGATCAACAGGAGGGTTCTAAGGCTTACGGCTGGTCTCCGGATTGCCGAACCTGAACCCGACTCCGCGAACCGTATGTATGAAGTGCGGCTCGGAAGCGCTGTCACCGAGTGCCTTGCGGAGCGCCCTGATGTGGACGTCCAGGGTCTTTGTCGAACCGAACCAGTTCATGTCCCATACCTCGGCCATGAGGTCTTCGCGGGTGACCACGCTTCCAGCGTGGTTGACCAGTTCGGCGAGAAGGTCGAACTCCTTACGGGAGAACCTCAGTTCCTCACCGTCGAGCGTCACGCTCCGGGCAGGAATGTCAACTATCAGGCCCTGGAACTCGATCGGTCCGGCTGACTTCATCGGAGCAGAGGGAGCCGCCCTCCTCAGAATCGCCCTGATCCGGGAAATGACCTCGCGGGAGCTGAACGGCTTGACCACATAGTCGTCAGCGCCCAGCTCCAGTCCGACAACGCGGTCAGTTTCAGTGCCGCTGGCGGTCAGCATCAGGATCGGGACATCCGAGTGACCCCTTATCTCGACGCAGACATCACGACCGTCTCCGTCAGGGAGGCTGAGGTCCAGGAGGATCAAATCCGGGCTGGTCTCCTCGAACAGTTGGAGTGCGGAAGATGCCGTCTTCGCGTTGACGGTCTCGAACCCGGCCTTCTCAAGCGACCGCGTGAACGGCTCTGAGATCGAATCCTCGTCCTCGACGAAAAGGACGCGTGGAGCCGGTCGCTCGGTTGCGTTCATCGATCGAGTGTATAGCCGCCCCGGGGACCACCGTCAAAGGTTTGCCAAGTCCTTACCTGGCCCTTGGCCGGCCCTTGGGGGTTCCCTCGCACAATCACTTCACCAAGTCATTTTTCAAGAACTAACGAGGAGTTGATCTGAATGGAGAACGTGAAAGTGAAGGGAGCGGTGTCGGTGACACTGCTCGCGCTGGGCGGACTCGCCGGGGCGGCAGTCAGCTCCACAGCCGGCAACGCGAGCACCGAGCCCACTGCGACCCTCAAGCCGAAGATCCGGACTGAAGTCGTCCGTCAGACCATTCACAAGACCCGTAAGGCCAGGGCGGCCGCGGCCGCTGCGGCTGCCGGGGCACCAGCGGCCTCATACGCACCGGCGGCTTCGTATACGGCCAGTGCCGGGGGGCCGTCCCCCTCCTCGGCGGTGACTTCATCGAGCGGATCCGCAGGCGGAGGCGGCGGCTACCAGCCGAGCGGCGGTAGCGGTGGTGGCTACGAGTCCGAAGGCGAATATGAGTCGGACGACGGCGGCGACTACGAGTCAGAGTCCAGCGGCGGGTACGAGTCTGAGAGCAGCTATGGCGGCGGGGACTCATCTGGCGATGACGGCGGGTCGGATGGCGGCGAAGACAGGCCGGAACGCGGCGAAGGCGGTCACGATGACTGACCGGTCCCGAGCGGTCAAGAGGCGCAAGCCGTCGCCGGTAGCTGTCTTTCTGGCTTCGGCTGCGCTGTTTCTCGGATCCCTCGGATTCCTGTCTTACCAGCTGGCCCAGGGCAAAGATCCTGCCCTGGGTACCAGCGTCGCTTCGGTCGAGAAGCCGAAGCGGCCGGTGGTGACTGTCAGGCGCATCATCAAGCGGCGCGTGATCACCACTGTGGTTCCGGCCCCGGCAGCTACCTCGATCCCGGTCTCGAGTGGCTCGGCCCCCTCGAGTTCATATTCGGCGCCGGCACCTGTCGCGGTGGCACCCGCACCGGCACCGGTAACCGCGAGCTCCTAGGAGAACAGATGCCCGAATACGACGAACAATTTGAAGCCATGGGTTCAAAGATCAGGATCGTGATCGGCCCTCCGGCCGATGACGGTCTGGAATCCGCCCAGGAAGCCGGGCGCCGGGCCCGGGAGTTCATCCTGGAATTTGACAGGAAGCTCTCCCGCTTCAAGGCAGACAGTGAACTCACCGCTCTGAACGGTGATCCGCGATCGGAAGTGCCGGCGTCCGGACTTCTGCGGTCTGCAGTCAAGGCTGGACTCTGGGCCGCCGAGCGCACCGGCGGCCTGGTTGATCCAACCCTGGTTGACGAAATTGAATCGGCCGGATACGTCGAGTCAAGGGCCGGCCTCACCGGAGTTCCGGTGGCTGACGCCCTCGACCACGCGCCTGATCGCCATGCCGGAGCGCCGAAGGAGGCCCGGGCCTGGTCGAAGTTCTCGGTTGACGATGAACACGGGCTCATCAGCAGACCCCCAGGCCTCCGGTTCGACACCGGAGGCACCGGAAAGGGGCTCGCCGCGGACCTCGTCGCAAAGTCCCTCGAGGGCTACTCACGCTTCCTGATCAGTTGTGGGGGCGATATGCGCATCGGTGGCCGCAACACGCGCCAGGAACCATTCGACGTAATGGTCGAGCATCCGGTCAGCGGCCGGAAACCCCATCTGTTCCGGCTCAGTTCCGGAGGAGTGGCGACATCGGGCATCAACGTCCGGGCCTGGCGGAAGGACGACGGAAGCACTGCTCATCATCTGATCGACCCCTCCACCGGCAAGCCCTGCTGGTCGGGGCTGATCGGCGTGACGGCGCTCGCAGGTTCAGCACTCGAAGCTGAGACGCTCGCCAAGGCCGCCCTGCTTTCCGGTCCCGACGGCGCCCGCAGGATCCTCGCTGACTTCGGCGGGCTGATCGTCCACGAGAGCTCAGGGGTCGAGGTCATCGGCCGGGTCAGCGTCAAGTTTCGCATCCCCGAAATCGGAAGCAGCACAAGGAAGGTGGCAGCATGATCAGCTTCAACGCCGTATTTGCCGACCACGGCTGGTGGCTGGCGAGTCGCGCATCCGGATTGGTAGCCCTGGTCCTGGTGACGATCTCCGTCGCCATCGGCCTGACCATGGCGAGCAAGCTGGCCCGAAGGCCAGGCATGCCGAGAAAGCTCGCTGCGATCCACGAACAGACCGCCCTGGCGGGGCTTTTGGCCATTGCCGTCCACGGCATCACCCTGATCGGCGATCCATGGCTCCACCCCGGAGCCAGCGGCGTACTGATCCCGTTCACCATGGACTACAGACCCCTCTGGACCGGGCTGGGAACTATTGCCGGCATTCTTGCGTTGCTGCTCGGACTCAGCTTCTACGCCAGGCGCAGCTTCGGCACGACGATGTGGCGGAAAGCCCATCGCGCGACCATCCTCGTCTACTTCATGGCGATCGCCCACACCCTGGGCGCCGGCACCGACGCCACGACTGTCTGGATGAAGTGGTGGCTGATCGTGACCACTCCTCCGATCGTCATGCTCTTCATCTACCGAGTCGCCTCAGCCCGCTTCAAGAGGCCGACGCCGGCCAGGCCCAAGGCCCAGCCGGCGGGCAGCATTTCGGTTGGTGAGATCCGATGACCGGCGACGGAGTAGTAATCGTCGGTGGCGGTCTCGCGGCGCAGCGCTGCGCGCAGACCCTGCGGAAGAAGGGTTTCGAGGATCCGGTGCGGATCGTCTGCGCCGAATCAGTTCCTCCTTACGACCGCCCCCCGCTGTCCAAAGGAAATCTCGCCGGAGGCCCGGACTCCAAAGACGTCTCACTAAAGCCGGCCGCCTGGTATGAAGAAAACGAAATCGAGCTGATCCTCGGCCGTAGTGCCGTGAAGCTCGACTCGAACAGCCACAGGATCGACCTCGACGACGGTACCCAGCTGGCTTACGACAAGCTGCTGATCGCGACCGGCTCGCAGGCGAGGGAGCTGCCCGCGCTCGTGGGGTTCGAGAACGTCCATTCGCTTCGCACGGCCTCGGATTCAAAGCGGCTCGGAGCAGAACTCGGCAAGGGAGGGCACCTTGCGTTGGTCGGGTCCGGCTTCATCGGCCAGGAGGTTGCGGCGACCGCCCGGACCATGGGCGACCAGGTGACGATCATCGAAGCGATGGAATCACCCCTGGCCCACATCCTCGGCCCGGAGGTCGGATCAAGGCTCGGAAGGGTCCACCTTGAGCGCGGTGTTGATCTCATGACCGATGCGATGGTCGAGAGCGCGAGCGGCAACGGCCGGGTCGAAGAGCTGCTGCTGGCGGATGGCAAACGTGTGGCCTGCGACACCGTCGTGGTCGGCATCGGGGTGCGACCGTCAACCGACTGGCTGCGGGACAGCGGGCTGGAACCCGACGGCATCCTCACTGACACCGGCTCGCGCACCTCTCTGCCCGATGTCTTTGCCGCCGGAGATGTGACCCGGTCTCTCGACCCCAGAACCGGCATTGCGAGCCGGGCGGAGCATTGGGATTCAGCGGTACGCCAGGGACGGGCTGCCGCCCTCTCGATGCTCGGTATTCCCGCTCCGAAGCCCGCATTGCCGAGCTTCTGGAGCGACCAGTACGGGAACCGGGTCCAGTTCGTGGGACACGCCGAACTTGCTGACCGGGTCGAAGTCGAAGAAGGCGAAGACGGAGACGTCTTCGCGGCCCGGTACCTGCTCGAGGACCGGCTCGTCGGAGTCCTGGCCATCGGCCAGCCCCGCACGATCGCTTCCGCAGGACGAACCATCGAAGAACACCACGAAACCAAATCAGAAATGAAAGGCACCACAAATGGCTTGTAGAGCACTAATAGACCCGAACAGCTGCAGCGGCCACGGAGACTGCGTTGACGTGGCCCCGGAGATCTTCAGGCTCGGCGACGATGACATCGCCGAGGTGATCGGCAATGGACCGATCGAGCTACTGCTCGAAGCGGCCGAAGCCTGCCCGGCCGCGGCAATCAGCATCGTCGAAGAGACCGGTGAACAGATCTATCCCTGAGCGCCTTGCCCTGCCTCGGCCAGAGTCTTCGCGGCCGAGCGCAGGTCCGTTTCGGTGTGGGTCGCCATCACGGTGAGACGCAGACGGGACGTTCCCTCTGGCACCGTGGGCGGCCGGATGGCCTGGGCGAAGACACCGTTTTCGAGCGCCGCTTCACACACCGCCGTAGCCACTTCGGGGTCACCGATGATCAGCGGGACGATCGGCATTTCGGTCTGCTCGACATCAAAGCCTTCGGCAGCAAGAGCCTTGCGGAAGGCGAGGGCCCGGGACCTCAGGGTGGCAACGACTCCGGGCTGCTCGTCCGGGGAGGCGGATTCCTCGCTAAGTATCCGTAGCGATTCTGTCGCTGCCGCCACCGCGGTCGGGGGCAGAGCGGTTGAATAGATCAGGGTTCGGGCCCGGTTGATCAGGAACTGGGCCATGGACTCCGTGCAGCAGGCGTAGGCGCCGTAGCTGCCGAGCGCCTTCGAGAGGGTGCCGACCATTACATCGACCCTTTGATCGAGTCCAAGCTCGTTGATCAGGCCGCGTCCGCCGGGACCGATCGTTCCGGTGGCGTGTGCTTCGTCGACTATCAACCGGGCATCAAAACGTTCGGCCAGGTCCGCGATCTCCGCCAGGGGAGCCAAATCGCCGTCCATCGAGAAAACCGAGTCGGTGACGATCGTCTTCTGCCTGTCGCCGGCCTTTTCCAGGCCAGCGGCCAGGCCATCCAGGTCTCCATGCGGGTAGATCACGGTCTCGGCGGCGGCCAGCCGGCAGCCGTCAACCAGCGAGGCGTGGTTCAGCTCGTCGGAGAAGACGACCCCGCCTTTTCCGCCGAGAGCGGCAACCACGCCCATGTTCGCCAGGAAGCCGGACCCGAACAGCACTGCGGCCTCGGTCCTCTTGAACTCCGCGAGCCGCGCTTCCAACTCGACGTGCGGCGAAAGGTTGCCGGAAACGAGGCGTGAGGCGCCGGCGCCGGCGCCCCACTTCTCTGCAGCCTCGACGGCAGCGCGCTTGACCCGCGGGTCACCGGCCAGGCCGAGGTAATCGTTCGAGCAGAGCAGAAGGACGTCGCGGCCGTCCATCCGGATGTGTGGACCGGTTGCGGACTCGACTTCCCGCATGCTTCGAAGCAGTCCCGCCTCACGGGCCGCCTCGAGCGAGTCCTCGATATCGGTCACTTCGGTGAGCAGGTCAGGCAATGGGCTTCCCAGCCCATCGGCAGGACCTGAACGACCATCTTCCGGCCGCATTCAACGCAGAAACGCGGCGGATCGGTGTTCGCCCGCCGCTCACGGCACCGGGCGTGGTCACCCTCGTCAACAGGCTTTCCGCACCCGTCACACCTGAGCGCGACCTCGCTCATATCGAGTTCGAGAACTCCTTGATCGGCATCTCCAGCTCGTTGAGCAGGTCGAAGTCTTCCTGCGGCTCACGGCCGAGAGTCGTCAGGTAGTTGCCGACGATGATCGCATTCATTCCGCCGAGGATGCCCTGCTTGGCACCGAGGTCACCGAGCGTGAGCTCGCGGCCACCGGCGAAGCGGAGGATCGTGCGCGGGAGTGCGAGGCGGAAGGCGGCGATCGTCAGAAGGGCGTCCTCCGCGCTGATCACTTCGTAGTCGGCGAAAGGCGTGCCGGGTCGGGGATCGAGGAAGTTCATCGGGACTTCGTCCGGCTCGACCTCGGCCAGCTGGGCGGCCAGCTCGGCGCGTTGCCCGAGGGTCTCGCCCATGCCGATCAGGCAGCCACAGCAGACTTCCATGCCGCGCTCGCGGACCAGTTCGAGGGTCTCGCGCCGCTCTTCCCAGGTGTGGGTGGTGACGACCTCGGGGAAGTGCGAACGGGCGGTCTCGAGGTTGTGGTTGTAGCGATGGACGCCCTTGGCATCGAGGTAGTCGGCCTGTTCAACCGTGAGGATGCCGAGCGAGCAGGCGATGTTGATGTCGACGGCTTCTGTGATTGCGTCGATCGCGTCGCTGACCTGGTCCATCAGCCGCTGGTCGGGACCACGTACGGCGGCGACGATGCAGAACTCGGTGGCACCGGAGGCGGCAGTCTCCTTGGCGGCTTCCACCAGCGAAGGGATGTCGATCTTGGTCGCACGGACCGGGGTCTCGAACTGGCCGGACTGTGAGCAGAAGTGGCAGTCCTCGGGGCAGCCGCCGGTCTTGATGCTGACGATTCCTTCGACTTCGACTTCGGGTCCGCACCACTTCATGCGGACGTCGTGGGCGAGTGCGAGGGCACCCTCGATCTCGGATTCCGGAAGCTGAAGTACTTCGAGCACCTGCGCTTCGTTGAGTCCGCGCCCCTCTTCCAGCACCTGCTGGCGGGCGATTTCGAGAATGTTGCTCACAGAAGTCCTCCTGAGTTGATCCAGCTTTGTGACTGGGTTTGAAATTCGAGGGGTTCCAGCCTGGCCGCGCCTTCAGGGACTTGGCCGAGCAGCGGAGCGCCGCAATATGAAGGCAAGTCTGACACGTTGGCGCGCATCGCAGGGTCCGGGTTCTCCGGCCACGAACCGATGACGATCCCGGGACACTCGACCCCTCGCGAGCGGAGGGCTTCGATGGAGAGTGCCGAGTGGTTCAGGGTGCCGAGTCCAGCCCGCGCAACCAGCACCACCGGCGCTCCGAGAGCCGCCGCAAGATCGATGACCGTGCCCCCGGATTCATCGAAACGGACAAGCACACCACCCGCACCCTCAATGAGGACCAGATCCCGGTCCTCCAGCTCTTCAATGGCTAGAACGGTCTGCTGAACCGTGATCCCCGGGGCTCCGACATTGGCTGCGGCGGTGGCCGGCGCAAGTGGGTCGGGGTAACGGGCGATCTCGTGGACGTCTTCGACGGCCGACAGGCGCAGGACTTCATCGACATCACCCGGTTCTTCGTCAGTGACGCCGGTCTGCGCAGGTTTGAGCACGGCAACCTTCAGCCCCGCCTGCCTGGCCTGACTCGCGAGCGCCGCGGTGACGATCGTCTTGCCGACGCCGGTATCGGTGCCCGAGACGATCAGTGTCTTCATGCTGCTGCTCCACCAGAGGCAGATGCCGAGGCCGCAGCGGCCATCGCATTGGTTATTTGGTCGAGGTCCCCGTCGTCGATCACGTACGGGGGCATGGTGTAGATCAGGTCGCGGAACGGGCGAAGCCATACGCCTCGCGAAACAGCGGCTTCGGTGACCGCTTCCATGTCCACCTGATTCTCGAGCTGGATCACGCCGATCGCTCCGAGGACACGCACGTCCTTGACCCCGTCGAGATCCCGGGCCGGCTCGAGTCCGGAGCGCAGGCCGGCCCCGATCCTCGCCACGTCATCCCGCCAGGATCCGTCGAGCAGGAGCCCCGTGGAGGCAAGCGCGACCGAGCAGGCGAGCGGGTTGGCCATGAACGTCGGGCCATGCATCAGGGCCCCGCCCTGAATCGATGAAGCGACCTCGGGTGTGCAGAGAGTGGCCGCCAGGGTGAGGTATCCGCCGCTGAGCGCCTTACCGACGCACATCACGTCCGGCACGATTCCGGCGTGCTCGCAGGCAAACAGCTCGCCGGTACGCCCGAAACCGGTCGCGATCTCGTCGAGTACCAGGAGCAGGTCATGTCGATCGCAGATGTCCCGCAGGACGCGCAGCAGCTCCGGGTCGTAGAACCACATGCCACCGGCACCCTGGACCACCGGCTCTACCACGACCGCCGCGAGTTCGTCGGCGTGGGCCGCGGCCAGGGCCTCGATCTCGCTCACGTAGGCGTCGTCGAGCTCCCGCGGCGGCCGCGGGGCGAATACATGCTCCTTCAGAGCGCCGGCAAAGAGGGAATGCATTCCTCCCACCGGATCGCAAAGTGCCATCGCCCCGAACGTGTCCCCGTGGTAGCCGCCCCGAACGGTCAGCATGCGGGTCCTGCCCGGGCGGGCCTGGAGGCACATCTTGAGCGCGACCTCGACCGCGACCGAACCGGAGTCGGCAAAGAACACATGCTGAAGCGGCTCCGGAGTCATCTCGATCAGCCGCTCGGCGAGACTGATCGCTGGCGCGTGGGTGAGGCCGCCAAACATCACGTGGGACATCTCCTCGAGCTGGCCCTTCGCTGCGGCGTCCAGCGCCGGGTGGCGGTAGCCGTGGATCGCCGACCACCAGGAAGACATGCCGTCGATCAGTTCGCGGCCATCCGAGAGTTTGAGTCGAACGCCTTCGGCAGATTCCACCGGCAGGACCTGCTGAGCGGCAGGCATCGGTCCGTACGGATGCCAAACGTGCCGACGGTCGAGTTCCAAGTTGATTTCAATCGGATCTGAATCGGGGGACAAGACAAGCGATCCTATCCCGCAAGACTCAGCGCTCGTAGACCTCTCGCCTGTGCCCCAAAGCAACTACGACGATCAGGAGCACATCGTCTTCAACCGTGTAGATGATGCGATAGTCACCGACCCGGACCCGCATGCCGGGTCTCCCTTTCAACGGCCGTGCGGAAGGCGGCCGGGGATCCTCGGCCAGGAGCGCGATCGCCCCCTGGATGCGCCGGCGGACCTGCGGGTCGAGCTTTCGCAGGGAGCGAGCGGCCGCCGGACGTACTTCTATCCGGTACCTGGTCAATCCCAGCCGAGGTCGGCTTTGACTTCTTCCCAGGGAATATTCGGGCCCTCTTCTTCCATCGCGGAATCAAAGGCAGCGACGTCTTCAGCATCATCCAGGGCGTCCATCATCGCTTCGTAACGCTCGGGACTCACCAGAACTGCCGCGCGCGTTCCACGGCGTTCAAGGAAAACTGCCTCAGTCTGGGACAGGTCAACCGCGTCGGAGAGCTTCTCTCTAGCCTTGCTTATGTTGAAAGTTGCCATGGGCGAATTGTACAACTCAGCAGCCAGTTTGTACAGAAGAGATGTACGCCGGCTGAGAACTCGAGTTCTCAACTACTGAACCATCTGTGAAGCATCTTCGGGTCTGGAGATTGATGAGGTCCCCTTCATTCGGTTATGTAGGCGCAAAGGCTGTTGTCGAAAATCAGCTTTGGCGGCCATCGCTCGGTGTATGTGACCGTGCCAAAGCGGGCCACTACCGATTCAGAAGGAACCGCTTGACCACAAAGCTCACAGCGTCACCCTGGCCCGACCCGCCGGCAACCACAGCCCGGCCACGGGAATCGAGGACGATCTGCTCAGCCGTGCTTCGATCGCCGATTCTCTCTACGTACCTGCCGTTGTTGAAGAAGCTCTTGTCCAGCTTCCCGCCCGGCATGAAACGAAACAGGGCGAACTTGCTCAAGAAGTCATCGCGTACCTTCGCGCCGACGAGGATCTTCCCGTTCCGTTGAACGGCAATCGAAGTAACCCTCACGAAAGGCTTCGAGATCGCGTAGGCAAACCCGTTCTTTCCGAACGAGCGGTCGATCAGACCGTTGGCGTCGTAGCGAACCAAAGCGACGCTGGTCTGTCCCTTTTCCGGAAAGCTTGAGCTGCCGGCCTGAATGATCTTCCCCTTGCTGTTGGTGGCCATGACGCCACCGACCACGCAGACACACTCCTTGCCGCCGAAGTTCGCGATCGATCGACCCGGCGACTTCTTGTTTCCAAACGTCTCGTCGAGTCGACCGGAGCCGTAGATCCTCGCGACGAAGAATCGATTCCTGTCGTGTCCCGCCACGAGGAATCGCCCGGGGCTGATCCGCTTCACAGTTCTCACGTCCGAGTAGAAAGGCCAAGCCTTCGGTTCGAAAACCGTGAGTCCCCAATAATGGCTGCCATATCCGATGTAGGTGCCAAACCCCTCAACCGCCGCACCGTCTCGACCCCTCTTGAGCACATAGCCGAACTTGCTTTCGTGGTCAGGGCCTTTTGCCGGACCGTCGAAGCGGCCAACGCTAATGACCGAACCGCCAGGTAGAAGAATCGCCGAACGCGTCTCGCTATAAAGTAGGCCTCCTTCAGTGCCGGTCGCACCATCAGGAAAGATGGGATCGAGAGAGCCATCATCGCGAAGCGCGATCTCCACGTCAGAAGTTCGACTGGTTGTCTCAATCTGTGGTCCCTTCCGGACTATGAAATCCCGAACTAGGAGAAAAATGCCTCCGTCGGGCTTCACGAGAATCGATTTGACTCGGGGAGCATTGACGTCGGGGTTGCACTGGTTTCCCGCTACATACGAGTCGCACATTCGGAATACTCCAGATTCGGCAAAGGTCTGATCCAGGGTTCCGTTCGGCAAGTAGCGGACAACCAGAATCTCCGCTCCGGACCCCCCGCCTACCAGAATTCTGCCCTGGCTGTCAATCGCAAGCGCGGTTGCCTGACCGGCAGTCTCATCTATTTCGTAGGTCAACGGGGATTCGACACCATGGGTGAAGATGGCAGTGCCAGCATCGCCGAATGAAGGGTCGATTTGCGCAGCGCTAGACGTCGAACAAGCGGCTACACCTAGTACCACGGGTCTGCCCCAGGTTTGGTTGACACCTGACGTGTGAGGATTCGTTCTCACTGGAAGGATGGTCAACATGCCGAAAGCGTTTCCGAAGGAGTTCCGTGACGATGTTGTTGCCGTGGCCCGTACGGGCCCCGCGCCGATCAGCCAGATCGCAAAGGATTTCGGGATCTCCGAAGCCACTTTGCATAATTGGCTGAAGAAAGCCGAGGTCGAGGAAGGGCTGAGACCCGGTCTGACCGATGCTGAGCGCAGGGAGCTGCGTGAGGTGAAGAAACGCAACCGTCTGCTCGAGCAGGAGAACGAAGTTTTGCGGCGGGCGGCCGCTTATCTCTCCCAGGCGAATCTGCCGGGAAAATGATCTACCCGCTCGTCCGTGAGATGGCCTCCACCGGTGCCCGTGTTCGGGTGCCGGTGGCGGTGGCGTGCCGGGTACTTGGGTTCTCGACCCAGGGGTATTACAAGTGGCTGAAAGTTCCGGTCTCGAGACGTGACT
>JBPPMT010000135.1:0-4281 GCA_051306195.1 Solirubrobacterales bacterium
CTCGTGTGGGGTGGTGGAGTCAGGGTTGGTGTTGTCGGTGAGGGCGGGGATGGTGATGGGTCCACCGGTGAGGTCTTCGAGCTTTCGGCGCGGGACGCGGAGTTGCTTGCCGAAGCGGACGGCGGGGAAGGTGCCTTCGCCGAGGTCGGCGGCTCTCCGAGCAAGTTGGTACGCGCAGGTGCGGCCGATGCCGATGACGGCAGCGGCCTGTTCGACCGTGAGGAAGTCAGGCTGGGTCAGGTCGGCGGTCGACGTCACATCCCCGACATGCCGATGAAGGACGTGCTCGTTGCAAAGAATCTCGGCTGATGACATCTGGCGCTCCTTCTCGGTACCTGTCGAAGGCCCCATGAGGGTCGATGCCGTTACGGAGAATCTCGGCTCGTGACATCTCGTGCTCCTCGAGGCCCGACACTCCACCGACCGCGAGGTCGCTCGCCGTTACAGAGACATGTGTCCGCTTCCCTCGGCTTGACGGGACCGGTACGTTGAGGTGTGGGGGCGTGCTCGATCCGATTCAGGAGGCAGGTCGACGATGGCTGGACACGTCGCCAAGAAAGGGAACCGCTACTACCCCGTCGTGTACGGCGGGGTGAACCGCACGACCGGTCGGGACATCCGCGACTGGCACGACGGCTTCGCCAGCCGCAAGGAGGCCGAGCGCGCCCTGGCCGAGATCGTCAAGCGCAAGCAGGACGGCGACTACCGGTCACCGGATCGCATCACGCTCGCCGACTACCTCAACGATCGATGGCTGCCGCTGAAGAAGTCCCAGCTGAGTCGATCGACGTTCGACTCGTATCGGAACAACGTCCGGCTCCACGTTGCGCCGAGGATCGGCTCCATCCAGCTCCGACAGCTCCAGCCCGAGGACCTCGACACGCTCTACGCCGAGCTGCTCATCGACGGCAAGCTCAACGGGACCGGCGGCGGTCTGGCACCGAAGACGGTGCGGAACATTCACGGCATGCTTCGCAAGGCGCTGGCCGACGCCCATCGGAAGGGCACCGTGCTCCGCAACGTGGCCGACCTCGCCGACCCGCCCAAGGTTCGCACCGGCGGAGCGAAGGACCATCAGGTCTGGTCGGCCCACGAGCTACGCGGTTTCCTCTCGGCAATCGCTGACTCGGAGTGGTTCGCGCCGATCTACCTCAAGGCGAACACCGGGATGCGGCGCGGCGAGCTACTCGGACTGACGTGGCGCAACGTCGACCTCGACGAGGCCCGTCTCGTCGTCGACCAGCAACTGCTCTCCGTCGGGTACGACGCCGAGATCGGCGCGCCGAAGACATCGACAAGTCGACGGACGATCGACCTCGACCCGCGGACGGTCGCAGTGCTTCGGACTTGGCGACGGGTGCAGCTCGAGCAGCAGATGAGCAACGGGACACGCAACGACGACGACTTCGTGTTCACGCACCCCGACGGCGGGCCGGTGCATCCCGACCGGTTCTCGAAGGTGTGGGACCAGCTCGTCGCCAAGCACGGCGCGCGCCGCATCCGCCTCCACGACCTGCGCCACACCCACGCCTCGATCCTGCTGAAGGCGAACGTTCCCGTGAAGGTCGTGAGCGAGCGCCTCGGCCACAGCAGCCCGGCTTTCACCATGACCGTCTACCAACACGTTCTCCCGGGCATGCAAGCTGACGCGGCTGCAGCATTCGGTGACGCCATCTTCGGGTCGAATCGCGAGGGAGGGTCGAACGCGACCCAGGGAACTCTGTAGCACCCCCTGTTCATCATTGGAATATGTCCGAATCAGCTGTCGGAGCGCAGGGCCCCGGTGCGGCCCTGCGAGAAAGGTACGGTGAAGTATGGCGATGCGGCAGCTTGTGAGACCAGGGTCTTCGCAGCCGGGTGCAGAGCTTGAGTTGGTCGACCCGGACCGGCTTGCCGTCGCCTCACTTCGCGTGTCTGCCGGGTCAGATGCCCTCATGCGATTGGCAGCGATTTGCGACAAATTCGGGTTCCAGCTTCGACGCGTAGAGCTTGAGTCGATCTCCGGTCGCGAGATCGGACCGATCGGCGAGGAGATTGAGTCCCAGGTTGCGGACCTCTTGCGGGATCACAATGTCCAGGCGGCCACGGCACTGCTCGAGAGCATGCCGAGCCTTTACCTCTTCCACGTTGATCTCCGAGACACCGCTTCCCATCGCGTCTTGTACGTGAATCGGTACGGCATGGTTGACCTTCGATCGGTCGGAGTCGCAATCGATCATCAGGCCGTAGACGCCGAGCGTCGCGTGTTGAGTGCGATGCAGAAGGCGTTAGAGCTTGGACCCCTTTAGCCTTCGCGATCGACTCCGCGAGCAAGTGCCGGGTGCCGTCGCCACCGCAATAGCGATGGTCGTGTGGACACTGCTGCTCCGGCACGTCTCGTCGCTGGACCCGCCATGGAACGTCATCCTCGGGGTGGGGGAACTGCTCCTCACCGCTGTACTCGTCCACTTTGCGCTCGCCTGGCTTCGGCCGTTCCCGCAGTTTGACGTTCAGTTGAGCCGGCTACGTGACCCTCAGGACACCCGCGGCGACGCACTCGCCGGCCAAGACGTTCGACTGACGCCGAACCCGAAGGGCTCGGTTTGGTTGCTCGGCCAGGTGCGCTACCGCGAGCAAGGTTGGGTGGCGAGCCGAATGGCGCGCCATTTGTGGAAGAACGACCTGCAGTTGACCGTTCGGTTCACGCCCGCCACACGCCCGACCATGGTCATCGAACGCTGTTCCGGCGTCCGATGGGATGCCGTCTCGTCGGCGACTGGTGCCGAGCTTCGATCCGAGAGTTTGCATCGTCAGACCGGCTCGTGCGAGATGGGGACGTTTCGTTGCGAGTTGAGGGTCGACCGATCACTAGGCCCTGTGAACCTACAATGCGACACGGAGGTAGTGGGGCTCGCGGGAAGCAAGCTGCGTCTCGTGACGCGTGCACGATGCGAGCTCCGCTCGATCATCGTGGAGGACTAGACGGATGGGGCAGCTGACATGGGGACCATTGCACCTGACCGCGTTCCACGTCGATACCGACATCACGCTGAAGAAGCTCCAGAAGGCCCTGTCGGACAGGATCTATCCCAACTCACAACCCGCACCAGGCTGGGGTCATGTGGACTGGGAGCGAGACGACGAAGGTGCTCGCGATATCGGCGCCCTCCGGCAGATTCCAGGGCTGCCTGCCGTGCAAACGATCTCGGGTCACGAGGTTTTGTTGGCGCGTTTCATGTACGACACGATCGACAAGGCGTTTCGGCGAAATATGACCGACGCACAATGGGAAGGGTTCCCTGGTTCGACCAGATATGCGACGTTCCTCGTCGACATCGCTCTTGTCAGGCAGAAGAAGGCGCTGCTTCTCCTCGTCGCCTCGCACGACGACGATGAAATAGCCCGAGTGCTCGCGGCGCTCGGGACGGCCGCAGGTGGCCTAGGCGACTGGTCGGTCACTGGCCAGACCGGCCTAACCCCTCCTCGCGATCTCTTCATGTGGCTGATCTACAAGGGCCACACTGGTGGCGGCAGTTTGACGACCGAACTCAAACTGAGCGACATTCGCTCGGCTCAGGCCGAGAGTCCAGACGGCAAGACGTTGCGGGCGTACCGAGGCGTCGACCTTGATCGGGTAGAGATCGCCGCGCCCATCGCCAGGGGCTACGAAATCGGTCCAGCGAAGATCGTCCTGTACGACGCGAAGTTGAAGCTTGAGGCTGACATCAACTACCTACTAGACGGATCGTTCGACCTCCATCGCAGCGAGTCCGGCTACAACTCCGGTCCAATGCCCGGACCACGGTTCGGCGTCCGAGCGAGCATCGACGTTGCGACAGTGATGCTCCCAAAGCTCGTCCGCGCATACAGCAACGACTCCGCGTGGGCGGCCGCGCGCACGAAGTTCCGAGGCGACTGCAAGAAGCTCGCCATCGACATGCTCGAAAGTTGACGCAGTGGTCCGGCCCGCTCGCTGCTGGGGATCGGCACAATCGAGCGGAATCCTTCGAGGGGACGCTGCAACGCCCCACAAAACCCCTCGCGATCACCATTTAGCGCACCCAGGCTTCTAACGACTCGTTAGAAGAATCGTTAGAAGAATGCTTGCGGGAACAAGAAAGCCCTGGCGGATCTTGCGATCTACCAGGGCTTTCGTAGTGGCGGGGGCAGGATTTGAACCTGCGACCTTCGGGTTATGAGCCGGCTCACGGTGGTCTCGGGTTGTGACGGGTTGTGTCAGATCATGCCATCTAGCAGGACTTTCGCGACAACGATATGTCGTCTCGTGACTGTGGATAACAG
>JBPPMT010000160.1:0-10150 GCA_051306195.1 Solirubrobacterales bacterium
ACAAATGAGCACCACGCCTTTCAGACCGACCACCTTCGATCAGGAGATCATCCGCTGCGACGAGCCGGAGATCATCTCCGAGCTTTCCGATCCCGATCGCCTCGAACGGATTCATCGCGAATTCGATGAAGGTTTCGAACTGCTCGAGGACCTCGGTCCTTCCGTCTGCGTCTTCGGTTCGGCCCGCACGAAGGAGGACAACCCCGAGTACCAGCTGGCGATGGAAGTAAGCCAGTCGATCGGCGAAGCCGGCTACTCGATCATCACCGGCGGTGGTCCGGGAACCATGGAAGCGGCCAATCGCGGTGCCAAGGCGGCGGGCGCCACCTCGGTCGGGCTGAACATCGAACTGCCGCACGAGCAGGGACTCAACCCTTACGTCGACCTCGGCAAGGAGTTCCACTACTTCTTCGCCCGCAAGCTGATGTTCGTGCGTTACTCGTGGTCGTTCGTCGTCTTCCCCGGAGGCTTCGGGACGATGGACGAGCTTTTCGAGGTCCTGACCCTCACCCAGACCGACAAGGCCCGGCCCCATCCGGTGGTCCTGGTCGGCTCGGAGTTCTGGCTCGGGCTGCTTGCCTGGATGAAGCAGCACCTGCTTGAGGAAGGCCGGGTCAGCCCGGAGGACTTCGACCTGTTCACGGTCGCCGACGACGTCGACTCGATCGTGGCCAAGGCGACTTCGGGCCTGCCTGCCCTGCCTTACGGCCTTTCCTGATCCGGTCGCCTACTTCGGCTGAAAGCCGTGGAGCGTGTAGTAGCCGACCAGGAAGAGATTCTTTCCGTCGGAGATCATCGGTGTGTATCCGGGCGACGGGAACGAGAAAGTCTCCTTGTGGGAAAGCACGTCGATGCCAATCGAATTTCCGGTCTCGAAGCTCGAGGTATAGACCGTGCGACCGACGACCGTCGCCGTGCCGGGGACGGGCCCGCCAACGTCGTGGCTCCACTCCTCTTTGCCGGTCCGGGCGTTCAACGCGTAGAGGTTCGAGTCGTAGGAACCGATGTAGACGGTGAGGGGCGTTCCATCGATCTGGGCCAGGGCCGGTGAGCCGTAGACGTCCCCCCTGGTCTTGAAAAACCAGGACTGCTTTCCGGTTTTCTCGTCGAGCGCGTAGACGATACCGTCGTTCCGGCCTAGATAAACGTTGCCGCCGCCGACCGAGGGTGACGAGTAGAACCCGCCCGATCCGCCCGGCGCCGTGGAGGTCGTATCGGTCTTCCACTTGAGCTTGCCGGACTTCGCGTCGAGCGCGAACGCGGTGCCCGAGTAGTTGCCGAAGAAGAGGGTGCCGTCATTCAGGCTGGGGCTCGTCTTGACCGGGGTGAGCGCCCGGTAGGTCCAGATCGGTTTGCCGGTCGTTGCGTCGAGCGAATAGACGACGCCCTCCTCTGAGCCGATATAGAGACGACCGTCAGCCACGACCGGTGACGACTGAAGTCCCCCCTGGATGTTCCGCTTCCAGGCGATCTTGCCGGAATCCGCTTCAAGAGCCACCAGGTCGCCGTGCTGAAAAGCGACGTAGACCTTGCCTTCGTAGTAGTCGGGGGCGGTCGTATCGCTCGGCGGCCCGACGTTCCGCTTCTGCTTCTGGATGTCCCAGAGGACTTTCTGATCACTGAGTCTGAGGGCACGCACGTCGCCGTACTTGTCGGCGAGATAGGCGACTCCGTCCTTCAGGGCCGGCGGGAACTCAATCAGGACCCGGTCCGAGAAGCTCCATTCCTGCTTGAGCGGTGGATTCAGGGAGTCCGGGACCTTGAGTGAATGTGTGCGCTGCTGGACCCGGCCGAAAAGCGGCCAGTCCGCATCGCCGGTTTCGAGCTTGGCTGGCTTGGTCCCGCCGTAACCCGGGTAACCGGCCGAGTCTCCGCCGGGATCCGAACTCTCGTCGTCACCCCCGCAGGCTGCAAGCAGGACCGAAACCAGGCCAATGCCAAGCAGGGTCGCGCCGCGGGAAAACTTCGTCATGACTTCATTCTGACTGAAGCCGCTCGACGCGTCCAATCGCCGCGTGCGTTTCCCCAGCCAGGTCAGGCGATCCGAGGTCCATCCCCGGAGGCAGCTCCACGTGGAGCTCCGAGCTGGTCTCCGCTTTCACCGTCGCCGCGGCGATCTCGAGGTCGAGCACGTGCCCCCCATGCTTTCTCTGCCGGTCGATGAAATGAAGGTGGTAGCCGGCAATCTCTATCCCTTCGCTGTAGGACGGGAAGCGGAACCCGACCAGTGTTCCCGGACCGGCCGGCAACTCGAAGACGTTCTGCTCGGTGACGACTTCAGCCAGTGGCCGATACGGAAGTCCCTGGCGGGGCACCGACCGGGCGGTCACCCTCGTGAAGTCGCCATCCATCCGAAGGGCTATTGCCGGTGTCTCCGCGGGCAGCGCTTCGTCCAGCCGCCGGACCAGGTCACCGAAGCCCTTGATGTCGGCGACTTCGAACTCCAGGTCCGGCTCGAACCAGCCAACCACCGCGAAAGGTGTGAGCGATTCCGGCGGGATCTCGTGGATCACGCCATGCTCGTCCGCCCGCAGGAACTCGCCATCGAGGGCGATCATCTCCCCGTCGAGCCCGTTGAGGGTGCCGAGGCCGGTGTCCCCCTGCTCGGCCAGGTCGGCAAAACTGAGGTCGCCGTCATAAGCGCCATCAAGGAGCGCCGACACGGTGGATGCCTGGAACAGAGTGCGGGACTCATGCCCCGCGTGGAGGTCCTCCGCGATCATCGACTGGACATGAAGGGCCCGGATCATCGACTCTTCGATCATCGGGGCCTGACTTCATCGAGCAGGGCGCGGCAGCCTCTTTCGACTATTTCGAGGACTTCGTTGAAGCCGTCGTCGCCGCCGTAATACGGGTCGGGCACGTCACTCTCGTCGTCCCCGCCGATCTCCCGGAGCAGACGGACCTTGGGGTGGTCCCCCCCGGAAAGAGCCAGCAGGTCGGCGTGGTTTGAGCCGTCCATGGCGACGATGATGTCGAAGCGGTCGAAGTCATCCACCGTCACCTGCCGGGCCACGCTGTTCATCTGGATTCCCCTTTCGGCCGCGGCTGCGGTGGCCCTTGCGTCGGGGGAATTGCCGACGTGCCAGTCCCCGGTTCCGGCTGAGTCAACCTCGATCTTGGCTTCGAGACCTTCCTGCTCGATCAGGTTTCGCATTACCGCCTCGGCGGTCGGGGAACGGCAGATGTTGCCGAGGCAGACGAAAAGTATGCGCACGGGATCCGTCAACGGGACCTCGGTCAGTTCGACAAGTCTTCGTCGATGCTGACGCGGTTACGAAGGTTCCTGAGACTGGTCTGGAGGTCCTGGACCTCGCCGCTCAGCCGGTTGATGCGACCGCTCAAAGTCTTGAAGTTGCCCTGAACCGTCTTCTCCAGCGACGAGATTTCATTCTCCAGCTCGTTATCGCGGTTCGTCAGGGTGTTGATCTTCTGGTTCTGGTTCTGGTTCTGCTTCTTGAGCTTCTTGATCGCGTTGGCATTGCCGTTGATCTTCTTCACCAGGTTCTTTTCACTCTTCGAGAGCCCGTTGATCAGTTCCTCCGCCTTGGAAGCCTGAGCGTCCTCGCGTGCGTCCTGCCTGGTCTGGGCCGCGGCAAACTGCGACTGGACCTGCGCCGAGATCTCCGAATCGTCGTTGGCGGCCTGCTTGGCGTTGTACGCGGTAACCATGGCGAATATGCCGATGACCAGTCCGACTGATCCCAGTGTGATCGCGAGGACCTGCTTGGTATTCGAGCTCATGGACGGAACCTACCCTGATTCTGCGGACACGGGACGAAATCGTCCCGGCCGGATCAAAGCTTGAGCAGCAGGATGGTATTCAGCGTGAAGAGGATCGCCGTAGCGACCGTGGCGCGAGAGAGATTCCTCTCGACCATCGAGCCACCACCGACGGAGCTTCCTCCGCCACCGATGCCGAACGCGCCGGAAAGTCCCGCGTCCTTACCCGAGTGCAGGAGCACCAGGAAAATGAGGAGGACCGCGAATCCAACCTGAATTACTGCCAATATTCCGTACATACGGCGACGGAGTCTAGCTGTCGTCAGGTTCCGGCGTGGCTTCGCCGGCTTCGTCGAGGTCTTTGAGGATCTCGACTGCGTCCCGCCGGAGCTCAGCGTTCACCTGATCGAAGTCGTCCTGGGAAAGCTTTCCGGAGGCGAGGTCGGTCTCGGCGTCGCGGATCTCGCGGTACTTCGACTCCCTGGCTGCCTCCAGCGCGGCGATCTCCGGGTCCTCGGCCGTGGACGCATCCGACCTGCCCCAGAAGGGGTAGGAGACGAAAGCCACGACCAGGGCCAGCAGTACGAGTGCGAAAAGGATGCCCATCATACCTTCTTCCTCCTGCGGAAAGTGCCGCTCGGCCAGGCTGCAAAGAGGGCTCCGAGAATCGCGATTATCGCCCCGATCCAGATCCAGGTGACCATCGGACTCACGATTATGCGGAAGGTGACCGGGATCGAATTCTCCGGGTTCACGTATTCCTTGATGAGGGTGTCAGTGGCCAGGTCCTGGACCTTGACCAGCTGCTCGGTCAGCGCGGCCGTCTTCGAAGGATCCTTCTGGATGACCGGCAGGACCTTCTGGGACATGTAGGCACCGAAGCGTTCGTCCGCTGTCTTCGCCCGTGCCTGGACGATTTCCGTGTTCGGTTCCAGCGCCACCCAGAAATCGGAGAACGGACCCGCCTTCAGCCCCACCTCGGAGGTGGCCTCACCTTCGAAGTAGCCGCTGATCGTGCGGGTGCCGGTGGTCGTCTGGTGGTAGCGGCGAGTCGGATAGAGCCTTGTGAACTGCTTGCCATCCCGGTCGACCTGGAGTTCGGCCCCGAATACCAGGGCATCCTCAGTGCGCTTGACGGTCGGCTTCACGTATGTCACGTCGTACCCGTCGACCACCGCGGTCTGGCCGGGGACAAGCTTCTCGTCGACCTTGGTCTCGAAGCTGGAAGAAGCGGCGACTCCGACCAGGAGGGTGACCAGCCCAAGGTGGGCGATGTACCCGCCGTAGCGTCGCCGGTTGCGGATGGCGACTGCCCAGATCGATCCGGGGATACTGCCGCCGGCACTGGACCGGCGAGCGGCCGCGCCGCGCCAGGTGTCCTGAAAGAGCGCAACCACGGTGAAAGCAGCAAGGGTGAAAACGGCGAGCGCCCAGAAGCTGTCGGTGGCATCGGTGAAGACGATCAGCACGATCAAGGCGATGCCCGCGGCAATCAGCGGCCAGAGGAAGACCCGTTTGGCACCTTCCCAGGAGAGCCGACGCCAGGCGAGCAGCGGGCCGATCCCGGTGAACAGCACCAGCAGGACCGCGATCGGGGTTGTGTAACGGTCGAACCAGGGTGCGGCCAGAGTTGATTTGGTGCCGGTGATCAGCTCGGAAATCAGCGGGAAGAAAGTCCCCCAGAAGACGATCGCGCAGAGCGCCACAAGCAGCAGGTTGTTGACCAGGAAGATCGCCTCCCTCGAAGCCAGCGAGTCGATCTTCTTGTCCGATCTGAGGATGTCGAGCCGGGAGATGATCAGGAAGGTCGAGCCGACGAGGACCACGCCGATCAGGGCGAGGAAGTAAGGGCCCACGGTCGAATCGCCAAAGGCGTGGATCGACTGAAGGACTCCCGAACGGACGAGGAAGGTTCCGAGCAGGGCGAGCGTGAAGCTGGCGACGATCAGGCTGACGTTCCAGACCTTCAGCATGCCGCGCTTTTCCTGGACCATGATCGAATGGATGTACGCCGTGGTGATCAGCCAGGGCATCACCGAGGCATTCTCGACCGGGTCCCAGGCCCAGTAGCCGCCCCAGCCGAGTTCGGTGTAGGACCAGCGCGAGCCGAGAATGATTCCGATCGAGAGGAACGCGAAAGCAACCAGGGCGAAACCGCGGGTCGACTTGATCCAGGCGGCGTCGATGCGCCTCACGATCAGGGCGCCGATTGCGAAAGCGAAAGGCACGGTCAATGCCACGTAGCCCGTGTATAGCATCGGCGGGTGGATGATCATCGACGGATGCTGGAGCAGCGGGTTGAGGCCGCTGCCGTCGATCGGGGTCTCAGCCAGGGTCGTGAAAGGGTTGACACCCCCGCCGAAGAGCATCAGCCCCGTGAAGAAGGTCGCGATCCCGAGCATCACCGCGGTCGCATAAGGCACGACGTCGCGCAGCTTGTGGCGGGTGAAGAAGAGTGAGATTGAAGCGACCACGGAGAGCAACGAAGCCCAGAGGAGCAGGGAACCCTCCTGACTCGACCACATCGCCGTGAACTTGTAGAAGGTCGGTGTCGCTTCCGATGAATGGTTGGCGACGACGCTCAGGCTGAAGTCGCTGGTCAGGAACGCGTATTCGATCGCGAAGACGCAGGTCAGCATCAGGAAGCAGAGCGCGTAGGCCGCCCGGCGCGAAGAATCGACCCACCGGCGATCGCGGCGGGTCCCGATCAAGGCAGCTGCCGCACCGTATATCGCGGTCAGGAAGGCGAGCCATAGTGCCGCCCCGCCGAGGCTACTGATTCTTTTTCTCCGAGAACTTCGATGGGCACTTGGTCACAAGCGTGTCCCTCTCCCCCACGAATATCCCGTTTTCTACGCTTCCTTTGAGCACGATTTCACGACCATCGCGGAACGGATCCGGCACCACGCCTTCGTAGGTCACCGGAATCGAACCCGTACCGTCTCGGTCGCTGACCTTGAACTTGATGCCTTCGCCGTCCTTCTCGATTGAGCCCGGGATCACCTTGCCGGTCATCTCGTAGCTCTTTCCGGGCACGGCGTCGCCGAGCTCAGAAGGCTCACGGGCCTCACTTGAGGCGTTGAAGGAGGTGTAGACGAGTCCGGTGGCCAGTACCAGGGCAAAACCCAGTGCTACGAACAGCCGGATCTGTCGCTTTCGCTGGAGATCCATATGCCCGAGGGATTATCGCAAGCCTGAAGGTTCGGCGTTCGTGTCATGCCAGAATCAAGGAATGACTGATACTGAGAAGGTCCTCCTGATCACCGGTGCCGGCAGTGGAATCGGCGCCGCAACCGCTCGTCTCCTGGCCGGCAAGTACCGGCTGGTTCTGGCCGGACGGCGAATCGAACCCCTCGAGGAGCTCGCCGTCGAGCTCGGTGGGTCCGATCGTGTGCTGGTGACCACCTGCGACGTCGGCGAGTGGGATCAGGTCCAGGCGATGACCGCCTCGGCTCTGAACACCTTCGGCAGGATCGATGCCGTCTTCGCCAATGCCGGCTTCGGCGCGAGCCGGGGATTCCTGAACGAGAGTCCGGAGCAGTGGAAGTCGATGGTCCTGACCAACGTGCTCGGCCCGGCCCTGACCATCCGGGCCACCCTGTCCCACATGCTCGCGCGTGGCGGCGGGCACTACCTGATCACCAGCTCGATCGCCGGCCGCCGGGTCCTCCCCGGTTCGCTCTACTCGGCGACCAAGCATGCGGCAACCGCGATCGGCGAGGCCCTCAGGCAGGAACTCCGTGGCATGGACGACGGCAACCGGATCAAGATGACCCTGATCGAGCCCGGCATGGTGGACACCCCCTTCTTCGACAACCGGCCCGGGGACAGCGCCTTGAGCGATGACGACATCGCCGGCAGCGTCGCTTACGCGCTCGAACAGCCGGCCTCGGTCGACGTGAACGAAATCCTGATCCGGCCGATCACCCAGCCGACATAAGGCACCGGATTTCCTAATTGGGAAATCCGGTGTTTGATTGCTCGACAGCCATCGAAGTCGATTTACGTGGTTAGCCGGGTAGCAATCGCCTGGCCAGACGCCAGTAGGCCCGCAGCAGGAACCTGACCGGTGGCGAGCGGACAAAGTCGGGGAAGAACTGTGAGTCGAGATCCGGGGTGAGGATTTCGGCGAACTTCCGCGCGGAGATCGACCGGCTCGACTGAATCCGGCGGCGCTCTCGAATCAGGCGCGGCATCCAGCGGATGACCTGGCGACCTGCGGAAAGCTTCTGGTCGAGCCAGCCTTCGCGGGCAGCAACTGCCAGCAGGGCCAGTTCGGTGGCGAGGAATGCCGGGGCCAGGAGTACGAGCAGTCCGGCCGGGTAGTTCCGGATGATCATCGCCCAGCGGTTTCGTTCCAGCCAGAGCCACTTCTGCCCTGAGCGGCCGAACTCATAGTCGTGGTCGACCACGGCGTTCGCGACCAGCCCGATCGCTTCACCCTCCGACCGGATCCGCATCGAGATGTCGGTGTCCTCCTGATAGAGGAAGAACTCGTCCGGAAACCCGCCGAGGCGCCGCCAGGTGTCCACCGGGATTGCCAAGCAGGCACCGGATGCGGTTGGCACGGTTGTTGACCATGACTCGGCCCTGATGTCGTCCCCGTGACCGCCGGCCCAGGCGAATCCGGTGAAGTGGACCGGGTTGCCGCAGGAGTTGACCAGGCGCCGGTCACCGTCCTGGAAAACGACCAGCGCCATCCAGGCGGCCCAGTGCGTGCCTTCCTCTGCCGGGCGACGGATCGCCGCTCCGAAACCCGGCTCCGGCATCGCATCGGGGTTGAGGATCACCAGCAGGTCACCGGACGCTGCTTCGGCGCCAGCATTGACTCCGGTCGTATAGCCGGCGTTGCTCCCCATCGAAATGGTCGTCGCCGCGGGGAGTGCTTCTGCCACTACGCCAGCGAGGTCGTCGCCCGAGTCGTTGTCGACGATGATCACCTCGTCCCCGGCCTCGAGCTCGGAGGCCAGCGCAGGCAGGGTCCTGGCCAGATACCGGGCTGAGTTCCAGGCAACGATGATTACGGATAGTGAGGCTCGCAAAGCGGACGACCGGTCTCGAACCGGCGACCTTCTGCTTGGGAAGCAGATGCTCTACCAACTGAGCTACGTCCGCGCAGGCGCATTGTGACCGAAGCGGCAGCTTCTTCATACTCTGAGGTCTTGAATCTGCGTACTTCACTGGTTGTGCTCGGCGTCGTCGGACTGCTCGGCTTCCTTACTTGGGGGCTTGTCTCCGCCGGTGACGGGGGCCTGACCGAAGGCGATCCGATCCCGGTCGCGACCCTGCCGACACTGCCCCCGGGCGGTGAAGCCTCGGTCGAGGACTACCGGGGCGAATGGGTCCTGCTGAACGTCTGGGCTTCCTGGTGCGTGCCCTGCCGGGACGAGTCCCCCGCGCTCGAGCAGTTCGAGCAGGAGAACCGGGACCGGATCACCGTCCTCGGAGTCGATACCCGTGACCTGACCGACGACGCCCTCGGCTTCCTCGAGCAATACGACATCAACTACGACCAGATCCGGGACGCCAGCGGCGCGTACGCCGACGACCTCAAGACTTCCGGCGTGCCCGAGTCCTTCCTGATCAATCCCGAAGGCGAACTGGTGGCCCATATCCCCGGTCCCTTCAAGGACCTTGCGGCGATCAAGGAGTTCGCCGCCCCGGCGCTCACCGGCGCCGAGCCCCCAGCAAATGCGGTAGCCGAGTGAAGCGCCTTCTTTCCATCGCTCTGGTCCTGACCCTCGCATTCGCGGGGGCCGCCAGCGCGGCAACGCCCCAGGCCAACCTGCCCGAGATCGAAGACGAAGTGATGTGCCCGATCTGCGGCACCCTGCTCGGCCTGTCCCGAGCCCCGGCCGCCGAACGCCAGCGGGTCTTCATCCGCAAACTGATCAACGAAGGCAAGACCAAGGACGAGATCAAGGACGCCCTCGTCGCCGAATACGGACCCCAGGTGCTCGCCCTGCCGGACGATGAAGGAATCAACTTCTACGCCTACGCGGTGCCGGTTGTCGTTTTCATACTCGCAGCACTGGCGATCCTCTTCGCGGTGATCAGGTGGAGACAGAACCGAAAGAAGCTGCCCCCGGAGAGCGAACACTCACCTCCCCCGGAAGGAGACGAAGATCGGCTCAACAAGGACCTGGCCAACTACGACCTGTAATCGGGCACCCTGGTCCATGGAGCGCGAAGCGGGCACCCCTGTCCTGGATGCCATGGGGATGACTCGCCGAGGGATCATGGTCCTGCTGAGTCACCGGTTCCCCTAAGGGAGGCACCTGGACAGGGGAACCCGCCCCATGCCCTGAGTCCCGGGTAGGTCGGGCGTTCTGTGCCGAGTTGAGTGCATCTCGGACCAAAAGTAGGCAAAGAACCAATGCTCCAGGAGCCGACAACCTCGGGTGCCTGCGATAACGGCGCAGTCCGC
>JBPPMT010000068.1:0-11948 GCA_051306195.1 Solirubrobacterales bacterium
GATGCCGCCACGAAGGCCAACACCAGTGGAACGGTCAGTGCACTGAGCAGTCGCCGTCGTCGCATGGAGGACCCCCGTCTCCCGTCGTTGACCACCAGCTGAGATGCCGGTCGTCGCTTCCCCACGCGAAGTGAAACACATCGCCGCCCGAGATCACGAACCGCACCCGACCTGGACTGCGCAGCTGCGCCGCAGGGGTCGGATGGAAGATCTCGGCAGCTCGCGGACTGGACTCACACAGGCTCGATGCTGAGAACGTTGCACCCGGCCCGCTTGTCCGTTAGAGTGTTGACCGCTGAGTAAGTCGTTTACTAATGGGTAAGGCCATCCGAGGGGGATTGCATGAGCGAACTTCTTGGTTACCGCGCGATTGACGCGGACAACCACTACTACGAAACGCGGGATGCCTTCACGCGCCACATCGATCCCTCAATGGCCGATAAGGCCGTCAGGGTGGTGGAGGACGAAGACGGGCGGGACCGCATCCTGATCGGTGACGAGCCGTTCACTTTCCTCACCCCACACTTCGAAACCGTCGCCGCGCCCGGCGCTCTGAAGGAGATGCTCATATCTCTGAAGTCGGGTGTCGTTGGAGATCGTCCGACTGACATTCCCATAGATCCTGCATTTCAGGACCGCGACGCGCGGCTGTCGCTTCTTGACCAACAGGGACTTGAGGCCACCGTCATGCTGCCCACGCTGGCCGTCACGGTGGAGCACGCCATGCGGCGCGACGTTGGCCAGACGTACGCCAATCTGGCAGCGTTCAATCGCTGGCTCGATGAGGACTGGGGGTTCGCCTGGCGCGACCGAATCTTCGGGGTCCCGCTGATGTCGCTGCTCGACATCGATATGGCCGTCGAGCAGCTGGACTGGGCATTGGGCCGCGGGGCGCGCCTTGTACACCTTCGTCCGGGACCGGTGAATGGGCGTTCGCCTGCCGACCCGGTGTTTGACCCCTTCTGGGCGAGGGTGAACGAAGCAGGAGTCGCCGTTGCATTCCACATCTCGGAGTCGGGCTACAACGAGCTGTACTCCTCCTACTGGGGTGAACAACCCAATCCGCCATCGCACGAGCAATCCGCCTTTCAGTGGGCATGCTTCTTTGGTGATCGGCCGATCATGGACACGCTCTCGGCCCTCATCCTGCACAATCTTTTCGGCCGCTTCCCGAACGTCCGAGTGCTCAGCGTCGAGAATGGTTCGAATTGGGTGCCGTATCTGCTCAACGCCCTCGACAAGATGAAGGGCATGGGCCGCAACGGTCCTTGGCTCGGCGGACGCGTCGAGGGTCGACCGAGCGAGATCTTTCGCAAGCATGTATTCGTGTCGCCCTTCCATGAGGAAGACGTCGTCGGCCTGACCGAGCTCATTGGGCCGGAGCGCGTTCTCTTCGGCTCCGACTACCCACATCCTGAGGGGCTTGCCGATCCCGTCGAGTTTGCTCGGCGCCTGGGGTCTCTCGACGCTCAAGATGTGCGGAATGTGATGCGGGAGAATACGGCGGCACTGCTGGGCCTTCAATCCGCAGGCATCGGATGACGGCTGGGGTGGGAATTCAGCGAGAAGCTGCAAAGGCAGATTCAACTACCGACGGTATATTGGGCTACCATCCGCACGATCCGCTCGCAGGAGGGGGAAGAGGTGTCCCAAGAGAACGCTGTACGCCCTCCGAGTGGGAGTCGCTCGAGTCGTCCCCGCTCGTCGGATGCCGCGAGGCGCGCTGCGAAGCGGGCCGAGATCATCGAAACTGCGGTGGCGCTTTTTTCAGAACGTGGCTATCAAAATGCGACGATGGGCGAACTCGCCGATCGGATGGGGGTGACCAAACCCGCGCTCTATTACTATCTCGGGAGCAAAGACAAATTGCTCGTCGAGATTCTTGGCAGCTCATTCGACCGACTCGAGCGGGCACTCGACGAGATTTTGGACTCGACGTCCGACCCAGCCGAATGGCTTCGAGCCCTGATCCTGCAGCATGTCCGAGCTGCGGCCGAGCCGACAACTCGAGTCCTGTCCACGGTGGATCTCACGGACGGCGGCATGGAGCCGCTCGTGCTGGAGGCAGCGCGAGATCGAAATCGCCGCTACCTGACCCGCGTGGCGGAGGTGATCTCCACTGGCCAGGATCGCGGTGCCTTCCGTCGGGACATCGACCCCAAGGTTGTCGCCTTCGGGCTCATCGGCATGTGTTCGTGGGTTGCACGGTGGTATCGCCCGGGCGGTCGATTGAACGCCGAGGACGTCGCGCGAACCTACGCGACGCTCCTCATAGAACCCATATTGGCGTAAAGGGTCACCGGCGGTTCGCGCCCTCGGACCGACGGACGCGATATCCATTCGCGCTGCAGGTCGTCACCCGCCAGCCGTCACGAAGGAAGGCGCCGTGATCTCATCGCCGATCTTCGACGCGTGGGCGAACGTGCATCCACCGAGTTCTGTTGCTGCGTTCTCGCAGAGCCGAGTCCTGCGCGACGTACAAGCATTTTTCGGAATGGATGACTCGAGCCGTCAGTCTCGCGCCGTCGACGACTTGCTCCACGCTATGGGCACTGCCGGCGTGAGCGCGGCGGTCATCTCAGGACGGGTTGGCGAAGGTGCAGTTCTCCCGGTCGGTGGATATGAGCTTGATGAAGCCATCGAGCTGGTGCGAGGGCATCCTGGCCGACTCCGCGCCGCCGCCCTCGTTCACGGTCTCGACTCGATCCGAGAGGTCTGTGCGGCGATCGAGCGGACGGCCGACGATCCGATGCTGGTCCTTGTGCGCGTCATCCCACTCATTCTGCAGGAGCCCATCAACAGCCGACGGTTCTATCCGATCTATGAACGCTGCGAGGCATTGGGTCTCCCCATCTCGGTAAACGTCGGAGTGCCGGGACCAAAGGTACGCGCTGCATGCCAAGACCCCATGTTGCTCGATGACGTCCTCATAGATTTTCCAGAACTTACAGTCATCGCAGCGCACATGGGTCACCCGTGGGAGCGACTGCTCATACGTTTCATGATGAAATACGAGCGGCTCTACCTGATGACGTCCGCATATTCACCGAAGTATTTTGACCCTCATCTCGTCGAATTCATGAACTCGTCGCGCGGGATGGATCGTGTTCTTTTCGCGAGCGATTGGCCGATGTTGCCACTCGACCGCATGGTTGGCGAGGCCCGCTCGCTGCCAATCTCGGCCAGCGCTCTGCGGGCCTACCTCGGTGGAAATGCGTGCGCCATATTTGATTGGAATCCCGACCCGATGGAGGACGAAAATGCCTGAGCACTTCAACAAGTTTTATCGGGTGAGCGATATTCTCACTTCGAGCGCCAGCCTCCACGCTGACCGCCCTGCGATCATCGCACCAGACCGAACTTGGACATATGCCGACCTGGACCGCCGCGCATCGACACTTGCCGCTGTGCTCGTTGAGGCTGGAGCTCCCCCGGGTTCCCATTGCGGCGCGGTTCTCGAGAACGTCCCAGAACATCCGGCGACCTACTTCGCGTCGTCCTTGGCAGGACTCGTGGAGGTGCCGGTGAACACCAAGCATCGAGCCGGGGAGATCGCGTACCAGCTGACGCACGCAGACGTCGAAACGATCGTCGTGTCGCCGAGCATGATTCCGCTCTTGGGTGAAACTTTCACCATGTGCGACACTCTCAAGCGCATCGTGATCGTTCCATCGGCCGGGGCGGCGGTGCCCGATGAAGTCTTCGCGTCGATCCCTTGCGACTTCGTGGTGGCCAACCTCGAAACGACCGTGCTGCCGCAACCGACTGTCGCTGGGCATCGTCAGGACCCCTACATCATCTGGTACACCTCGGGCACGACCGGCCGCCCAAAAGGGGCACTGCATATCAACGACTCTGGCATCCGTTCCACGTCCGCGTGGATCGACACGTGGGGAATCGGCCCCGAGGATCGCGGCATTGCCGGAAACATGTTCCATGTGGCGGTCCAGGCGCAGATCATCGGCATGTTGGGCGTGGGCGGGAGTCTCGTGATGCTCAACGAAGCATTCTCCATGCCTGCGCTGCTCGAGGAGATCGTCGACCGGCGCGTCACCTATTTCCCGGGTATTCAGGTGATGTTCGCGCTGCTCGACCAGCGGCCTGAGATGCTGGAAGGCAAGGACCTCAGCTCGGTGTCGCGCATCGGCTATGGCTCCTCGCCGACCGACCCTGATTTGGTCCGCCGCTCTATGAAGTTGTTTCCGGGTGTGGACTGGTACCACATGTACGGGCAGACCGAATCGAACTGCGGAGGCTGCTGCTTGCTGCCGGGCGACCATCCAGAACGGATCGGGTCGGTGGGCAAACCACTGGCCTCGGTCGAGGCAATCTCGATCCAGAGCGACGAAGGAGTGATGATACCGCCTGGCGAGCGGGGCGAAGTTTGCATCAAAGGGCCGACCGTGATGCGTGAGTACTACAAGAACCCGAAGGCGACCGCCGAAACGATCGTCAACGGCTGGCTCCATACAGGCGATATCGGGTACATCGATGCCGACGGTTACCTTTGGCTTGTCGACCGGAAAAAGGATGTGATCATCCGCGGCGGCGAGAACGTCTACCCGGCTGAAGTCGAGCTCGCTCTCAAGGAGCACCCCGCAGTTCTCGACTGCGCGGTAGTCGGCGTATCGGACCGAGTCATGGGTGAGAGCCCTGTCGCCGTCGTGATGGTCGTGCCGGGAGCAGACGTCACATCCGATGAGCTCCTCGACCATTGCCGAACCTTGGTGGCTCGCTACAAGTGTCCAACAGCGGTGCGATTCGTCGACGAACTCCCGCGCAGCCCGATGGGCAAGGTGCTCCGCCACGAGGTGCGCACCGTCGTGCAGGATCTCACCCGCTGACGTGGAACTCAGTTTCACACTCGAGGAACAGCGCTTCCGCAGCGACGTTCGCGCTTGGATGGCCGACCACGCCCCTGGTGGCGGCGGGTCGGTCCTCGGCGGCACTGGACCAGTCGAGGACCGATTCCGCAAGGGCTTGGCGTGGGAGCGCGAGCTGTACGATGCCGGGTGGGCGGGCATGGCATGGCCCCGTGAGTACGGGGGACGGGGAGCATCGGCCGTCGAAGCTCTCATTTTCGCCGAGGAACTCGCTCGTGCGGACGCGCCCGATCCGGTCAACATGGTGGGACTGGTGACAGCGGGACCGACCATCATGGCGGTAGGCAACGCCGACCAAAAGTCCCGCTTCCTGCAGGCGATACTTCGAGCAGAAGAAGTGTGGTGTCAGGGGTTCTCCGAACCGGACGCTGGATCGGACCTCGCCTCGCTCCGCACGCACGCCGAGCGCGTGACCGATGGCTTCGAGATCACCGGGCAGAAGGTGTGGACGAGCTTCGCACAGTTCGCGCAGCGCTGCATCCTCCTGGCTAGGACAGGGGGACCTGGCACGCGGGGTGTTACGTGCTTTCTCGTCGACATGACACAGCCTGGCATCGAGGTCCGACCGCTCCGACAACTTTCGGGCGAATCGGAGTTCAATGAAGTTCGCTTCGACAGCGTCTTCGTTTCCGACCGAGATGTCCTCGGCTCGGTCGATGCCGGCTGGGATGTGGTCCGGACCTCACTCGCCAATGAGCGCGGCATCTCAGCGCTCGCTCAACACGAGGGGGCACTCGACCTCGCTTCGGCCCTCGCCGACGTAAGTGCAAGGAACGGCTCGTCTGATCATCCCGTCGTGCGCCAGGCATTGGCGGATGCGTACATCCGGGGTCGCGTCATCAGGTTCATGAACTACAGGACGGCGACATCGCTCGCACGAGGTGGGTCGGCCGGTTCGGAAAGTTCGGTCACAAAACTGTTCTTCAGCGAGGCGCAGCGCCGAACGGCCAATGCAGGGATGAGTCTGCTTGGCCCTGCGGCACTTCTCGAAGACCAGGTTGATCCAGCCAGCGACCGGATCTACCGGCGATTTCTTTGGAGCCTCGCCGGAACCATCGCCGGAGGCACTTCCGAGATCCAACGCAACATCATTGGTGAACGGGTGCTCGGGCTCCCCCGAGAGCCGCACTAGGACACCAGTTGTGAGTCCAAGACCCGAAATCGGCAGTTCATCAACCCGACGAGCATCGCTCGCCACACAGAGGAGACAACCCATGCAACTGAAGCGCCGCGTCGCACTACTCCTACCCGTCTTGCTTCTCGCCGCCGCGTGCGGCAGCGATGACGACGACTCCGGTGAAGCATCCGAGACAACCGTTTCGGAAGCATCCGAGACAACCGTTTCCGAGACCACAGCATCGGCTGAGGACACAGGGTCTGAACTCGATACCGAGAATCCGTTCGTGATCGGCGTGGTAGCACCCACGACCGGCCGGCTCGCGAACTCCGGTCAGGCACAACTCGCCGCCGCCGAGGCCGCAGCTGAGGCATTGAACGAGACCGGAGGCATCCTGGGCCGCGAGGTGAAGATCGTTCACGCCGATGACGAGGCCGACCCGGCCAAAACGCTCGAGTCAGCGCAGCGGTTGGACAGTGAACAAGAGCTTGACATGATCATCCCGGGTATCACGAGCAGCTCAGTTCTCGCTGCCGTGGACTGGCTGACGGAGCAGCGGCTGTTGTCGTTCGCCGTGCCGCCCACAGCTCAGCTCGCCACGACGGATACGGCCCCATTCCACTTCATGACGTCATACTCCACTCCGGCTTCTCACGCCTCCTCGATCGAGATGCTCGACGAACTAGGAGTCGAGTCCCTCGCGATGCTCCTTCCGAACGATGCGCTCGGCAAGGCGATCGAGGCGAGCTTTCCTCCGGCACTCGCAGAGGCGGGCATCGAGGTGACGGGCCTTGAGATCTACGATCCGACCGGTATCGACTACACCTCACAGCTCAACAAGCTTCGGGATTCCGATCCCCAGTACCTTCTCATCTCCGGTTTCGGAGCGTCGGTCGGGATCATCCTCGACGGCCTTTTCACGCTGGGTTGGGACGTGCCCGTCTATGGTGGCTCGGACATCGCAGCCAACAATCTGTGTCAGCTGACGAGCGAGGATCGACTGGAAAACCTCGTCATCCAGGCGTACACAGTGGCCACTCGCGAGGGCAATGAACTGGGCGAGAAGCAGCAGATTCTGGCCGACGCGCTGGCAGCCGAAGGCGTAGAGAGCGAGCCCTTGAATGTGCCCGCCGGCATCTACGATTCTCTGCTCATGGTGCAGTTGGCGGCCGAACGCGCCCAGAGCACCGAGACCGCCGCTCTCGTCGAGGCCCTCCAAAACTTCTCGACCGAGGCTCCGCCGGAGGGTCTGCTGTTCCTGCATGACAACTACGCGTACACCGCGGAGTCACATCAGAATCAGGGTGACCCCCAGTTCACCTTGGCACAGGCCGGGTGCTTGGAGAATGGCACCTTCCAGGCTGGTTGACCGGCGACTCGATCGCTCGTTGTGACGATGAAGCCCGGCCGGTGACCAGAGATCGCCGGCCGGGCTCTTGACCAGATTCCTCAGCGCGAAGAAGGGCGCCAGCAAGTGTTCGATATCACACTCCGGTCGCTTCTGACGGCCATTTTTGCCGGCCTTGGGATCGGTAGCATCTACGCCCTCGTGGCCGTGGGCTTCAACCTCATTCGGTCGACGACAAACGTGTTCAACTTCGCCCAGGGCGATGTCGTCACGGTTGGGGCATTTGTTGGTTTTGCCGCGCTCGCGGAGAGAGACCTACCGGTGCTGATCGCGGTTCTCCTCGCGATCCTGATCGCCGCCGCCGTCGGGCTCGCCATCGAGTTCGTGGCCGTCCGGCCACTCGGAGATCCCGCGACCACGCATTCCTGGCTTGTCACCACCCTCGGTGCGGGGATACTCCTCCAGAGCATTCTGCTGATCGTCTACGGACCGACCGCGCGTCGAGTGCCGTCGCTGATCGATGACTCGCCGATATCAGTTGGCGACGCCGTTATCCGCCCAGCATTTCTCCTGGCATTCCTGCTTGCGATCACGCTCGTCGTGGCGATCGAGCTGGTGTTCCGGCTGACCCGACGCGGCAAAGGCTGGCTGGCAATGGCTGAGGACCGCGAAGCGGCACAGCTTCGCGGGGTCAGCCCGACGGCTGTCCGGATGTTCACATTCGCGGCCGCTTGCGCAGTATCGGGGCTCGCCGGAATTGTGATCGCCCCGGTCGTCTTCGCGCGCTTCGACGCTGGAGCGCTGCTCACCATCAAGGGCTTCGTCGCGATGGCGATTGGCGGATTCGGAAGCCACCGAGGAGCGCTCGTCGGCGGATGGATCGTGGGACTCGTGGAAACTGTTTCGATCCTGTTCGTGAGTGCGATCTACGGCAACCTGCTCGTTTTTGCCGTGCTTCTGATCTTTCTCATGGTCAGACCTCGAGGACTCTTCGGCGACATCCAGGAGCGCGTTGTATGACCCAATCCATGGAGCAAGCGGAGCTCAGCGTTCCAGCTCGATCCTCGCGGGTGGTGAGCTCGTCCTTACTGGCTGGACTGCTCCTGCTGGCGGCCGCGCTCGCGTTGCCGATCCTCGGCACGTCGGAATATCGGTTGCAGCAGATCGCCACCGCCGCGCTCTATGCGACGGTCGTGATCGGGCTCAACCTGGCCCTGGGTCACGCCGGCGAGTTCGCACTTGGTCAGTCCGCCATCTTCGCCGCGGGTGCTTTCGTCACTGGCATACTCGCTGTGCACCGAGACTGGCCTGTGTGGGCCGCAGCCCCCGCCGGGGTCGCGGCGGCTGTCGTAGTCGGGCTGTTGTCCGGCGCTCCCGGATTGCGGGTGGGCAAGTGGTACCTCGCGATGATCAGCTTCTTTCTTGTCGTACTGGTAGGAGACGTTGCCGCCATCTTCGAGTCCGTGACGGGCGGCTTCGATGGGCTCCGCGGTATCCCGCGGCCGGACTTGGGAGGGCCCTTCTCACTCGGTGCCATGTACGTCGTGGCCATACTCACCCTGGCTCTCGTGTTCGTCGCCTCGCGAAACCTCCTGCGATCGTCTTGGGGTCTGGTGTTCGCCGTGCTCCGTCAGAGCGACGTTGCTCTCTCCGGCCTTGGAATCTCGCCGTACCGGACAAAGCTCCTCGCCTACGGCTTGGCAGCGGTACCTGCAGGGATCGCCGGGGCCGTATTCGCATACCTCGCCCGTTTCGTGGGACCCTCGGCGTTCAACTTCGAGCTCGCCATCTTCTTCCTCGCTGCGGTGGTGGTGGGAGGCCAAGGCTCGCTCGTCGGTCCCATCGTCGGTGTCGGTCTGCTGACGTTCCTGCAAGACACCATCGACACCAGGATCGGCCTCGAGGAGTACAACGGCGCAATCTACGGCACCATCCTGATATCAGTGATGGTCTTTCTTCCACACGGGATGGCAGGACTGGGCCGCAATCTCATGGCGCGGCGTCGGGTGGGTCGATCGCAGTCGGTGCGAGCCGATGGGGGCGCTGTGCTCCTCGACGAGCGCCCCCCGCCACTCGTCGGAGACCTCAACTCCACCGACGAGCCGTGCGACTTGCGCCTCGAAGGCGTATCGAAGCATTTTCGTGGGGTGACCGCAATCGACGACCTCTCGCAGACCTTTGCGAGCAATTCGATCTCCGGTCTCATTGGACCGAATGGCTCCGGCAAGACCACTCTGCTCAACCTGATCATGGGCTACTACCGACCCGACAGTGGTTCGATCATGCTCGGCTCAAGTGACATCACGAGGGCCTCGGCAGACGCCACCGGGAAGCTTGGTGTCGCTCGCACCTTCCAGACTCCGATCCTCGCGTCCGGCTTGTCCGCACTCCAGAACGTCGCCGTCGCGTTGCATCCTGATCGCCGCTGCACAGCGGTCGAGGTAGTGCTCGGGCTTCCTCGGGCACGTCGGGATGAAGCGCGACGGCAGAACGACGCGCTCAGCATTCTGAATTGGCTCGGCATTGGTCACGTGGCCGAGATGTCGGCCACCTCGCTGCCGCTGGGAACGCAGCGGCTGGTCGAAATAGCGCGCGCAGTCGCTCGCCGTCCATCGTTTCTTCTCTTGGATGAACCGGCATCCGGTCTCACCGGATCTGAGGTCGCTCGATTGGCCCAGGTCCTTGAGCTGCTTCGATCAACCGGATTCTCGATCGTCCTGGTCGAGCACAACATGGGGTTCGTGATGGGCTTGGCTGACAACGTAACGGTCCTCAATTTCGGACAGGTGCTCGCCGCCGGTGCTCCGGCGGACATCCAGAATGATGAGCGCGTCATCGCTGCGTACCTGGGAGGGTCGAGTGCTCACCGCTGAGGGAGTGCGCGTCCGGTACGGCGACGCGGAAGTGCTCCACGGCGTGGGCCTCACTGTGGATGCCGGCGAGTTCGTCGGTATCCTCGGCCGCAACGGGGCGGGCAAGACCACGCTGCTCAATGCACTCGCAGGCATTCGGCCCATGGTCGAAGGCGAGATCCTGTTGGATGAGCGCTCCCTGACGCGACTGCCGGCCCATCGCCGGGCGCGCGCTGGAGTCGCGCTTGTGCAGGAGAACAAGCGCATCTTCCGGTCTCAGAGCGTGATCGACAATCTGCAGCTCGGCGCGTACTCGTCGAGCGCTCGACGAGGACAGATTCAGGAGGACCTGGATCGTGTCTTCGAACTCTTTCCGATCCTGGCGACGCGTCGGCGCTTGTCGGCGGGGCTTCTGTCCGGCGGCCAGCAGCAGATGTTGGCGATCGGACAAGCATTGATGGCGCGACCTCGACTGCTCTTGCTCGACGAACCATCGGCAGGTCTCGCGCCTGTGATTGTGGAGGAGCTCTTCGCGACGCTGTCTTCGATGGATCGCCGAGACCTCGCCATCCTCCTTGTCGAGCAACTGGTTCACCAAACGCTGGCGGTCTGCTCAAGGGTCTACGTCCTCGACACAGGGTCGATCGTGCTCTCGGGTGCAACGGAGGATCTCCGCTCTGACGATCGCATCCAGCGGATCTACATGGCGGACTCCGTGGAATGACCCCGATGGAGTCCAAAGTCACGCTTGTGACCGCTGCGGCAGGCGGCGGAATCGGCGAGTCGATCGCGAGGCTGATAGCTGCCAACGGCGGCGACGTGGCAGTTACCGACATTCATGCTACGCGGGCAGAAAGAGTGGCAGCGGAGATCCGTTCGAACGGCGGCTCGGCCGCGGCCTTCGCCCTCGATGCTGGCTCGCGAACTGATGTCGATCGCGTTGTCTCGCAGGTGGAGGATTCGCTTGGGTCGGTCAGCATTTTGATCAACAACGCGGCCGTCAATCCGCTCGGAACCGTGCGATCCGTTTCGATGCAGGAGTGGGACCGTTGTTTGGCAGTCAATCTGTCGGGGCCGTGGCACCTCGCCCGGCGAGTGCTGCCGGGAATGATCGAGCACCAGGATGGATGCATCGTGAACATCAGCTCGGTCGCCGCGTTCCTTTCTCGTTCCGGCGAGGGCCCGTACGCGGTGACCAAGGCGGGACTTCACGCGCTCACACGAGCAATCGCCGCGGAGAACGGCGTGCACGGCGTGCGCTGCAATGCAGTGGCACCAGGTATCACCTGGACCGGCTTTACCGAACGTCGACGTGAGGAATTCGAGCCCGAAGAAGAAAGGACGCCGCTCGGGCGCCATGCCACGCCCGACGATATCGCAGAAGTCGTCGCCTTTCTCGTCTCTCCCGCAGCCCGCCACATCACGGGCGAGATCGTCAACGTCAGCGGCGGCTGGTACATGCGGCCCTAGCAACCTGGCTCCAGCGTCCCACCACCGCCGCGTAGACGACTGCACACCGTCGGCGCCGTTCCGATCGATTCGGGCGTCGTCGCCGGCGCTGCTAGGGTCGCCGCCGAATCGCCGACACATCAAGCATCAAGAACAACGTTTGGGGAACGACGAGTGGGACTTCTGGAAGTCGATGAGATCTCGGTGCGCTTCGGCGGCATCGTCGCCCTCGACGGGCTGTCATTCGAGATCGAGGAGGGCCAAATCCTGGGCCTGATCGGACCGAACGGTGCCGGCAA
>JBPPMT010000137.1:0-33696 GCA_051306195.1 Solirubrobacterales bacterium
GGACCACATCCTCCGGAACCACCCCCGCGACCCACGGCGCCTGGCCGTGGAAGCGCCGAGATCCCGATTTTCACCCATAGTCCCGGAAAATCGGGATCTCGCGGCTTAAACGGGCTCCGAGGCCACGAAAGTCCCCGATAATGCCGGACTTTCGTGGTCTCGGTGCTCCAAACCGTCGATCTACCTGGGGCTCAGGGTGCGGGGCGGGTTCCCCTGTCCAGGTGCATCCCTTTGGAGAACTGGTAATTCAGCAGGACCACGATCCCTCAGCGAGTCATACCCAAAGCATCTTGGACAGGGGTGCCCGTTCCGCGCCCCATGGATCACACTGCCCGGGCGCCGCTCTCAGTAGTTGCTGCTGGGCTCGCCCAGACCGTGGGTGCCGGCGGTTCCGGCTGCTCCGGCCGAGGTGGCCTTGTCTACCTGGGTCACTACTGCCTGGGGATTGGCCACTCCGTTGAACACGAACTGGTTCTCCGAGTCCGAAGCGGCGGTGTCGAAGTCGACATCACCGACCTGGAGGGCCCGCTGGAAGACGGTCTGACTGTAGTTCACGTTCTGGACCCGTTCGAGGCGGGTCTCCTGAATGTCACGGGCGAATATTCCGCGCTTGATGTTCAGCCGGCGGTTGGTGATCGTGTAGGTCGTCGCCATTCGCTTGATGAAGCCGATCAGCACGGCAATGCCGAGCGCGACCAGGACGATGCCGAAGACGGTCATGGGGGAGGACCCGAACAGGTAGGCGATGATCGCGATCACTACGCCTATCGCAAGGCCCTTCAGGTAGAAGGCCAGGATGGCTCTCCAGGACGGATGGCCCTGGAAGATGATCTGTTCGCCCGGACTGGGAGTGAAGGCCACGGCGCCAGCTTATTGCAAGCCGGGGCTGATGTGGGAGATCGGGCAACGCCACGTCCGCCTTTGGCCTTACCGTGGACCGGTGTCCATCGCCAGGGTCGAGCCGCTGACGACTGCCCGCGCGCTCCGGGGACCGTTCGACTACTCGATTCCGGAGCGGCTCCAGGACATCGAGGTCGGAAACGTCCTCCAGGTTCCTTTCGGCCCGCGCCGCCTGCTCGGTGTCGTGGTCGAGATCACCGAAACGACCGAAGTGCCGGCGGACCGGCTGGCAGAGCCAATCAAAGTGCTTGGCTCAGGCACTACCCCGGAGCTGATCGAGCTCGGTATCTGGATCGCCCGCGAATATTGCTCGACACCCTCCCGCGGTCTTGGCCTGATGCTGCCGCCGGGAACCGGCACCGGCGGCGAGAGAACGAGGGCGAGGGTCGAGAAGCTGAGCCGTCTGACCGACGCCGGCCGCGAAGCCCTGGGCGGCGGCGATCGCCTCGGTGCCAAACAGCAGCTCGTCCTCACCTCACTGCTCGAAGGCGAAATGACCGGCCGGGAGCTGAGTGAAAGGACCGGGGCGGACGCTTCGACCCTGAAGCGCCTGGAGTCCAGAGGTTTGATCACGCGCGAAGAGATCCGGGTGCGCCGGCGACCGGAAGGGAGTGTGGTCGGCTCGGCAGCCACTGATGCTCCAGAACTCACGGCCGAGCAGACGGCGGCAGTGAGGGGGCTGATCAATGAGCTTGAATCCGACGGGATGTCCGAGACCCTGCTTGCCGGTGTGACGGGGTCGGGCAAGACCGAGGTCTACCTGGCGCTGGTTGAAGAAGTCCTCGGCCGGGGACAGACGGCGATTGTCCTCGTGCCGGAGATCGGCCTTACTCCTCAGGCGGTGGGGCGCTTCCAGGCCAGGCTCGGGGATCGGGTAGCAGTGCTCCACTCTGCTCTTTCAGCCGGTCAGCGGTACGACGAGTGGCAGCGCCTCCGCTCCGGCGAGGCCACAGTCTGTGTCGGGCCGCGCTCGGCGATCTTTGCCCCGGTGAAGGACCTGGGCCTGATCGTGATCGATGAGGAACATGATCCTTCCTACAAGCAGGAGAGCGACCCCAGGTATGACGCCCGGCAGGTCGCCCGGCGCCGGGCATCGGCGAACGGCGCCCTGCTCGTTCTCGGCACCGCTACCCCGAGGCCGGAGACCTGGCAGGCACTCGACCGCATCGACCTGCCGAACCGCGTCGATGGCCTCGGCATGCCACCAGTCGAGGTAGTCGACATGAGGGAGGCTGATCCGCGCGACGGGCCTATTCACCCGACCACCATGGAAGCCCTGATCGAAGTGCGCAGCCGCGGCGAGAAGGCGATCGTGATGATCAACCGCCGCGGATTTGCTCCGTGGCTCACTTGCCAGACCTGTGGCCACCACTGGGGCTGCCCGAACTGCGACGTTTCCCTGATCGTCCATCGCGAGTCGAACCAGCTGATATGCCACCACTGCAATCACGTCGAACCGGTGCCCCGTCACTGCGACACCTGTGGCGGCACGACGCTTTCCCAGACCGGGGCCGGCACCCAGCGAATCGAGAGGCTGCTGCTCGAGCACCTCGCCCCGATGCCGGTCTTTCGTCTGGACGCCGACACCAGTTCCGGCCCTGGCGGGCACGGCCGGATCCTCAGCCGGTTCGACCAGGCCCCGAGTGCGGTGCTCGTTGGAACCCAGATGGTCGCCAAGGGACATGACTTCCCGGAGGTCACCCTGAGCGCGATTCTCGACGCCGACGCAACCCTCAGGTTCCCCGACTTCCGGGCGGAAGAAAGGACCTTCTCCCTGGTCACCCAGCTGGCCGGCCGAAGCGGCCGCGGGGCCGCCGGCGGCAAAGTAATCGTCCAGACCCTGGCCCCGGACGCCGCCAGCATCTCCGCCGCCGCCCGTCACGACGCCCCCGGCTTTCTGGGCGGAGAACTCGAACGTCGAAAGGTCCTCGGATACCCGCCGTATTCGTCCCTGATCCGAATTCAGATGGCTTCTGCCGACGAGGCAGTCCTGAACCGGTCAGCGAAGCTGGTCGGAGAAAAGGTGGCGCAGGCACTGCCGGAAGGCGCGTCGATGCTCGGTCCGGCACCGATGTTCCGCGCCCGCAACCGGTTCCGCCGCAGGTTCCTGATCAAATCGACATCGAGGGAAGAGACGATCACGGGTGTCTACGAGACGGTCGAAGGCCTGCTTGCCGAAAAGGTGTTCAAGGACATCGTTCTCAGCATCGACGTCGATCCCCAGTAGTCGAAACCCGGCTGCCGAGCAGCACGGAAGCGAATCCATGTCCCGGTAAACTCGGGCCGGATGTCTGATCAGGAACTGGAAGCCGAGATTGATGACGAGGTTATTCTCGAGGCCGAGGGTGGCGAGACCGAAGAGGTCTCAGCCAGCCGTATGCTCGATGAAGAGACCATGCGAAAGCGCGAGACCGCCCTCGCGCAGGTCGTCCAGTACGGCGACCCCGTCCTGAAGAGCCGGGCCTCCGAGGTCAGGGAGTTCGACGATGCCCTGGTCGAAGAGATCGAACGAATGATCCACCTGATGCGCGACGGGCTCGGAGTCGGCCTGGCCGCTACCCAGGTCGGCAAGCTTCGCCGCCTGCTCGTCTTCCAGACGAATGCCGACGCCGCACCGCAGGGTCTCGTAAACCCCGAGATCGAATGGCTTTCCGACGAGTCCGAAGTAATGACCGAGGGGTGCCTGAGCATCCCGCGGGTGGTGGTTGACGTCGAGCGCCCCCTCTACGCCCGGGTCCGCGGCCAGGACCACACCGGCGCGGAAGTCGTGATCGACGCCTCCGGCCACGAGGCCCGCGTCCTCCAGCACGAGATCGATCACCTCGACGGCATCCTGATCCTCGACCGGACCGAACGCTCCCAGCGAAAGGGCGCGATGAAGGCGCTGCGCCGGGGCGAGAGCTATTCGCCGCCGAGTGACGACGAAGAGTGAGTACCGGCGCCTTTCTCGGTACCTCTGAATTTGCCGCAACCGTTCTCGAACGGCTCGCCGGCTCTGACTACCGCCCGTCCCTGGCCGTAACTCCGCCCGATCGCCGTCAGGGTCGTGGGCGGAAGGTCCGTCCTTCGCCGGTCGCCGAGAAAGCGGAAGAGCTGGGAATCGAAGTCTTCAGGTGCGCCGACGTGAACGAGCAGGATGCCCGGGAGGCCCTGGTGGCGGCCGGGGGACAGTGGGCCTCGATCTGCGCCTTCGGTCAGCTGATCAAGGAACCGCTGCTGACCGAGCTGCCGATGCTGAACGTTCACCCCTCGCTCCTGCCGCGCTGGCGGGGAGCCGCCCCGATCGAGCGGGCGATAATGGCTGGTGACGATCAAACTGGCGTTGCCGTCATGAGGTTGGTCGCGGGACTCGACTCGGGCCCCGTGGCGTTCGTCGAACCCACGGCGATCGAGGAGAGCGAAGACTTCGGCGGACTTTCCGCACGGCTCGCATCGATCGGCGGGGACCTGCTGGTCCGGGCCCTGGAGGCCGCCGCAAGCGGCAATCTCGAATGGAGCGAGCAGGACGAGGCCGGGGTTACCTACGCCGAAAAGATCACCGCCGAAGACCGGGTTCTCGACCCGGCCGAAAAAGCGGAAGTGCTTCACAACACCGTCCGCGGCCTCAATCCGCACATCGGGGCCTTCCTTGCCCTCAAAGGCGACGGCCGACTCGCGGTCCGGGCTACCACGGTGCTTGACCGGCCGAGCTGGGGCCCGGGATCCGTGATCGGAGAGGACGGAAACCTCCTGATGGCCTGCGGCGACCGGACGCTCCGGCTCGACGTGGTCCAGCCTTCGGGCAAGACGGCGATGGATGCCGGTTCCTATCTGCGTGGATACGGCCTGCCGGACCTCGCCCCGGACGTCGGGTAGTCGTTTGAGCCAGGTAACGGAAGAGCGTGCTGCCGCCTACGCGGTGCTTCGCCGAACTTTCGAGCATGACGAATACACCGAGACGGCCTTTCGCGACGAAGCCGAGACCCGGGGCCTGACCGGCCGCTCCAGATCGCAAGCGATGCGGATGGCATTCGGTGCGGTCCAGCGCAAAGGAACTCTCGACTGGGTCATCTCCGGGCTCATCAGGAAGAAAGGCCAGCGCCCGGACCCTCCGGTGATCGCGGCGCTCCGGCTCGGGATCTATGAGCTGCTCTTTTCCGACGGCACGCCGGACCACGCCGTCGTTGATCAGGCGGTCAGCCTGACCAAAATCGGGGGCGCAACGCATGCGTCCGGCTTCGTGAACGCGTTGCTCCGGCGAACGCTGCGCGAGCGGGACCGCATCGTCAAAGAACTGGCTGACGATTCAACTCCAGCCAAGGCCGCAGTGGCTCATTCGGCACCACCGTGGCTGGTCGAACTGTGGTGGAAGGAACTCGGCCCTGAGCGCGCGCGATCCGTGCTCGCCGCCGCGAACGAGCCGAGCGAGCGCGCACTTCGCGTCAACACGGCCCGGCTGACTCCGGAAGAGGCGATCGAGCGACTCGGCACCGAACTTCTCTCGCTCGAACCGGCGGAAGGCGCCTGGCCACTCGCCCCGGCCGACCTGCTGATTGCCAGGGGCAATCTCGCCGAAGCCGAGCAGGCGGCACTCGAAGGCCTGGTCGTGGCCCAGTCGCGCGGGTCAGCGGCCGTGGTCGAAGTGCTCGATCCCCAGGTGGGCGAGCGGGTCCTCGACCTGTGCGCCGGGCCTGGCATCAAGACCGGGCAGATCGCGGCCCGGGTCGGCCGCCAGGGCAACATGGTCTCGGTTGAGCCGAACATCGAGCGGGCCGAAGAGGTGGCGGCCCAGCTCCAGAGGCTCGGGTTCCACCACGGGCTGGTCATCGAGGCCGATGCCCGCGAGGGTGAAATCCTCTCCACCTTCCAGCGGGTACTGGTGGATGCTCCGTGCTCTGACCTTGGCGCACTTGCATCGCGCCCCGACGCCCGCTGGCGGAAGTCACCGGCGGTGATCGAGAGGGTCAGCGAGCTCCAGGCGCAGATCCTTGACCGCTCCGCCGAGTACCTCGAACCCGGGGGCACGCTCGTCTATTCGACCTGCACGATCTCTTCGAAGGAGAACTCGGTCCAGTCGCTCGAGTTCGCTGAACGTTCGGGCCTCACCATCGACGACCTCGGCGCGCTCGCACCCGATCTGGCGAGCGCTGATGACTCGCGATTCCTTCAGCTCCTGCCCGACCGGGACAGGACGACAGGGTTCTTCATCAGCCGGTTTCACAAGGCATCCGAGTGAATAAGGCATCCAAGTCGCTTCGCTCATGAAGAACATCTGATGGTTTCGCTGTGCGACTTGGATGTTGCGACTTTCATCCCCGTAGCTACCTGTACTGGCAAGTCTGGATAATGGATCGATGTCCAGTGAACCCGAGATTCCGGCAACAACCGTTGAGAAGCGCCCGAACTGTCCGGGCTGCGGTGAGCCGTGGCTGCGCCCGACCCAGCTTCCGGGCCGGTTTCGCTGCGTTTTCTGCCTTTCTCGCTACGAACTTGTCTCGCAGTGCCCCGATTGCGGCGAGCACCAGACCATCGCCAGAATGAGTACAACTGAAGACATGACCTGTCAGTCCTGTGGTGGCTCGATGCTGAGGCCGCTGTGAGCAACCCGGCCAACCGCGAAGTCTTCAATGGCATCCGCATTGCACCGTCGATTCTTTCGGCCGACTTTGCGCGGCTGGGTTCGGCAATCGAAGAAGTGATGGATGCCGGGGCGAAGGTGATTCACTTCGATGTGATGGACGGTGACTTCGTTCCCCCGATCACGATCGGGCCGCTGGTCGCTTCCCACATCGCTGACCAGGTGCATCAGGCCGGCGGTGTGCTTGACGTCCACATGATGATCCACCGGCCCGACCAGCAGATCGAGGAGTTCGCCAAGGCGGGTGCCGACAGCATCACTTTTCACTACGAGGCGACGCCGCACGTCCATCGGCTGCTCGGAGCGATCCGCGAGCTTGACTGCCTCGCCGGTGTAGCCATCAACCCGGGCACACCGGTTGACGCTGTATCCGAGCTGAACGGAATGGCTGACCTGATCCTGGCGATGACGGTGAACCCGGGGTGGGGCGGCCAGGCATTCATCGAGACTTCGCCCGACAAGGTGAAACGCCTCAAACAGATCAGCGGCGATGCTCTGGTCGAGGTTGATGGTGGCATCGGCACGGCGACCGCTGGATCGATGGCCGAGGCTGGAGCGACCCTGATGGTTGCCGGCTCCGCGATCTTCGGATCCGATGAACCGGCTCAGGCCTTCACCGACATCACCGGGGCGGCTGAGGCGGGCCAGGCCTGATGAGGTCCGCGGCGATCCTTCTGATCGTCGTTGGGCTGGCGCTGGGGGTCTTCGGGAACTCAGTTGAAAACAGCGAGGGGCAATTCGCGCTGTCTGGGGGCATCCTGGTCTTCTGCGGCGTCATCCTGCTCCTGCTCTCCGTATTCATGGCAAGCCGACGCGAGGCGATTCTGAAGGTCACGGAGCAGTACGAGGAGTTGAGGGGCCCGGACGGCGAGATGCTGCCCGAGGGCGACCTGGCCGATGATCCCGACCGGATGCTCAGAGCCCTCGGCAGCCTGCGAGACAAAGGAATCATCTCCGAAGCCCAGTACGAAGAACAAAGAAGGAAGCTGTTTTCTGACGGCCAGACCGCTAAATGACTACATCCAAGTCGCATAGTGAGACCATTCAAAAATTCTAACGAGCGAAGTCGACTTGTATGCCTTGTTCAGTCGTCCAAGCCCGCGAGGCGCGTTTCGATCTCTTCACTTGAGCCTTCGGTCGGGACGTCTGCCGTGACCCCATGCGGTCTGCGGTATATCCAGTAGACGGTTGCGAAGAGGATGAAAGCGGTCAGCGTGAAGCCGATCTCGACCCGGAGGTTGCCGTCGCTGATGAATGGCATGAACATCCAGATCACGAAGAAGATCGCGCAGAGGATCCATCGGATCGAAGCCCTTCGAGCCTGACCCTGGGCGAGGCTTGCCTGATTCACGGTGACCGCAGCCAGGTACAGGCCCATGCCCGCCGTGACCAGCAGGAGGTCCTGCACCGGATAGGTGAACTTGTCCGAGAAGGCAAGCTGCATCAGCTGGGGACCAGCGATCGCCACGACTACCGCGGTGAAGGCGGTGAAAGCGAGGATGCCGAGCAGGACGGTCCGCACTGAGCGGTGGAACTCCTTTTCCGAGTCCGGTTCCTTGCTGCTGTGGAGCGATGTCAGATGGGGCAGGATGCTGGTGGAAACCGCCTGGAAGAGCTGCAACGGCGCCCTGGCGATCATCAGGACATTGAAGATGAATCCGGCAGCAGCCACCCCTTCGATGCTGCGCACGACCAGCGGCCCGGCGTTGAGGAATACCTGCTCGGCGAACATGATCAGGAACAGCGAGCCGACAAAACCGGCGCCGCTAGACATCGAGAACTCTTTGATCGACTCTGATTCTTCTTCCGTGGCGTCGCCTTCGGCCTCGCGGGCTTCGGCCTCCCGCCGGGTTCGCCGGCGGATCGCCGACGGCACCACCATCAGGCTGAGGAGCGGGGCGGCGACGATGCCGATTGCGACCATGGTCTGGCCACTGAGCAGCCCGACTGCGACCAGGAGGGCGAACAGGGTCCGGAAAACGGACTCGGACAGGATCAGCCCGGTGAACAGGCCGAACTGCTGATGACCGGCCAGGTAACCGCGGGCGTAGTAGCTGGCGGCATAAAAGAGCACGGAGGTGAAGAAGACCCAGAAAAGGGCGTCGTTCCCGGCGAGGAGTCCGTCTTCGAGCGGCTTCCGGAAGATCAGGGCCAGCACCGCGAAGCCGATTGCCAGCAGGACCTGGATCTTGGCTGCCACCTTGACCGGAGCGGTGTCGGGTTCCCCGCGTTCCAGGTGTTCGGAGATGTGGCGGGAAAGCAGCTGGTCGACCGGCCGGTAGAGGGTCGAGACTGTGATGAAGACCGCCGACCAGAGGACCGTGATCTCGCCGTACGCGTCCTTGCTCAGGTCGTGCGCGGCGATGAAGAAGTAGATGTAGGTGAACAGTCCGGTGAGTCCGACGCCGATCGTCAGGTAGCCGGCAGTCTTGCCGTAATCACGGGACTTGTTGCGGCTGGCTTCGGCCGCGTCTGCTGACGTGTCGGGAGTCGGTTCCAAGTTTGAGTGGCTAGACCGGCGTGCGGTCGTGGGGAGGGTCGAGCTGGTGAGTCGGTTCGACGTCCAGTTCGAGTTCGATCCTTCGCACTCTCTCAAACACACGCTGGGTCATGACCCTTTGTCCGGCCAGAAGGTCGCCGATGATGCCCAGGGCGAAGAACTGGATCGACACGATGAATAGCACCGCGCCGAGCAGCAGCGACTGGATGTGGCCGTCGCGGTCGCCGTTGAAGATCCAGTCGAGCAGGAAAGGCATCCAGGCGGCAATCGCCGCCAGCCCGGTGATCGCCGCGAGCGCGAGGAAGACCTTGAGCGGCTCGTAACGGGCGTAGATCCGCAGGATCGCCAGACCGTTCCGGCGTACGTAGGCCGAAGTCGAGCCAAAGAGCCTCGACTCCCTCGTCTTGGCATTGGTGCGGATCGGAACCTCATCGACGGCGACCCTGGCCTTGCCGGCCTGGATCAGGCTTTCAAGCGTGTATGTGAAGTTGTCCACGACCAGCAGCTGGAGCGCAGCTTCGCGGTTATAGGCGCGGAACCCGGAGGTGGCGTCGGTGATCTCGGTGTCCGAAAGGCGGCGGACCACCCAGCTGCCGACCTTCTGAAGGACCTTCTTGGAGGCGGAGAAGTGTTCGATCGTCTCGATGTCGCGATCGCCGACGACCATTTCCGCACGGCCTTCGAGGATCGGCTGGATCAGCAGCGGGATGTCGGCACCCGAGTACTGGTTGTCGGCGTCGGTATTGACCACGATGTCGGCGCCGAGCTTCAGGCAGGCGTCCAGTCCGGACTGGAAACCGGTGGCGAGACCCCGGTTGTTCGGAAGTCGCACTATGTGGTCCACTCCGCATTCCTGAGCCACTGCGATCGTGTCATCCGTGGATCCGTCGTCGATCACGAGGGTCTCGATCAGATCAACACCGGTGATTTCCGTGGGCAGATCCGCCAGGGTGGCAGGGAGGTTTTCCTCCTCGTTAAGACAGGGGATCTGGATGATTACCTTCATTAGTCGTCAAGATTGTCCCATGCGGGACGATCAGCCACTTATGGAGACAGGAATCTGGGACAGAGCTCTTCACCTCGCCGAGCGCGGCCGGGGTGCGGTCAGCCCCAATCCGGCGGTCGGAGCGGTGCTCGTCCGCGACGGCAATGTGATCGGCGAGGGCTGGCACAAGCAGCGCGGAGACCTCCATGCGGAGCGGGTTGCGCTGGAAGACGCCAGGGAGAAAGGGAACGATCCCGCGGGGGCCACTGCTTACGTCACGCTCGAGCCCTGCGCCCATACCGGATCCCAGCCGCCCTGCTGCGACGCGTTGATCGAGGCGGGGGTGGCCGAGGTGGTGATCGGCTGCGCCGACCCGACCGAAAAGACTTCCGGCATCGGACCCCGGTTGCTCAGCGCGGCAGGCATCACGGTGAGGGACGCGGCCCCGGAAGACACGGCGCGCTGCCGACGGCTGGTTCAGGACTTCCGCAAGAGGGCTGCGACCGGCCGGCCACTGGTGATCCTGAAGACAGCGATGAGCCTCGACGGCAAGATCGCAACCAGGACCGGCGATTCCAACTGGATCACCGGCCCGGAGAGCCGGGAGCTGGTCCACCAGTGGCGAGCAGAGCTCGACGCGATCGCTGTCGGATCAGGCACTTTCAAGGCTGACAATCCGAAGTTGACCGCCCGGATTGACGGCGTGGCGCGTCAGCCCCTGCGGCTCGTATTCGGCCGGTCAGAAGCGATGACGCCGAACTCGGCGATTTTTGATGACATCAAAATGGCCAGGGTCGGAGTTGTCGTGCAGGGAGATGGAGACATGGACTTTGCGGATGCGATGTCGGACGCCGGCGCGATCATCTTCATGACTCACGGGGGCACCCGCGAAGAGCGCTTCGTCGAGGTACTCGACATGCTCGGCGACATCGAGGTCTCCTCGGTCCTGGTCGAAGGCGGGCCGACGCTCGCCGGAGTGGCGATCAACTCGGGAGAGGTCGACCGGATGGAAGTCTTCGTCGCCCCACTGGTGATCGGCGGAGGCCTCTCGGCAGTTGAAGCCGAAGGCCCCGACCTGCTCGCCGACGCGATCCGTGCGCCGGAGATGCGCGTGAGCCGAGTAGGTCAAGATGTGCTCATGAGTGCTGACCTGAAGGACTGGTAGAGAAATGTTCTCCGGACTGGTGGCCGACCTCGGCCGGGTGGAGTCAATCGCCACGGATGACGACGGCGCGAGGATCCGCCTGAAGACTGACCTCGCAGGAGAGATCGCACCCGGCGATTCGGTGGCGGTGAACGGCGTCTGCCTGACCGCGACCGAAGTCACCGACTCCGGCTTCGCCGCCGAAGCCATGATCCAGACGCTCAACCTGACTTCACTCGGTGGGCTTGGCGACGGAGCCGCGGTGAACCTCGAACTTGCGCTCCGGGCTGATCAGCGGCTGGGCGGCCACTTCGTTCAGGGTCACGTCGACGGCGTCGGTCGGGTTGTCTCCCTGACCGAAGACGGATTTTCACTCCGGGTGACGTTTTCGATTCCGGAGAACCTTTCCAACTACGTGGTTCCGCAGGGATCGATCACCCTGGAAGGGGTAAGCCTGACGGTCACCGATTGCGGCGGGGACTGGGCAGAAGTGGCTCTGATTCCCGAAACCCGGGAACGCACGTCACTCGGCCAGCTGGCCGTCGATCAGGCCGTAAATGTTGAATGTGACGTAATCGCCAAATACGTGGAGCGGATGGTGTCACCATATGCAGGGCGTACCCAACCAGCAGAGAGTGAGCAGTGACGATGTCGAGCAGCGAACAGGATTCCGGAGGCAGGAGCGTGACCAAAGAGGAAACCCCCTTCTCGTCGATCGAGGAGGCTCTCGAAGACATCCGCGCAGGCCGCATGGTGATCGTCGCCGACGACGAGGACCGGGAGAACGAAGGCGACCTCGTGATGGCTGCCCAGTTCGCCACACCTGAAGCCATCAACTTCATGGTCAAGGAAGCGCGCGGGCTGGTCTGCCTGGCGCTGACCCCCCAGCGCTGCGAACAACTCGGGCTCAGCCTGATGACCGCCAAGAACGAAGCCCCGCTCGAGACTGCGTTCACCGTCTCGATCGAAGCGGCCAGCGGTGTTACCACCGGCATTTCGGCACACGACCGGGCAAGGACGATCCAGGTCGCGATCGATCCCGACGCCGGGCCGCGCGACATCGTCGTGCCCGGTCACGTCTTCCCACTGAAGGCCAAGGAGGGCGGCGTGCTCGAGCGCACCGGCCACACCGAAGCCAGCGTTGACCTCGCCCGCCTCGCCGGACTGAGTCCGGCCGGCGTGATTTGCGAAGTGATGAACGAAGACGGCACTATGGCCCGGGTCAACGACCTGACCGAATACGCCGCAAATCACGACTTGAAGATGATCACGATCGCCGACCTGATCAAGTACCGGCGCCAGAACGAGAAGCTGGTCGAGCGGGTCGTCTCGACGGCCTTGCCGACGACCCACGGAGACTTCCGCGCGGTCGGCTACCGCTCACTGGTCGACGACAAGCACCACGTGGCGATGGTCAAGGGCGAAGTCGATGACGGTGAGCCTGTGCTGATCAGGGTTCACAGTGAATGCCTGACCGGCGATGTCTTCCACAGCATGCGTTGCGACTGCGGCGAGCAGCTGGAGGCGGCGATGGCGATGATCGAAGAAGAAGGGCGGGGAGTGCTTCTTTACCTCTCCCAGGAGGGACGGGGAATCGGGTTGCTGAACAAGCTCAGGGCGTACAAGCTTCAGGACGAGGGTTACGACACGGTCGATGCCAACCTTCAGCTCGGGCTTCCGGCCGACCTGCGTGACTACGGCATCGGTGCCCAGATCCTCCGGGACCTCGGCCTCCGAAAGATCCGCATTCTGACCAACAACCCGAAGAAGATCATCGGGCTAGAGGGCCACGGACTCAGCGTCACCGAGCAGATCAAGATCGAGGCGCCGCCGAATACGCACAACGAAGCCTACCTCCAGACCAAGCGCGATCGCATGGGTCACGCCCTCCATCATCAGGGCCTCGCCCTCGATGAAGAAATGCTCCACGACGAAGAAGTCCAGGATAAAGAGGCACAGCGCCGCGATGGCTGAATCGCGCTTTGCGATCTGCGTAGGCAACTTCTATGCCGACCTCGCGGAAAAGCTGGTCAGCGGTGCCAAGTCCGAATTCCAAAAAGACGGCGTGGGGGAGGATCGCATCGAGGTCTTCGAAATTCCCGGTGCCTTCGAACTGCCTCTGGCGGCTCATTACTGCGCCACATCCGGCCGGTTCGCCGGGGTTGCCTGCCTCGGGGCGGTTATCCGCGGTGAGACCGACCACTACGAATTCGTCTGTAACGAAGCTGCCCGCGGGATCCAGACCGTCCAGCTTGAAACGGGCATTCCCTGCGGCTTCGGTGTGCTCACCGTTGACAACATGGAACAGGCGCTGGCCCGTGCCGATGTCGGCGGGAAGCGCGATTCGGGTGCCAATGCGGCCCGCGCCGTGCTGCGGATGAACGAAATGCGCCACAGCCTGACTGCGCAACTGTCTGACTGAACAAGGATCCGAATTGCTCCGCTTCGCTCCGCAACACGGATCTCCAGCTTCGATGACTCGGGGAAACTCTTGCTACCACCGTTTCAGATACCATGCCCCGTCCTATGGCACGCGTATGTCACACCTGTGGAAAAGGTCCGAGCTTCGGTAATTCTCGCAGCCATTCGATGGTTGCGACCCGGCGCCGGTTCGACCCGAACCTCCAGAAGGTCCGGATCGTCGAAGGTGGCGTGCGCAAGCGCGTCAACGTCTGCACGCGCTGCCTCAAGGCGAACAAAGTTTCCAAAGCCGCCTGAACCTTCCCGGCTTTTCGCAGTCCTACGCTTTCTATAAGGTCGATACTTAGTGGCTGATCCCAGTATTGAACGCTTCCGGCGCGTAGTGGCGTCCGCTTACGGTTCCCTCGAGGCTCGCCGCCAGGAGGTCAACGACCTCAACGTATTTCCCGTAGCCGACGGCGACACTGGTGACAACATGGCGATGACCATGAAAGCCGTGATGGAGGAGCTCGACCGGCTCGATGACGGCCGGTCGCTCGACGAGATCGGACGCGACCAGCTCGTCTCGGCTCTGGCCCGGGCCGCTCTGATGGGAGCCCGCGGCAACTCCGGGGTGATCCTCAGCCAGATCGTGCGAGGTGCCGCCGAAGAACTTGCATCGCGCCCGGGTGAACTCGTCGACCCTGTACTTGTGGCGTCGGCTTTCGCCAAGGCTGCAGACGCCGCCTACGAATCGGTACGGGAACCGGCCGAAGGTACCATGCTCACCGTTTTTCGCGAGATGGCTCATTCGATCTCGCGCCAGCTTGCGCACATCGAACCGGAACGGCAGCGACTCAGCCCCGAAGCGACCCACGACGAGCAGGACGACCTCCTGGCCGACGTGCTCGAGCAGGCGATTGCAGATGGCCAGGAGGCGGTCGAACGTACTCCTCAGCAACTCGACGTGCTTGCCCAGTCCGGTGTGGTGGACGCCGGCGGTTACGGACTGGTCCTGATCCTCGCCGGAGTCCTGGCGGCTCTCCGAGGGGAGGACGCGGAACTGCCGGTGATCGATCACCAGAAGGCCAGTCAGATGAGCCAGCCTCATCACGAAGGCAGCCGTTTCCAGTACTGCACGAACTTCATCGTTTCCGGCACCGGCCTGGTTCCCCGTGAGTTCGTCGATGGCCTGGAGACCCTCGGCGACTCGGTCCTGGTTGTCGGCGACGGTACGACCCTCAAGGTTCACGTCCACACCGACGACCCCGAGTCGGCGATGGCGATCTTTGCGGGCGCCGGTGCTGTGACCAACCTCGACGTCGCCGACATGAGGATCCAGGTCGCCGAGCGCGAGGCGCGGATGGCTTCCCACCTCACCGGTGTCGTCGCCGTCGGCAGCGGTGCCGGACTCGAGTCGCTCTTCACCGAAATGGGCGCGATGGTGGTCTCGGGTGGTGAGACGATGAACCCTTCGACGGCCGAACTCCTTGCCGGGATCCGCGAAGTATCGACCGACGAGGTCCTGATCCTGCCAAATTCCTCGAACGTGATCATGGCCGCGGAAAGGGCCTGCGAGCTTTCCGAGAGGAAGGTCGTGGTAATTCCGACCAAGACCCAGCAGGAAGGCCTGCTCGCCATGGTCGAGTTTGATTGCGAAGCCGAAGCCGAAGCCAACCGGGATCGGATGACCGACACGCTGTCCGGCATGTCGGTAGGCGGAGTCGCGCCGGCTGCGCGTGACGATGCCCAGGGCCGCTTTCGCCTTGGTGACGCAATCGGGTTCATCGGCGACGAGATAGTCGCCTGGGGCGGTGCGGGGTCCACCCTGGCCGCGACCGTCGAGAGGCTCGCCGACGGTGCCGAACTGGTGACTGTGATCAGCGGCGAAGGTGCTCCGATCCCGCTTGACGAGATCGACGACCACACGCCGGGCGGGGTCGAGCTCGAACTTCACGACGGCGGCCAGCCGAGCTGGTGGTGGCTGCTAGCCAGCCAGTAACCGGGCCCCAGCCCTTCGGCGGCGGTCCGGTCCCGACCCAGGCGGAGCTCTTGCGGGCGCCGGTGCGTTGGTCACGCCCTGAAGTCCTCGCGCAGCCACTCTCCGCTCTGCCGGGAGTTGGTCCAGTACTCGAGGAGAAGGCTGGCGCGGTCGGAGTGGAAACGATCTTCGACCTGCTCTGGCGCGTGCCTCGTTCCTATGATGATGCACCCGATCGTCGGCTCCTCGGTGACCTCGAGCCAGGCGTTGTCGCGACCGTTCTGGTCGAGGTCAATTCGGTTCGCCGGATCCGGGTCAGGCGGCGGGGGCTGAGCGTGGTCGAGGCGCGAATAGCTGACGCCTCCGGCGAGCGCAAGGCGGTCTGGTTCAACCAGCCCTGGATGGAGAACCAGTTGAACGCCGGGTCCAGTTACGCGATGGAAGGCAGGCTCGACAAAAAGGGCTTCGTTGTCTCCGCACAGGAGGCAACCGATTCCGGGCCGGAAGGGGTTCCGGTCACCGACGGTGTCCCGAGCTGGCAACTGGCCGAAGACAAGGGACCGCCCGGTTTGAAGGAAGGTGGCGTCCGGGGGAGGCATCCGGGCAGTGAAGAATTGCGCCCGTCGAGGTGGCGGCAGTGGGCCTGGAAAGCATGCCGCATGGCGGGCGACCTGATTGAGCCCCTGCCGACTTCGATCCTGAAGCAGCGCCACTTTCCCGGTGCGGTGGCCGCGATCCGTGAGGCGCATTTCCCGGCATCGGAAGAGTCATCACAGATTGCGATGGAGCGGCTTGCCTACGAAGAACTCTTTCTCCATCAGGTCGTTCTCAGGCGCGGTCGGGTCGAGAACCGGCGAAGCGGGAGGAAGGCGATCGCGGTCAAAGCGAAAGCCGCTTCGACCAAGGCGTGGATCGATGGCCTGCCGTTCAAGTTGACCGGGGACCAGAGGTTGGCAGTGAAAGCAATCAATCGTGATCTCAAGGCCAGCGTGCCGATGCGCCGGCTGTTGATGGGCGAAGTTGGCTCCGGCAAGACTGTCGTCGCGCTGCAGGCGATGCTTAGGACGGCGGAGAGTGGTGCCCAGGCGGCACTGATGGCACCGACCGAGGTGCTTGCCGACCAGCACGCAGCGACCGTCGCTCGCCTGCTCGAAGGCTCGGGTCGCAGTTTCGCTCTGCTCACCGGCTCGACTCCGCCAGAAGTCCGGACCCGCCTGCTGGCAGCGCTGGCCTCGGGGGAGATGGATATCTTGATCGGCACCCACGCCCTGCTCGAAGAACCGGTCGTATTCCGGCGCCTTGCCCTCTGTGTCATTGACGAGGAGCACCGGTTCGGGGTTCGCCAGCGTGCGAAGCTCGACCGGAAGGCCCCGAAAGGCAGAGCTGCACACATCCTCCACATGACCGCCACTCCGATCCCCAGAACGCTTTCACTGACCACCTACGGGGACCTCGATACGACCGAACTCCGGGAACTGCCCGCCGGCCGCCTTCCGATCACGACCGAGGTCCTCAATGAATCCGCGCGGGATCAGGCATTCGAAATGCTTCGAAGTGAGGTCCGCCAGGGTCGTCAGGCATTCGTGGTCTGTCCCCTGATCGAGGAGTCGGATTCGCTCCAGGCCAGGGCGGCCGTCGCGGAGGCCGAGCGGCTGCGTGAGGGCGAGCTCAGCGAGTTCGAAGTCGGGCTGATCCACGGTCAGATGAACGCGCAGCAGAAGGAGCGCGCGATGGCGGCGTTCGAAGACGGCCGTACCGATGTGCTCGTCTCGACCACGGTGATCGAAGTCGGGATCGACGTTCCGAATGCCACCGTGATGGTGGTCGAAGGCGCGGAGCGATTCGGCCTTTCCCAGCTCCACCAGCTTCGCGGCCGCGTCGGGCGGGGTGAGCACGGAGGCAAATGCTTTCTCATCGCCGGCAGCACGAGCGCCACGTCCGCTCGCCGCCTTGGGGCGCTGGCAAACGAGAGCGACGGATTCCGCCTGGCCGAGATTGACCTTGAAATGCGCGGCGAGGGGGAGATCACGGGCCTGAGGCAGCATGGCCTGCCGCGGTTCTCGGTGGCGAGACTGCCGCGGGATCAGGACCTGCTCGAAGCTGCCCGGACCGACCTCGACCGTCTGGCCGATCGGGCGGACGGTCTCGGTGACCCCAGGTTCGGACCGATGCTCGAGATCGCCGGCCTCCGGTTCGGACCGGAAGGAATCCGCCAGTGAGGGTCCGATGAGGGTTGTCAGCGGTCGTCTCGGTGGCCGGCAGTTGCTCGCGCCGAAGGGCTGGACGGTACGCCCGACCTCCGAGCGCGCCCGGGAGGCGTTGTTTTCGGCGCTGGGAGATGTCACCGGGTTCCGGGTGGCTGATCTTTACTGCGGGACAGGCGCACTGGGCATTGAGGCGATCTCGAGGGGGGCCACGTCGGCGGTGATGGTTGACAGCGACACCCGTCCGGCAATGGGCAACGTTCACAATCTCGGACTGGTCGAAGACGTGGACCTGGTCCGTGCCGACGCTGCCACCTGGTTGACCTCGGAGTCCGGCGGGCAGCTCTTCGACCTGATCCTGATCGACCCTCCGTACCGCATGACAGAAGAGATCTCAACCACCCTCGACCGGGAGATACCGCGCCTGCTGACACCGGATGGCCGGGTTGTGGTGGAGTCCGCAGCGAAGCAACCGCTGGAACTTCCTTCCCTCGAAGTCGTGCGGGAGCGCCGATACGGCCGTACCCTGATTACATTCTTCGAGGATCAATCAAACGAAACCTGACGATGAGCGATAAACAAATCAGAACTGCAGTCTGCCCCGGAAGCTACGACCCCGTAACCAACGGGCACCTCGACATCATCGGGAGGGTCTCGCGTACCTTCGACAGGGTCGTGGTCGGTGTCGTCAACAAGCCGATGCGCAAGGACAAGACCCTGTTCACGGCCGAGGAGCGCAAGGCATTCATCGAAGATGCGACGAGCGACCTACCGAACATCGAAGTCCGCATCTTTTCCAACCTGGTAGTTGAGTTTGCCCGCGAGGCGGAGGCCACGGCGATCGTAAAGGGCCTTCGTGCGATCTCCGACTTCGAGTACGAATTCGAGATGGCGCAGCTCAACCACAAGCTCGATCCCGGGGTGGAGAGTGTCTATGTATTCGCCCGCTCGAACTACAGCTTTCTTTCTTCGACCGGCGTCAAGGAAATGGCGATCTTCAACGCTGATATATCGGACCTCGTCCCGGCACCGGTCGCAACCGCCCTGGCGGATAGACTGGGACGTAGATAGTGTCAAATTGTTACAAAGTAGGAGTGGGCGGATCCATGCAGAATGTTCTGGAAATGGCCACTTTCACCCTGAAAACCACCGAGACGAATAGGGTTCCCTGACGCATGGATGTCCTCGTTCTCATAGACAAGCTTGATGATCTCGTCCACAACGCGCGACCGGTCCCACTTACGGACCAGGTCCGGGTTGATCGCGAAGAGATCTACGACCTGCTCGACCAGATGCGGGCGACCATCCCTGAGGAGATCAAGCAGGCCAGGTGGATCGTCAAGGAGCGTCAGGAGATGCTCGAAGAAGCCAAGCGCGAATCCGAGCGTGTGATCCGTGAGGCTCGCGAACAGCAGGCCAGGCTCGTATCCGACGAAGAAGTCACCAAGCAGGCCGAACGGGCCGCTGACGAAATCGTCGAAGACGCAAGGGCCCGCGAGCGGGAAATCCGCCTCGGCGCCGAGGATTACGCCGACGAGATCCTCAACACACTTGAAGTCAACCTCCAGAAGTTCACCGCGGCAGTACAGCGCGGACGTGATCGGCTCGCTGGCCGGGACGAAGAACCTCTCGGAGAAATCGAAGAGTAGAAGCTGCCAGGCAGCTGAAGCAGATACTTCCGAAAGGGCGGCCCACGGCGCCTGGCCGTGAAAGCGCCGAGATCCCGATTTTCACCCATAGTCCCGGAAAATCGGGATCTCGCACCCCTCAACAGGCTCCGAGACCACGAAAGTCCCCGATAACGCCGGACTTTCGTGGTCTCGGTGCTTCAAACGGTCGAGACTCGTTGGCCACATTCGGAGGTGCCTGCGATTTTGGTGCGGACTGCGCCGTTATCGCAGGCACCCGAGGTGGTCGATCTCGTTCGCTGGTTCTGTGCCGACTATTGGTCCTATATGCACTCAACTCGGCACAGAACTCCGAATCGACCTTGGGTTTAGCGGTAGTCGGCTGTGATCACTACTAGATCGTCGTTTTGCCAGGCGATTTCGCCTTCGCACCAGCCGGCGAGGTCTTCTGCTGAGTCCGGGTAGGCAGTTCCTTCGACCAGGGTCTGGCCCTGTCCGTCTGGAAGGGCTACGAAGTCTCCGATCACCAGGGACTTCGAGTTCTGCTTTGCCCGGCGAAAGAGGGTCTGCTTCTGCTCGTCGTCCAGTCGGTGGATCGAGAGCACCGAGATGATCAGGTCCCAGGGGCCGTCGGGCAGGGGATCTTCGATGCGGGCGAGGCTGACGTCGTTGACCTGCTGGCGGGCCCGGAAAACCATGTCGGGATCAGAGTCGAGGCCAGTGATCAGTGCGTTCGGGAACCGGCGCAGCAGGCGGCTGCTGGTCTGTCCGGTGCCGATGCCGAGCTCGAGTACGGTCGCCGGCTCGAACGGGATCGCATCGATCGCGGCGTCCTGCAGCTCGTCGTAGAGCGGCACCTGCGCTCGAACCGATTCGAGATAGTCGGTGGCTTTCTGGTCCGGTGGGGTCATGTCGGTACTCTGGAGATCAGATCGACATCGTATTCACCTGCCAGCCAGGAGCAAGGACCGCGTCACTCACATGCTGATCGAAAAAGTTGATCTCGACACCCTCAGCCTCACCTACGGAGACGCCAAGCGGATTGAAGGCGTCGTCTCGCCAGCCGACGTCGAACTCGGTGGCCAGACTTACCTGCCGGTTCCGCCGGAGGTTCCTTTCGTACTCGACGTATCGAGGACCAGCAGCGGCTACGCGCTGAGGCTGCGGTTCGAAGTCGGACTCGAAGGCCCCTGCGTGCGCTGCCTGGATCCCGCGGTAGCCAAAGTCAGGGTGGACGTACGCGAGGTCGATCAGCCGCCCGAGGCGGTTCCCGCCCGAAAAGCCGGACTCGAACAGGACGATGAAGACGAGATGACCGCGGCCGAGCTCCTCAGCCCGTATGTCGACAACCGCATTCTCGACGTGGAAGCGTGGACCCACGACGCCCTGATCCTCAGTCTGCCCAATCAGATCGTCTGCAAACACGACTGTCGTGGCTTGTGCCCATACTGCGGAGACACCCTGAACGGAGCCGATCCAGAGGAGCACGACCACGGTCAGCACCTGGACCCGAGGTGGTCCAAGCTCCGCCAGATTTGACCTGAATAAGAGTGGTGCGCGGGGGCTGCCTGCGACCGGGTGGCAAGGAGTAAGGCCGATCGGCCGCGATCGTACTCAGGTACCTGAGCTGGCCGAATCGGCCGTCGACGAAGCCAGCCGCCTCGCAGGCAGTTCCCGCGCCCGCTCGCCAACCACTTCGTAGAGAGGTGTGGCCAGCTTTTTGTATACACTGCTAGGTCGCTATGGCCGTACCTAAGAAAAGAACTTCCCGGACCCGTCGTGACAAGCGCCGTGCCACCCACAAGGCCGCCAAGGCCCGGGTGAACCACTGCGTCAAGTGCCACTCGCCGCGACTGCCCCACCGGATCTGCCCCAGTTGCGGGGATTATGCCGGTCGCGAAGTTGTCGCCCAGCGTTCGCCGGCAATCGGCGGAGCCGCTCCTTCGGGCGAGTAGTTGCCGGGCGGGACCACGGTCGCGCTTGACGGTTTTGGAGTAGAGGCCGGTTTTGACGTGCTCGAAGCAGGCGTTCGCAGTGCCGCAGACGACGGTCTGACGATCCGCGTCTTCGGTCCGCAGTCGGAGCTCAATTTCGATGACTGCCCCGGTGCGACCCTGATCGATACGAACCAGTCGATCCTCAACACCGACGATCCCGTACCTGCCGTGCGGAGTCGCCCCGACTCTTCGATAGTCCGAGCCGTCGCCGACGTGGGCGAGGGCAACTCGGATGCGGTGGTCAGCCTCGGTTCCACCGGCGCGATGATGGCCGCCTCGACCTTTGGCCTCAAGCGTTCGCGGGGAGTCAAGCGCCCCGCGCTTGCCGGCCAGGTCCCGCTGCCCGGCAAGACGGTGCTTTTCCTCGACATCGGGGCCAACCTCGATGTCCGGGCCCAGCACCTGATCCAGTTCGCCTACCTGGGCGCCTCTTTCTCGAAAGCGGTCCTCAGGGTCGAATCCCCGACGGTCGCCCTGCTTTCGGTCGGAGAGGAAGCGGGCAAGGGTAAAGACGAGGTGGTCGAGGCCCACGAGGCGCTCACCGGTTCGACCGAGATCAATTTCATCGGCAACGTCGAGGGGCGTGATGTCCCGGGTGGCGGAGCCGACGTGATCGTCACCGACGGATTCACCGGCAACGTGGTCCTGAAGGCCATGGAGGGGGTGGTCAAGCTGATGAGTACGTCGATCTCTCACGCTGCGCGCAAGAACCCGTTCTCCGCGGTCGGCGGGCTGATGCTGAAGCCGGCCCTCAGCGGACTGCGTGAGGACCTCCATCCGGACACGACCGGCGGAGCGATCCTGCTCGGCCTGCGCAAGGTGGCGGTTGTCGGCCACGGCAGCTCCAGCGCCGACGGAGTCGCAAACGCGATCCGGTTGGCGGGCCGGGCAGCGGAAGTCGATGCCCCCGGACTCACCGAAGAAATGCTTCACCGGGTCGGCGCCAACCGGGGTTCGATCGGTTCCGGGGACGACGCGTGATAGGAAACACAGCATGAGTTTCAACGGCAATCGCGCTGAGGTTATGGATCTCGTGCGCGACCACCTCGTCAACGAGCTCGAACTGAAGCCCGAGACGATCACCGAGACTGCACGGTTCAAGGAGGATTTCGACGCGGATTCGCTCGATCTCTACGAACTGGTCATGGAACTCGAGGACCGTTACGGCATTTCTGTCTCCGAGCAGGAGGCGGGCCAGATCAGCACCGTGGGAGACGCCGTTGACTTTGTCATGGCTAAAGCGGGCTCGTGATTCGCGGTCCGGCCGCGGACCTTCAGGAGAATCACTCAGAGCGCTGATCGACGAACTGCCCGAGGAGGCGAGGCTCGCCGCGCTGACCCATTCCTCCTGGGCCAAAGACCGGGTCGGTTCTTATGAACGGCTGGCGCTGCTCGGCGACAGCGTGCTCGGCCTGGCGATCGCTGACGACCTCTACCGGCGTCTTCCGGACCTCGATGCCGGCGAGCTGACCAAGATCCTGAACCAGGCAGTCAGCGGCACCTCCTGCGCCGCAGTTGGCCGGGAGATCGGAATCCCCGAGATGCTGCTCGAAGCTGATCCGGCGGCGATCGACGGAAAGCAGACCCCGGCCAGGCTCCTGCTCGAAGGAGAGCGCCCGCTGCCGGAGATAACCGAAGCGATGATCGGCAGCTGCTTCCTCGCTTTCGGATACGACCGCACCGCACCGGCGGTGATCGAAGCGTTCGCCGATCGGATCGAAGTCGTCAAGACCACGCGCACAGACTTCAAATCGGCCCTTCAGGAAGCGGTCGCGCGCAACGGAGAAACTGTCGATTACGTGGTGATCGGATCCTCGGGACCAGCCCATCAACGGACCTACGAGGTCGGAGTAAAGATCGGTGGTGAGGAGATCGGTCGTGGTCAGGGACGGAGCAAGAAAGCCGCCGGACAGGCCGCTGCGGCCGCCGGTCTGGAGTCGCTTGACCAGTCCACCGATGATTGATCCCGCAAATTGCGGTTTTGCCTGCCTGAGCGTCCGATCCGGAAGTCAGATTTAACCCTGTGTACCTGCGCTCAGTGACCATGAAGGGCTTCAAGTCCTTCCCCGAAAAGACCGAATTGAAGTTCTCTCCCGGCGTCAGCGTGGTCGTTGGGCCGAACGGTTCCGGAAAGTCGAACATCACTGACGCCGTACTCTGGGCACTCGGCGAGCAGAGCCCCGGTGCGATTCGAGGGGCTTCGATGCAGGACGTGATCTCGGTCGGTGGCAAGGACGTCGGGGCTCGATCCGCGGCCGAGGTTGAAGTCGTCATCGACAACTCCGAAGGCAAGATCGACACCGAACTTTCCGAAATCGCGATCACCCGGCGCCTCGACCGGAACGGCGACGGCGAGTACCGCCTCAACGGGGCCCGCTGCCGGCTGGTTGACATCGTCGAGATCCTCTCCGACGCCAACATGGGCAAGGAGATGCATTCGGTCATCAGCCAGGGCCGGGTCGATGCGATCGTCCATTCGAAGCCGCGGGAACGCCGCCAGCTGATCGAAGAAGCAGCCGGACTCGGCAAGTTCCGCAAGCGCCGTCGCCGCTCGGAGCTCAAGCTGAACGCGACACGGGACAACCTCGACCGGGCGCTTGATGTCGAACGCGAAGCCCGTCGGGCCCTCCGGCCGCTGAAGCAGCAGGCCAACGCGGCCGAGATCGGGGCGCGCATCGAGCGCGAAGAACTCGGCCTTCGGGCCCAGCTCGTAGCGGAAGAGCTCAGGTTCGGCGAGGATCGTCTGGAAGCCGCCCGCCAGGCTGCGACCAAAGCACGCGCGGTCCGCGACGGGCTCGAGAAGGAACATGAGGCAGTGGCGCTCCGGCGGCGTGCCGCAGAGGAGCGTTTCGCCGAGCGCGATCGTGAGCGCACGGCAATCTGGGGCATCCTCAATTCGCTTCGGTCCGGGCAGGAGAAGATCGCGATCGGCACCTCGGCCATCTTCGAGCGTGGGCGGGACCTGGAGAAACGACTTGAAGTCCTGAGGCTGGAACTGGCCCCGCTCACCCTCGATCTCGGATCCAGCGGGAGTGCGAGTGAGCGCGCCAAGCGCCTGGTTGAAGAACTGGGCGAAGTGGATGCAGGTCTTGGCAGTGCGGTCGAAGGACTGCGGAAGGCCCGGGCCGAAGGGCCGGAGGCGGATCGTCTCGAAGCCCTGTCGAACGTCCACACCGGCGCGGAGCGGGCCACCCGCCACGCCCGTCGGGCCGAAGGGCTGCTCGGGGAGCGGCATCGCGAACGCCTGGCCGAGCGGATGGAAGCGGTTGAAGATCTGGTCAAGCTGATCGAGGACCTCAAGGTAGCTTCGGAGGCAGTCGGGCAGGCGGTCAGGGACCGGGTCGGCAAGGCCGAACGAACCGTGATCGGTGACAAGGGCGACGCCGACGAGATCGCGGCGGAGCTCAAGCGCTGTTCCGATCAGGAGATCGAGATCCAGGGCAAGCTGCGGGCGGTCGCCGAGCAGGTGACCTCCGCCGAGGTCGAAGCCGCTCACCTGGGTGATCGCCGGTCCGAAGCGGCCGGTGAACTCGCGAAGATCGCCGAGAAGCTTGGTGAAGAGATCGTCGAGGCCGAGGCGGCGCTCACCGACGAAGAGCGCGAACAGATCGACCGTCGCCTCAACAACCTCCGGATGCGACGCGAGCGGATCGGTCCGGTCAACCCCCTGGCGCAGCGCGAATACGAAGAGGCCCTCGAATACGTCGAGCAGCTCGTTGCCCAGCGTGAAGACACCGAGCGCGGCATGCGTGAACTCGAAGTTGTGATCCGGGACATCGACCAGGAAATCAAGCGTTCGTTCGATGAAACTTTCGCCGCGACCGCCACCAACTTCGAAGAGATGATCGCGCAGCTCTTCCCGGGCGGCAGCGGCCGACTACGTTCGGTTGATCTGAAGCCGGCTCCAGAGCCAAAAGCCGAATCCCCAGATTCCGGGGACGAAGCGGAAGCTGCCGAAGTGGAAGACGACGACGTCGAGGATGAATCGGCGGACTTCGGAGTGGAACTCGAAGTCACCCCGGCCGGCAAGCGCATGCGCCAGATGAGCCTGCTCTCCGGCGGCGAGAAAGCGATGACCGCCCTGGCCTTCGTCTTCGCGGTTTTCCTTGCGCGGCCTTGTCCTTTCTACATCCTCGACGAGGTCGAGGCGGCCCTTGACGATACGAACATCACCCGCTTCCTCGACCTGGTTCGTCAGTTCTCGGATCGGACCCAGTTCGTGATCGTCACCCACCAGAAACTGACGATGGACGCCGCCGATGTGCTCTACGGAGTGAGCATGGGCGGCGACGGTGTGACCAAGGTGATTTCCCGCCGGCTCCCGCGAGACGCCGGCACCCTCGAGGACGTTCCGCTCGAAGAAGTCGCCTGACTCGACCGGTAAACGGCGGGCCACGCTTTCCGGCAAGATCACCGGACATTGCCAACCACCTGGAACGACATTCTCGACCTCGGGGACCGCGAAATCACCGCGACCCCGGCCGCCACTCAGGAAGAGGAGGCACCGCAGAAGCAAGGGGCTTTCCGTCGCCTGCGCGAAAGCCTCGCCAAGAGCCGCAAGGCGCTGTCCGAGGAGATCACGTCCAGCCTTTTTGACCGGATCGACGAGGAGACCTGGGAGCGGCTCGAGGAGGCCCTGATCCTGGCCGACGCCGGAGCGACCACTACCGCGCAGGTTGTCGAGCGGCTCGAGCACGAGGTCGACTCGGGCGAAGTTCCCCCGGACGGCGAAGCGATCAAGGCACGCCTGGTCGAGATCCTCGCCGAGATCGCATCGACCAACCGTTCCAGAATCGACCTGACCGGTGACCCGGCCGTGCTGCTCATGACCGGGGTAAACGGAACCGGCAAGACGACCAGCATCGGCAAGATCGCCTGGCACCTGAAGAACGAGTTCGGACTTTCGGTCATGCTGGGGGCGGCCGATACTTACCGCGCTGCCGCGGCCGAACAGCTCACCACCTGGGCTGAGCGCGCCGGGGCCGACATCATCCGCTCGAACGCAGGTGCGGATCCCGGGTCGGTTGCCTTTGATGCGGTGAACGCGGCCAAGGCCCGCGGGGTGGATGTCCTGATCATCGATACCGCTGGTCGACTACACACCCAGAGCAACCTGATGGACGAACTCGGCAAGGTCCGCCGCGTGATCGAGAAGCAGATGCCCGGTGCGCCGCATGAGACTTTGATCTCGATCGACGCGACCACCGGTCAGAACGGACTGCGCCAGGCAAAGGCCTTCGCCGAGGCGACGGCCGTTGACGGCGTGGTGCTGACCAAGCTCGACGGAACCGCCAAGGGAGGCATCACCCTCGCCATCGCTACAGAACTGGGAATCCCGGTCAAGCTGATCGGAGTGGGGGAAGCCCTGGAGGACCTGAGGCCCTTCGATCCCACAGAGTTCGCAACCGCCCTTCTCGACGAAGACTGAATTCACTTCATCGAACAGGAATTTCCCAGTTAAGGAACATTCCTGCCTTATTCAGAACTGTCATGACTGAGAGAGGGCGAAACCGGACGTCTGTCCCTTATTCGGGTTCGCCCGCCAAGACGGTAGACCGATACCCCACCCGCCCTCTCGGTAAGGTGACCCCTCATGTTCGACCAGCTTTCAGACCGCCTTCAGGCCACCCTTTCAGACGTCCGCTCGCGCGGAAAACTGACCGAGGACGATGTCGACAAGGCGATGCGCGAGATTCGTCTGGCCCTGCTGGAGGCCGACGTCAACTTCAAGGTCGTCAAGGCATTCACGACCAAGGTCAAGGAGCGCTGCCTCGGCTCTGACGTTCTCGGCAGCCTGAATCCCGGCCAGCAGGTCGTGAAGATCGTCAACGAAGAACTGACCGAGTTGATGGGCGGGGCCGGCGGACGAGACCTCGCCTTCTCCAACAAAGGCACGACGGTAATCATGATGGCCGGCCTCCAGGGGTCGGGCAAGACCACCGCCTGCGCCAAGCTCGCAAAGCTCCTGACGAAGGAAGGAAAACGGGTAGCGATTGCTGCCTGTGACGTCTACCGTCCGGCCGCAATCCAGCAGCTGGAGACGGTCGGCAAACGCGCCGGCGCCGTCGTTTATCAGCAGGGAACCGACGTGGATCCGGTCGATATCGCCGGCTGGGCACTGGAAAAGGCCCAGGAAGAGAACCGCGACGTCCTGATAATCGATACCGCGGGTCGCCTCCACATCGACACTGAGCTGATGGACGAGCTGGTGCGGATCCGCAAGCGGGTCAAGCCGATGAACGTCCTGCTGGTGGTCGACGCGATGACCGGTCAGGATGCGGTCGGAGTTGCCGAGTCCTTCTCCGAATCGGCCGAGTTCGACGGCGTGATCATCTCCAAGCTCGACGGTGATGCCCGCGGCGGCGCGGCGCTGTCGGTCAAGGCGGTCACCGGCAAGCCGATCATCTTCGCTTCGACCGGCGAGAAACTCGAAGACTTCGAACGCTTCCATCCCGACCGCATGTCCAGCCGGATCCTCGGCATGGGCGACGTGCTCAGCCTGATCGAAAAGGCCGAGGAGCAGGTAACCGAGGACGAAGCCGAAGAGCTCCAGCGGAAGATGGCCAACGACGAGTTCACGCTCGAAGACTTCCTCAAGCAGATGCGCCAGGTCCGGAAGATGGGTCCGATCGGCAACCTGATCGGAATGATGCCCGGCATGGGCGCGATGAAGAAGATGAAGGACGTTGACGTCGACGACGGGGAACTCGACCGCGTCGAAGCGATAATCCTCTCGATGACGCCTTACGAAAGGGCGCTTCCGGAAGTGATCAAGGGCTCCCGCCGGCGTCGGATCGCCGAAGGATCTGGCGTGAAGATCCAGCAGGTCAACAATCTGGTCAAGCAATTCGGCCAGATGCGCACCCTGATGAAGCAGATGGCCAACGGCAAGATGCCTGATCCCCAGCAGCTCGCCCGCATGCAGGCAGGCAAGGGCCAGAAGCCCCAAATCCGTCGCCGTTGAGAACCCGCTAGGATTCCGCGTCCAAATGGCTGTCCGAATAAGACTTAGAAGAGTTGGTTCCAAGAAGAACCCGATCTGGCGAATCGTTGTCGCCGACAAGCGCTCACCTCGTGACGGTCGCTCGATCGAAACGATCGGCCAGTACAACGCCCAGACCGAGCCTTCCACCATCGTTCTCGACGAAGAGCGCGCGAAGTACTGGCTTGAAAAGGGCGCCCAGCCCTCCGAGCGGGTCGCAGGCCTGCTCCGGATCAAGGGCATCAAGGCCACCGGCAGCTGATCGAAATGCGGGAGATGCTCCTATTCCTCACCCGCTCACTGGTTGAGGATCCGGATGCGGTCGAGGTCGAAGAACTGGAAGAAGATGGAGACCTCGTTTTCGAGATCACCGTTGACCAGGACGACCTCGGACGTGTGATCGGCAAGGGCGGACGCGTGGCCAACGCCATTCGCACCGTCGCCAAGGCAGCTGCGGTAAAGGAAAAGCGCCGCGTGCTCGTCGATATCCTCGACTGACTTCTTCCTAGTAGAAAGCACCGTGCTTTCGTGAACCTGGACATTTTCACGCTCTTCCCAGAGGCCTTTGACTGGTTCCGCGAGCAGCGGCCGGTCCGCAAGGCCATCAAGCATGGGGCCACCTTCAATACCCGTGACTACCGCAAGTGGACTCCGCTCAAGGGCGGGCGGGTGGACGACGCTCCGTATGGAGGCGGTGCCGGCATGGTCCTGCGGGTCGATGTGGTCGATGCTGCTCTGACCGGCGTGTACGGGGATACGGATCGACCCCGCACCGTGGTGCTGACTCCCGCCGGACGCACCCTCGATGACTCCCTGGTGAGCGAACTCGCTGCCGAACCCACGCTGGCGCTACTTTCGGGCCGGTACGAGGGATTTGACCACCGGGTCCACGAGCATCTGGCTGACGACGAAGTGTCAATCGGCGAATACGTTCTGGCCGGCGGTGAATTGCCGGCGATGGTTGTCGCTGATGCGATCATGCGTCGCCTCCCCGGCGCCCTGGGCGACGCCGACAGCGCGGTCGAAGAATCCTTCAGCGAAGCGCTCGACGGATTGCCCGAATATCCGCACTACACACGACCCCCCGAATACCGGGGCTGGGGCATCCCCGAAATCCTCATTTCTGGCGATCACGCCAAGGTTCGCGAGTGGCGGATGGAGCAGAGCATTCGGCGTGGCGAGGCACGAGAAGGGCACGGGTAGCACCGAGTCGGTAGCATTGCCGCTCTGCGGGCCACTCGGCCCGTCTTTTTGAGCCATGAGCACAGTAATCCAAGACATCGAAAGCAGCCAGCTGAGGAAAGGACTTCCGTCCTTTGCCCCGGGAGACCGCGTCCGCGTTCACTTTCTCGTGATCGAGGGCAATCGCAAGCGTCCGCAGGTATTTGAGGGCGTTGTGATCAAGCGACAGGGATCGGGCGTCCGCGAGACGTTCACCGTGCGCAAGCAGTCGTTCGGCGTCGGTGTCGAAAGAACTTTCCCGCTTCATTCGCCCAAGATCGAGAAGCTCGAGGTCGCTTCAAGAGGCCGCGTGCGCCGCGCCAAGCTCTACTACCTGCGTGGCCGGGTCGGCAAGGCCGCCCGCGTCGCCGAGCGTCGCTGGGGCATTGACGAAGACATGGTCGGCAGCTCGGAGACCGGAGCCGTAGACGCATCGGGCGAAGCCCAGGAGCCGATCGAGGAAGTGGTCGACGAGACCACGGATGCCCCCGAAGCGACCGAAGAGGCCGAAGCAACCGAATCTGAATCGACCGAGGCTGAAGCAACGGATGCCCCTGAGGCAGAAGTAGCCGACGCTCCCGAGTCTGAGGCCGCAGCCGAAGAAGCACCGGCAGAAGCCGCGGGGACTCCGGAAGCTGAAGAAGCCCCGGAAGCCGAAGATGAGGCCATTCCGGAAGCCAGCGAAGGACCCGCCGAAGACGGCGCGGATAGCGAGAAGGAAGAAGCCTGAGTCCGAAGATCCCCAAGCCCAAGACGGCCGGGGGGAGCTTCATCGAGTTGGTCGTGATCGTAGCGATGGCCCTCGGACTGGCGCTGCTCATCCAGGCCTTTCTCATCAAGCCGTACCAGATCCCCTCGGGATCGATGGAGCCTACGCTCGACATCGGCCAGAGGGTTCTCGTCAACCGGTTCATCTTTCATTTCCAGGATCCCAAGCCGGGTGACGTGGTCGTATTCCACCCGCCAGCCGGAGTGGCCAGCGGCGGTGCCGAGTGTGGCGCACCCGAGGTTCCCGAGCAGCCTTGCTCAAAGCCGACAGCAGCACAGGCATCCGACACCTTCATCAAGCGGATTGTCGCCGGACCGGGGGATACGCTTGCCGTAAAGGGCGGTCTGCCCGTGGTCAACGGTGTCGTGCAGCAGCCGGACGGTTATGAGATCCGGCCTTGCGGCTCCGGCGGCCAGGGTTGCGACCTGCCGAAGGAGATCACTATCCCGGAAGGCCATTACTTCATGATGGGCGACAACCGCGGCCAGAGCGACGACAGTCGATTCTGGGGTCCGCTGCCCGAAGAGTGGCTGATCGGCAAGGCATTCGGCACCTATTGGCCGCCGAATCGCATCGGTGGCCTCTAAGAAGAAATCCGCACCCGATCCCGGTGGGCTCTTCGCCTTCGACCGGGATCTGGAAGTGAGCTGGGTGGCCGGTGCTGACGAAGCCGGCCGAGGTTGCCTTGCGGGACCTCTGGTGGCCGCCGGAGTCGTGCTCGACCGGAAATGCATCGAGGGCTTCGGTGACGGACTGCTCGACGGTCTGAACGATTCGAAGAAGCTGACCGCGAAGGCCCGCGAAAGGCTCTATCCGGTGATCCTCAGCTGTGCGACGAGGGTCTGTGTCGTGATGCGCTCTTCGCGCTACATCGATCGACACGGCCTCCACGTGACCAACATCGAATGCCTGGGACGGGCCCTGCTCGGCCTCGGCACGTCACCGGACTCGGTCTGCCTGGTCGACGGCTTTGCCCTGCCGAACTGCACCGTCGAGCATCGAAAGGTGGTCAAGGGCGACAGCACCAGCGCTGCCGTTGCTGCCGCTTCGGTGATCGCGAAGGTGACCCGCGACCGCTACATGACCAGAGCCGGCCTGCTCTATCCGGACTATGGCTTCGAAGGTCACAAGGGCTACGCGAGCGAACTCCACCGGGACGCGATCAGGGAAAACGGCCCGACCCCGATTCACCGGCTCTCCTTCGCCTCCGAGGCGTACGGCGAGTGGCGCGACAACCAGGCCGCCTGAACCGGCACCTTCAGAACGCATTTTCGATGTGGTCATAGGCGGCAAGTCCGCCATCCCGGTCAAACAGCACACCGATCACGTCGAATCGCATCTCCTGGAACGGAACCCGGCGGCCGGATGTGGCGATCCAGATCGAGGCGAGCTTCCGCAGGCGGCGCTGCTTGTTCGGGCCGACCGCAAAGGCCGGTCTGGTCGGTCCATGGAAGAGGCCGGTATGGGTCGACTTGACTTCCACGATCGCCAGGACGTTGCCCCTGCGTGCGATCAGATCGATTTCGCCCGACCTGATCCTCCAGTTCCGCTCGAGGATCTGCCACCCGTCCCGGCGTAAAGTGTGGGCACAGATGTCTTCGGCTGCCTGACCGGTTCGGCGGCGGTTGTCCGGCCTTTCGGGGCGGTGGTCCTGGTCGTTCATGTAGCTAATCAAGCACCCCTTGAACCTGGGTCGCGGAGACTTGAGCGACTCGCCTGAGATTCGTTCCGGAGTCTTTGCGTTTGCGCGCCAACTGGTGAGCGAGGTCGGCCTACCTTGACCGCATGCTCGCCGAAACAACCGCGTTCACCCTAGACGGAATCTCCGCCCGGCCGGTTCGGGTCGAGGTCGACGTCCAGAGGGGACTACCGGTATTCCAGATCGTCGGACTGCCCGATGCGGCGGTGCGGGAGGCCCGGGAGCGGGTCCGGGCAGCCTTGGTCAACTGCGGGTTCGACTTCCCGCTCAAGCGAATCACCGCGAACCTCGCTCCTGCGGACCTGCGCAAAGTGGGTCCCGGCCTCGACCTGGCCCTGGCTTCTGCCCTCCTCGGGGCCGCGGGAGAGATCCCGACCGAGAAACTGGCCGGGTGGGCATTCGCCGGCGAACTCGCCCTGGACGGAACGCTGCGGCCCGTCCGGGGAGCACTGGCGATGGCCGAGGCGGCGCGGACGCTGGGTAGCACCGGCATCGTTGTCCCGCCGGCGAACGGTGGCGAGGCAGCGCTCGCTCACGGTATCGACGTACGCACCCTGGAAAACGTCGGCGGCCTCCGCGAAATCGCCGAGGGCTTTCCCGGAGAGCGTCCCGAACCGATCGACTTCGCCAAGGCCCCGCCATTGCCCGACCTCGAGGACCTGCGAGGGCAGGAGCACCTTCGGCGGGCGCTGGAAGTCGCCGCGGCCGGCGAGCACGGAATGCTGATCATCGGCCCGCCGGGTGCGGGCAAGTCGCTGGCCGCACGCCGGCTTCCGTCGATCCTTCCGCCCCTGGGAGGCAGTGAGATTCTCGAGGTGGCGAGGATCGCCAGTGCCTGCGGAGCGGGAAGTGGTGCGATCTCCAGCGTCAGGCCGTTCCGGGCTCCGCACCACACGGTGTCACCGGCGGGACTGGTGGGCGGGGGCTCACCACCGAGGCCGGGGGAGATCACTCTGGCGCATCGCGGCGTCCTGTTTCTAGACGAACTCTGTGAATTCCGCCGGTCCGCCCTCGAGGCTTTGCGGGAACCGATGGAGATGGGGGAGGTGTCGATCGTCCGGGCGAACGGCCGGCAGACCCTGCCCTGCAGCTTCACCCTGGTTGCGGCGGCGAACCCCTGCCCCTGTGGTCGCGGAGAGGAGGACCCGGCCTGTAAGTGCGGAGACGCGGCGATCCGGCGCTACCGGGCGGTGCTGAGCGGTGCGCTGGCCGACCGGATCGACATCAACCTCGGGGTTCGGCAACCGGCGGCGGAGGCGATGGCCGGCCCGCCCGGGGAGTCCTCTACTGCGGTTCGCCGGAGGGTCATCGCGGCCCGCTCGATCATGTCCGATCGCCTCGGAGGCAACCGCACGAATTCAACAGCCACGAGTTCGGAAATCACCTGCTTCGAGATTGAACCGCCAGCCCGCAAGCTTCTTTCCGAGGCCCATCGGACCAAGAGGTTCAGCTGCCGGGCACATGACCGGATCCTGAGGCTGGCTCGCACGATCGCCGACCTCGCTGAGTCGGAGCCAATTGAAGAGTCCCACATTGCGACCGCCCTGCAGTTCCGACGAAGGGAAGAGAAATGAATGGTGCCGGAGTAACGGCGGAGTCGGCCTGCCCGGATTGCCTGCGGCGATCCTGGCTGATCAATGAACTGGCTCCCTATATCCAGTTGGCTTGC
>JBPPMT010000141.1:0-56065 GCA_051306195.1 Solirubrobacterales bacterium
GTGGCTTGGGCGTCCGTCTAGCCGAGCGCTTCCGCGCCACCGACGACTTCCAGAATTTCCTGCGTGATCTCCGCCTGCCTGACCCGGTTCATCTCGAGGGTGAGGTCATCGATCATTTCTTCAGCGTTGTCAGCGGCGCTGCGCATGGCGGTCATGCGGGCACCAAGTTCGGATGCGGCCGATTCCAGCAGCATCCGGAAGAGTGAGGTGTTGATGTAGTCGGGAATCAGTCGGGCCATCAGCTCTTCCGGCTCCGGCTCGTACTCCCAGGAAGCGCGTGCGTGGGCATCGGCCAGTTCACCCTCGGGCTCGACTCCGATTTCGTCCTCGGATCCCTCGCCGGTGATGCCTGCCTGCTGAACCGGGAGCAGCGTCTGGGTGTAGACGTGCTGGGTCAGCGGCGAAACGTAACGGTTGTAGATGACTTCGACCAGGTCGATTTCTTCATCGATATAGGCCGCAGCGAGGTCCTCGCCGATGTCACGGGCATTCTCGAATGCCGGACGGTCGGTGAAGCCGGTCCACGAGTTGACGATGTTCTGCTTGCGGAAATTGAGGGCTCCGTCCCCGCGGCGACCGACAACGTAAAAGACGACTTTCTTGCCTTCTTCAATGGCCTGGTCACGGAGCAGAAGGCCCTCGCGGATAATGTTCGCGTTGAAAGCTCCGGCCAAACCGCGATCTCCGGTCACCAGCACGATCGCGAGGGTCTTGACCTCTTTACGCTCGTTCAGGATCGGCAGGTGGGAAACGTTTCCGGCCTGCGCGGCCGCCTGCTGCGTGAGGCGACGACGGGCCTGGGCGTAAGGGCGAAGATGGGCGATCCGTGTTTCCGCCCGGCGAAGCCGCGCAGCCGCCACTGCCTCCATCGCCCGGGTGATCTGGCGAATGTTCTTGACACTGGCGATCTGATTTGTGACTTCTTTGCGGTTAGCCATCTGCTTCTACGCGTTTCGTTTGGGTTTGCTGCTGCCGGGGCCGATCAGGCCGGGGCGGCCGCTTCTTCTTCAGCGGCTTCGGCATTGCCGCTGCCGTCAACCGCGATCGTGTCGACGCGGTCCGATTCACCGGCGTCTTCAGGCTCACCGTCTTCGTTGAAGTCGGGGCCAAAGTCGTCGACGTAACCACTGATCGTCTCGGAAAGTTCCATCTCGTCTTCGTCCGGGAACAGGCCGGTCTCGTTGATCCGGTCGCAGAGTTCCTTGTTCTCGGCGTGGAGCCTGGTCAGCAGTCCTTCGATGAACTCCTGGACCCGCTCGACCTTGATGCGATCGAGGAAGCCGCCGGTGCCGGAGTAGATCGAAGCCACCTGGTCGGCAACCGAAAGGGCATTCCGCTCGTTCTGCTTGAGCAGCTCGACCAGACGCTCGCCTCGGGCGAGGGTCTTCTGGGTCTCGGCGTCGAGCTCCGAACCGAACTGGGCGAAAGCCTCGAGGTCGCGGTACTGCGACAGCTCGCCCTTCATCTTGCCGGCGACTTTCTTCATCGCCTTGGTCTGGGCGTCACCGCCGACTCGGGAAACCGAGATGCCGACGTTGATGGCCGGGCGGATGCCCGAGTTGAAGAGGTCCGACTCGAGGAAGATCTGGCCGTCGGTGATCGAGATGACGTTGGTCGGGATGTAGGCCGAAACGTCGTTGGCCTGGGTCTCGATGATCGGCAGCGCCGTCAGCGAGCCGCCTCCGTGGTCGTCACTCAGCTTGACCGAACGCTCCAGAAGACGCGAATGCAGGTAGAAGACGTCACCGGGGTATGCCTCACGGCCCGGCGGCCGACGAAGCAGCAGCGACATCTGACGGTAAGCGTAAGCGTGCTTGGTGAGGTCGTCGTAGACGCAGAGTGCGGCCTTGCCGTCGTAGAGGAAGTACTCGGCCATCGCGGTACCCGCGTACGGGGCGATGAACTTGATCGGGGCGGCCTCGTCAGCGGGGGCGGCGACGATGATGGTGTTCTCCATCGCTCCGGCCTCTTCGAGGACCTCACGGACCTGGACGACGGTTGCCATGCGCTGGCCGATGGCCACGTACACAGAAATGACGCCGGTGTCCCTGTTGTTGATGATCGAGTCGATGCCGACGGTGGTCTTGCCGGTCTGGCGGTCGCCGATGATCAGCTCTCGCTGGCCACGGCCGATCGGGATCATGCCGTCGATCGACTTGATGCCGGTCTGCATCGGCTCACGCACGGGCTGGCGGGCGATAACGCCGGGGGCCTTGAACTCGGCCGGGCGAGTCTTGCCGGTGTTGATGTCACCTTTGCCGTCGAGCGGACGACCGAGCGGATCAACCATGCGGCCGAGGAACTCCTCGCCCACCGGGATCTCGAGCAGGCGCTTGGTGCGCTTCACTGTGTCGCCTTCGACGATCTTCTCCCATTCGCCGAAGAGCACAGCACCGACGTTGTCGGCTTCCAGGTTGAGTGCAAGTCCGGTTACGCCGTGAGGCAGCTCGAGCATCTCGAGGGACATGCAGTTGTCGAGTCCGTGAATGCGGGCGATACCATCGGCGATCGACAGGACCGTGCCCACCTCGGAAAGGTCGGCACTTCCAGGGTCAATGCCCTCGATGCGCTGCCGCAGAATGCTGGCAATCTCGTCTGGCTTGATCTGCATTGCGGTTCCGATCCTCCTTATGCCGCCCGAGCAACGCTCTGGCGGAGTTTCTCCAAGTTATTTCTGATGCTGCTGTCGAGAACCATGTTCCCGACCTGCAGCACGATTCCGCCGATGATTTTTTCATCGACGCGGCTGGTCAGTGACACTTCCCGGCCGGTCTGTCGTTCAACCTCGGCGCCAACCTCTTCGGCGACGGCGGGGTCCAGTTCGACGGCGCTGATGACGGTCACGTCAAGGCGCCGGTTTTCCTGCTTCCAGAGGTCCTCGTACTCACGGCGAATCCGGTAGATCGCCGGCATACGGTGCTTCTCGATCAACAGTTCGAGGAAGTTGAGGAACTCGGGGTCTGCGTCTTCGACGGACTTCTGCAGACCTTCAAGCTTCTCCTGGGAAGAGAAGTAAGGACTGAAGAAGAAAACCTCGAGGTCATGATTGCCTTCGAGGGCTTCGCTGACCTGCGCAAGCTGATCCCGGACGACGTCCAGGTTTCCTTTCTCCTTGGCAACGGAGAAAAGAGATTCGGCATATACGCGGGCCAGGGCTTCCATCAGTTCTTGCTGTCTCCGGAAAGTGCCGAGAAGTCGACCTCGCGAAGCGCGTCTTCGACGAGCTCCTTGTGGGCGGCGTCGTCGAGCGACTTGCGGGTTACCTTCTCCGTCGCGAGGATCGTCAGGGTAGCGACTTCCTTGCGGATGTCGTCCAGTGCCCGGCGGGTCTCGGCTTCGATGTCCCGCTTGGCAGCTTCAACGAGTTCATCGCGCTTCGCCTGTCCCTCTGCCGTGGCTTCGGACTTGGTCGTATCGGCGGCCTTGCGGGCGCGGGTCACGATTTCGTCCGCCTGCTCACGGGCTTCGGTCAGGCGCTGGCGGTACTCGGCGAGGATCTCCTCGGATTCAGCCTGCTGCTTCTCGGCCGATTCAAGGCTTTCGCGGATAACTGCCGCTCGCTTGTCGATCGCCTCGGTGATCGCCGGGAAGGCGAACTTCTTCAGCACCACGAGGGTGAACGCGAAGACGGCGAGGGTCCAGATCATCAGACCGACGCCAGGCGTCACCAGGAAGCTGCCGCCCTCTTCCTCGACCGCCGTTTCGGCGAGCGGGATGAGTCCGACTATTTGTGCGAGAACCGGCTCCATAGGGGCCTAGAGGAAGAACGCGATAAGCGCGAAGATGAAGGTGTAGAAGGCGACGGCTTCGGTCAGAGCGAATCCCAGCCAACGAATCGACTGAAGCTCGGACTTGAGCTCCGGCTGACGGGCTACTGATTCAATTTCCTTGCCGAAGATGAAACCGATGCCGATACCGGCGCCGATCGAGCCGAGGCCAGCGCCGACGCCGAGTGCGACTGCTCTAAGGCCGGCTTCTACTTCTCCGTCGGCGATTTCTGCCAGTACTATCGGATCCATTGAAAAGACTCCTTTTTCAGTGACTTTCGGCGGTAGCTCCGCCGATGTAGATTGCGGTCAGGATTGAGAAAATGAACGCCTGCAGGGTGGCAACAATGCCAACCTCGAACACATAGAAGGCGAACGCCATCGGGAACGTAAGTACGCCCAGAGAGGCGATTCCCAGGAGGACTGCCAGTCCGCCACCCATGAAGAGCAGCAGGAGGTGGCCGGAAAGAATGTTGGCGAAAAGTCGTACCGAGAGCGAGATCAGTCGTACGAAGTGGGAAATGATCTCGATCAGGAAGATCAGCGACTTGCCGATCGGATTCATGTCTTCGAGCCCGGCCGGCAGCCAGCTCGCCAGGTACTTGACGATGCCTTTTGCCCGCACTCCTTCGAAGTGGTAGGAAACCCAGACGACCAGCGTCAGAGCCAATGGGACCGCGATGTTCGCGGTGGCGGCATAAAGCGCAAAGGCTGGTATCTCAACCCCGAAAATGCTGATCATCTCGTGGGTATTGGTCGGCAACGGCAGGTAGCCGATCATGTTCGAGAAGAAGATGAAGAAGAAGAGGGTGGCGAGGAAGGGGAACCATTTCTTGGCGAGTCGCTCGTCTTCGATGTTGCCGCCGGTGATGTCGACCTTGACTACGTCGTAGGCAACTTCAACTGCGGTCTGGAGGCGCCCGGGCTTCTGCTTCATGCGCCGGGCGACGTAGAGCATGATGCCGATCGTCAGGGCTGACGCCAGGACCAGGTAGAGCACGGCCTTGTTGATCGAGAGGTCGATTCCACCGATGTTGATCGGGATCCAGGGGTCCAGCTTGAACTCGTCCTGGGGCCGGAAGACTTCGTTCTTGCCGTCACTGCCGAAGATGACCCCGAACAGGATCACGAGCAGGAAGAAACCGACAAATCCGAGTGCCACCTTGGCCTTGGTGGAGAGACCGGTCTTCTCGTCGAAGCTCTCTTCGTTGATCTTTTCGATTTCGTCGCTCATGCGGTCTGGTCGTCCAGATCTGACCTGTAGAGGTGGACGAGTCCGCGCGAAGCAAGGTTGAGCGTGAAGACGACTACCAGGAGGATGGCTGCGTAGAGACCGACCTCGCGGGAGATCAGTCCGGCAAACAGGACACCGAGCGCCATTATCCAGGCGCTGCCTAGCGAGGTTGCCGCGATCGTTCCCATAGCCGTGTTGCGCTTACCGGCCAGCAGGTTCTCCTTGGCCTTGCGCTCGGCGAAAACATGGACCAGACGGGACAGGATCCACATCCCGGCAGCCACGACATACGCGAAGATCGGCAATCCGGCGACGATGAAAACCGGCAAGGCAATCGCCAAAGCGATCAGGTCGAGGTTGGCAAGAATGTTGATGCTTCGTCTACCCATATCCCCTTCGAGGGATTTCTTTGCGGCGAGCGTCGTCAAGGGGTCGTGACTATATCCGAACACTCCCCGAGGTGCCGCCCCCTCACGGCAACGTGACAAGTGACACTAGACAGCATGGGCAAGCCAAAAACCAGGCTATCCCCCGGGGTCGTTTTTGGAGCGCGGCCCCTTGATGATTTCGAGCACGTAAACGAGATAAACCGTGACCCCCACGGCGGCCATGATCACCGCGACCATGAAGATGGTCCAGGGAAGGTCGAAGTTGCCGCGGTCGTCGCTGTAAGGGACCAGCCGGAGGGCCAGGGCCAGCCCGGCCAGGACCAGCGTCCAGCCGTAGAGGTACGCCAGCGTGCGCCGCTGCGAGAAGCCGATGTTCGCCATCCGGTGGTGGAAGTGCCAGCGGTCCGCCTGGTAGATCGGCTGGTGGTACTTGAGACGCTTGGCGACCACGAAGGCAGTGTCGAAAATCGGGACCGCGAGGATCACCAGGGGGAACGCCAGGGCAACGACGGCATTTGTCTTCAGCGCTCCCTGGATCGAGACGATCGCAATCATGTAACCGAGCAGGTTCGAGCCGGTGTCCCCCATGAAGCTCGAGGCCGGAGGGAATCCGTGCCGGAGAAAACCGAGCGCGCCGCCCGCGGTGATCGCTGCAAGCACTCCGGCCTCGGTCCGGTCAAGTGAAAGGGCGATAACCGCCATGGCGGTGGCGGCTATCGCGATTACTCCTGCCGCGAGGCCATCGATGCCGTCGATCAGGTTGGTGATGTTGATCGCCGCGACGATGCCGAAGATGGTCAGCGGGTAGGCGGTCCACCCCAGCTCGAAGCCACCGATGAACGGAATCGTCAGGGCGTCGGGGTGCACCCCGGCGATGACCGGAATCGAGGCGCCGACCGCCTGGCCGATCAGCTTGACCAGGGCCGGCAGGTCGTAAACATCGTCGAGGGCACCGACCAGGGCTACGGCCACGGCCCCCAGCAGGATCGAAGTGACCTCGCTATTGGTTGGTAGCCAGATCCAGCCGGCGATCTCTATCCCGGCGAGGATCGCGACCCCGGACATACGCGGAGTCGGCTTTGAATGTTCGCTACGCGGGCCCGGGTTGTCGATCGCGCCGACCCGGTGGGCGAAGCGCTCGGCGAGCGGCACCAACGCCCAGGTGATCAGCGCCGCCGCCAGAAAAGCAAAAACAGCGTCGGAGGTGCCGGTCATAGGCACAGGGTTTCAGATTAAGGAATCCAAGTCGACTTCGCTTGGTAGAGGCAGCAAATGGTCTCGCTGTGCGACTTGGATTTCGGCGACCGGAGGCTACTGTCCTTCTGGAGGGGTCCAGCCAGGGCCAAGGGCTTCCATGATTCCTTCGACCAGGAATTCGGGGTCGCGTGGTTCCCGGGCTCCGGGCTCACCGTTGCGCTTGACCAGCTCGAGTTCCCCGGCGCTGCCCAAAACCTTCAGTTTGCCTTGCGCGATGAGAACCTCGTCGACCCCGCCCATGCGACCGGCGAAGGTCGTATAGACCGGGGTTCCGAGCGCGACCGCCTCCCGGTTCATGGTGCCACCGGCGCTGACCACGAGGTCGGCGCAGGCGATCAGGCTCTGGGCGTCGATCGCGTAGTCGGGGACGATCAGGTTCGGTGAGTTCCGGTCCCTGGCCTTCTGGCCCTGGGATTCGGTTCGCGGAATCACCACGGCAGTCACACCGTCTGCTGTCGCCAGTCGGTCGATCACCTGCTCGTAAAGGGGGTTGTCGGCGTGGTACTCCGAGGTCTCCGGCGGCGGCCTGACCACGATCAGGACCCGCTCAGCCGCGATCCCCAGCTCTTCGATCACTGCCGGATCTGGCTCAAAGCCGGCCAGGTAGTAGTCCTCTTTGAGTCCCGGGTAACGAACCAGCTTGTCCCCCTTGGCGCCGACCTTGGCCATGCGATCGACCGGGATCGTGTCCGGAACGAGCACCCGCTTGGCGATCCGGAAGGCCAGCTGCCGCTGGAGGCCGGCGAACTCGTAGTCCTGGAGCTGGGCCGACGGGATCATGAACACCGCGGAGATCAGCGCAAGGTCCACCGAGCCGTGCGCCACGGCCAGATCCGGCCGGAACTTCCAGACGACCCTCCCGAGCTTGACCGAGCGGCTGGCCAGCGCTGTTGACTTGCCCAGCTTGGACCCGCCACCATGGGCACCGACCACCGTGTGCTCGATTCCCAGGAGGTCCAGGATGCCGACCGTCTGGCCGTACTCCCTGGCGGTGACTAAGACCTCGTCACCCCGTTCTTTGAACCGGTCGATGACCGGCTTCAGGACCAGCGGATGAGCCGCGGCCGTGCAGTCGAACCAGACCTTCAAGCCTTACCCGAGGCCGGGGTAAAGCGGGTACTTGTCCATCAGCGCGCGGCTGCGGCCGATCAACGACTCACGCTGTGAGTCGAATTCGTCGGAAAGCGCCGTGGCGATGATCGAGGCGATCCCGGTCATGTCTTCGGGCTGGAAGCCACGGGTCGTCAGGGCGGGCGTGCCGATCCTCAGGCCGGATGGGTTCATCGGCGGCCGCTCGTCAAAGGGGATCGCATTGCGGTTGACGGTGATGCCGACCTGATCCAGCCGGTCCTCGCCGGTCTGGCCGTCAAGCCCGGTTGAAGTGAGGTCGACCAGGACTAGGTGGACGTCGGTGCCGTCAGTCAGGACGTCAATCCCATTGTCCATGAGTCCGGCGGCGAGGGCCTTTGCGTTGGCGATTGTGCGCTGCTGGCGTTCGGCGAATTCGTCGGTCGAAGCCAGCCCGAGGGCCACCGCCTTGGCGGCGATGATGTGCATCAGGGGTCCACCCTGCTGGCCGGGGAACACGGCGCGGTTGATGTCGGCCTTCAGCTCTTCCTTGCTGAGGATCATTCCGCTGCGGGGTCCACCGAGAGTCTTGTGGATGGTCGTGGTGACGACGTCGGCGTACGGCACCGGATTGGGGTGCTCTCCGGCCGCGACCAGACCGGCAAAGTGCGCCATGTCAACCATCAGCTTCGCGTCGATCGAATCGGCGATCTCACGGAATGCGGCGAAGTCGAGCTGGCGCGAGTAAGCTGACCAGCCGGCCACGATCAGGTTCGGCTTGTGTTCAGCGGCGAGACGGGCGACCTCGTCCATGTCTACACGCAGGTCTTCACGGGACACGTGGTACGGAACCACGTTGTAGAGCTTGCCGGAAACGTTCAGCTTCATTCCGTGGCTGAGGTGTCCTCCGTGATCGAGAGCCAGGCCCATGATCGTGTCGCCCGGATTGATCAGCGCCATGTAAGCCGCGTTGTTGGCCTGGGCCCCGGCGTGGGGCTGGACATTTGCATGCCCGGCACCGAAGAGTTCCATCGCCCGGTCGATCGCCAGCTGCTCGACGATGTCGACCTGCTCACAGCCACCGTAGTAGCGGCGTCCGGGGTAACCCTCGGCGTATTTGTTGGTCAGAACCGATCCGGCAGCTTCGAGCACGGCCCTCGGAACGAAGTTCTCTGAAGCGATCATCTCCAGCGTGTCGCGCTGGCGGGCGAGTTCGCCGCCGAGCGCTGCCGCCACTTCGGGATCGACATCAGCCAGTTCGGCATCGAGAATCTGCTCGGAGACGGCACTCATTGGATCAGGGGACCTTTCGACTCAAGCCGGTTCGGCTGGGAGTTGCGTAAACAGACGGACAGGCAGGGTAGCAACGCCGCAGGTCCTATCGATTGCGCAATTGAGCTTCTGTCTCACTCATGTCGAAGTACTCGTTGCCTTCGATGTCGATTCGCGGCACGATGCGGTCGAGCCACCCCGGGAACCACCAGTTCGACCGTTTCATCAGGATCATCACGGCGGGGACCAGCAGGCAACGGACGATGGTGGCGTCGATCGCCACCGCGAATGCCAGGCCCACCCCGAACTGTTTGACCACGGGATCGCCGCTCAGGACAAAGCTGAAGAACACGGCGACCATGATCAGCGCGGCCGAAGTGATCACCCGGCCCGAACTCGTGACCCCGGCGATCACGGCGGAATCGCTGTCGCTGGTGCGATGCCACGCCTCCTTGATCTGGGTCAGCAGGAACACCTCGTAGTCCATCGAGAGCCCGAAGAGAATCGCGAACATGACCAAGGGTAAGAAGCTGACCACGGGGACAGCCCCTTCGAGGCCAATCAGGCTCGCACCGTGCCCCTCCTGGAATACAAAAGTGACCAAGCCATAGGCGGCGCCGATAGAAAGCAGGTTCATGGCGGCCGCCTGAAGCGGCACCACGACCGAGCGGAAGGCGAGCATCAGCACGAGGAACGACAGTGCAACCACGAGCAGGATCACCTGTGGCAGCTTGTCGCTGATCTCTTCGGCCAGGTCGACGTAGCCGGCGGTCTGCCCGCCGACGTGCGCTGCGGACTTGGTGCCCTTCAGGGCGTCAGGGATGGTCGTATCACGCAGCCTGCTGACCGTCTCCTCGGTCGCGGTGGACGAAGGTGAAGTCGTGGGCACCGCATTGAAGATCACGGCATCGCCCGATTTGTCGAGGGCGGGTGGTGTCACCGAAGCGATGCCTTTAGCTTTGACGATCGCCTCCGAGAGCGTTTGGACATCTGCCTGCTTGTCGACATCCATCGCGATCAGCAGGGGGCCGTTCTGGCCCACACCGAAGCCCTGCGTGGTCAGGTCGTAGGCCTGGCGGGTTTCGGTCGACTTTGGCAGGGCGTGGTCGTCTTCCTGGCCGAGGTGGAGGTTGCGCACCGGTAGCGCGATCACCAGGAGAAGGACAACGCTGAAGATCACCGCTGGAATCGGGTGCCGGGCTACCCATTCCGCCCAGCGCCTCCAGCCGTGGGCTTCGTGGTCCGCCGCGGTGTTGTGGGGAAGCGGAATCTTCAGGTGCTCGATCTTGTGGCCAACCATGGCGAGCAGGGCCGGCAGGAAGGTGATCGAAGCGAACATGGCAACAACAACCGCGATCGCCGCCGTGTAGCCAAGGGTCCAGACCAGCGGGATGCCGGCCAGTCCGAGTGACAGCAGGGCAACAACAACAGTGCTGCCGGCGAAGACCACCGCGCCGCCTGCCGTGGCTGCGGCTCGGGCCGCCGCTTCCGGAGGCTCGTGGCCCTGATGCATCGCCTGCCTGTGCCTGGTGACCACGAAAAGTGCGTAGTCGATGCCGACGCCCAGTCCGATCATTGTCGAAAGGGTCGGGGCGACCGTGGACACGGTCGCAACGTTGCTCAGGATGGTGATCAAACCGAGGCTCACCAGCAGACCGAACAACGCACTGAGAATCGGAAGGCCCATCGCAACGACCGTGCCGAAGGTGAGTGCGAGGACGATCATCGCAACGACCAGTCCGACCACCTCGGATGATTCGGTCGAGGGTTTCGATATCTGCTGGCCCAGATAGCCGCCCACAGCTACGTCAAGGCCGCTGCCCCCGGCGCTATGGGCCTTGTCGACGAGGTCCTGCGCGGTCTCGTCACTGAGTGATCCCGGACCATCGTTGATCAACATCGACGCGTAGGCAATTTCACCGCCCTTGCTGACCTGACCGGGCGCCCCCTTCGAGAAGGGGTTGTTGATCGAAGTGACCTCGGGATCCTTCGAGAGCTTCGAGATCGCGTCTTCGACGGCCTTCTGATTGGAGGAATCGGTGATCTTCCCCTGCTTCGCCTTGAACAGCACTGGGTTCGAACCGTTCGCCTGGCTGGGGAACTTCGCGTCGACGAGGTCGGTCGCCTGCTGGCTGTCCTTGCCCGGCAAGGAGAGGTTGTCAGCGAACTGTTTGCCGAGTGAACTCGAGAAGACGGTGATGGCGATCGCCAGGACGATCCAGAGTCCGACAACAACCCTTCGATGCTTGACGCAGAGTCCGGCAAGGCTGTAGAGGCGGCCGGTCACTGGTCAGTTCCAGGCTGGGAGGGGGTCCGCTCGACATCCGCGATCTCGTTGACGCGGCGTTCGTGCCGGCCGCCTTCAAAGTCTTCCTTGAGGAACTGGTTGACGATCGGTGCGGCCTGATCGGGACTCAGGCGCTGCCCGGAGAGGGTGAGCACGTTGATGTTGTTGTGCCGGCGGGCCATTTCGGCCTCCGCAGCATCATGGGCATTGACCGCCCTGACCCCGTGGACCTTGTTGGCGACGATCGCTACTCCATTGCCCGAGCCGCAGACGATCACCCCTCGGTCCGCCTGTCCCTCTGCAACGAGGCTCGCCGCCTCTGCCGCAAACAGCGGGTAATCGGCCGAGTCGGTCGAGTGGGTCCCGACGTCGGTGACCCGGTGACCTTCCGACTCCAGCCGTGATTTCAGCGCCTCTTTCAATTCGAAACCGGCGTGGTCGGCCCCCATGGCGATGCGCATCGGGTGAGGATATCGGTCCACTGCGGAAGAAAAGCGGCGATCCATCCTTTGATGGTTCAATATTTATTCCGTGAAATGCGGAATCGGCGGGTTCACCGCCACCTTCATTCTCGTTGCGGCAATCGGACTTGGCCTGTCTGCGAGCGCAGGCGCCAGAGGCAATGGACCGTGCCAGCCGAAGACGAACCTCTCGAAACTTCGCTGCCCCGACCTGCGGGTGGGCAAGCCTTCAGAGATGTACGCCGATCGCGTGGCGAAGGACGGGCGGGTCCTGCTGCGCTCGACCAACGACATCAAAAGCCGGGGGCGCGGACCGATGGAGCTGCGTGGGCGGCGGGACCGCCAGCGCTCGATGAACGTCACCCAGGCAATCAGGCGCCGGGCCGGTGGATACTCGCTGTTTCCGACCCAGGCCCGGCTGCGTTTCTTCAACGTCGGCTCGTACTGGGGAGGTTCCTTCTGGAAGGTCGCCCGTCCCCTTCGCTTCGAACTCTGGAAAGTCGGCAACCGGGGCAGGAAGAGGAAGCTCGTCCGGACCGGACCGAAGCAGTTCTATTGCTTCCGCGACCTCGTCCGCACAAAACCTTCAGGGCGGTCCCCGGACATCGCCGTCTACCCGGCCTGCAACCAGGACCCGAACCAGCGGAGGGTCACGCTCGGCACCTCGGTGGGCTGGTCAGACATCTACCCCTCGAGCTACGACCACCAGTGGATCGACGTAACCGGCCTTCGCGGTTGTTACGCGTACCTGCTCCGGGTCGACCCGCAAAATCGCCTCTTCGAGCTGAACAAGAAGAACAACACGGCCCAGAGAACAATCCGGCTCCCATGGAGGGGCCCAGGCCACCGAGGCTGCTAGGCCAACGGACGGTAGGACAGGAACGGGCACCCATGTCCCAGAGGACGGCTTGCCCGTGGGCGGGGAACGGGCACCCCGGTCCAAGATGCCATGGGCATGAGTTGCCGAGGGATCGTCAACCGGCTGACCTGCTGGTTCACCAAAGGGAGGCACTTGGACAGGGGAACCCGCCCTACGCCCTGAGCCCTCGCCACAACCTGAGGTGCCTGCGATAACGGCAGTCCGCACCAAAATCGCCGGCACCTCCGAAGATGGCTCCCGAGACCCGGCCATATGGGCCGCCCGCCAGCCGGGCTAGTGGCCCAAGGCGGCTATCAGGTCTCCTCGACTCATTCCTCCGTCTCGCAGAACTGACCAGACTCCGAGTTCGTCCAGGTCGGTCAGGTCCACGACCGTTGATGGCAGGCCGGTCAGGCGTCCTCCGTCGATCGCCAGGTCAACTGCTTCCTTGACCTCGGGGACCACTCCGGCAAACGAGGACGGTGTTGGCTCGCCGCTGAGGTTGGCGCTCGTCTGAAAGATCGGGCAGCGGGCTCCCGAAAGGGGGCCGTCGATCACTCTGACTCCGAGCCTTGAAGGATCTTCGCGGCAGGCCAGTGGATAACGGTGCCGGGGGTTCGGTACGACCAGGGTCACGGGTCCGGGCAGGAGCTTTCCGAACGCCTCCCCCACCTTCTGGCCGAGGTCGCGGATCAGCTCGCGCATGGCCAGCGGAGAGAAATACATGACCGCCGAAGGCTTGCCGTCATCGCGACCCTTGATCTGGTGGATCCGGTCTACCGCCTTCTCGTTCAGCGGGTCGCAGGCCAGCCCGTAGACGCCGTCCGAAGGGAACAGGGCGACCCCGCCCTTGCTGATGCAGCTCTCGAGCGCCTGCCGGGCGGTAGCGCCCGCGTTGATGTCGGTCTCAACGACTTTCACGAGCAGATCATCTCAGGCCGGGAACTCCGGCGAACGTCAGTGCTTGCCGACGACCACACGACCGATGCCGGCCAGATCCGGCCAGAGCGAGACGTCTTCGAACCCGGCATCTCGCACCAGGTTGCTGACAACCTCGCCCATCCCGTGACCGATCTCCAGGCCGATCGCGTTGGTCTCGATCGAACTGGAAGCGAGTTCGTTCAGCACCACTTCGAAGATCTCGTAACCGGTCTTGCCGCCGAACACGGCGACCTCGGGCTCCCAGCTCCTGACTTCCGGGGGCAGGCCGGCACCGTCGGCCACGTACGGCAGGTTCGCGAGGATCAGGTCGAAGCGGCCTCCATCCGGCAGCGACGACACCTCGAACTCGACCCGGTCATCGAGACCGAGCACGACTGCGTTGGCGCTGGCGACCGCAATCGCGTCCGCGGAGATGTCGGTGGCAAGTACTTCGCAGTCCTTGATCTCGTCGGCAACCGCAAGGCCGATCGCGCCGGAACCGGTGCCGATCTCCAACAGGGTCTTCGGCTTCAGCTCGAGGGCGAGCTCGACCAGCATCTCGGACTCCGGCCGCGGGACCAGGACCCGCGGATCGACGATCAGGTCGATGTATCGGAAGCCCTTGCTGCCGAGGATGTAAGCGACCGGCTCCCGGCGGAGGCGTCGGCGGACCGCAGTCGCGAACGACCTCGACTCCCCCGGCGTGAGCGTCTGCTCGGGAGACGCGATCAGATTCGCCCGATCCCGCCCGGTCACGCCAGAGAGCAGGACCTCGGCATCGAGTCGTGGCATCTGGATACCGGCCGCCTTGAAGGATTCGATCGCGGACGAGAGGGCGTCACCCTGGGGTGCGCCTTCGGCAATGGGTGAATCGGTCATGGTCATCCCGCCTGAGCTTCTAGAAGCTGTCGCTTTTCTTCGCCACGAAGGGCGTCTGTGAAATCTCCCAGTGAGCCGTTGAGAACGCCGTCGAGATCGTGTGACGTGAACTTGATCCGGTGGTCGGTGACCCGGCCCTGGGGAAAGTTGTAGGTGCGGATCTTCTCCGAGCGCTGGCCGGTTCCGACCTGGGCCTTGCGCTCCGAGGCGATCGCCTCGTGCTGCTCGGCGAGCTGTCTTTCGTAGATCCTGGCCCGCAGCACACGCATTGCCTTCTCGCGATTCTGGAGCTGGGACTTCTCGTCCTGCATCGAGACGACCACGCCGGTCGGCTTGTGGGTGATGCGAACCGCCGAGTCCGTCGTATTGACTGACTGGCCACCGGGGCCCGACGAGCGGTAGACGTCGATCTGCAGGTCGTTCTGATCGATCTGGACTTCGACCTCTTCCGCTTCGGGCAGGACCGCCACGGTGGCGGTCGAGGTGTGGATGCGACCCTGGGACTCGGTCTCGGGGACACGCTGGACCCGGTGAGTGCCACCTTCGTACTTGAAGTCGGAGTAGGCACCGTCACCCTTGACCGCGAAAGTCACGTCCTTGAAGCCACCTTGCTCGGCCGCCGACTGCGACAGGACTTCGGTGGAGTAACCCTTCTCGGAGGCGTAACGGGTCAGCATCTTGAAGAGGTCTCCGGCGAACAGCGCCGCCTCGTCACCCCCGGTGCCGGCCCGGACTTCAACGATCACGTTCTTGTCGTCGTTGGGGTCGGCGTCGACCATCGCCAGCCGGATCGCTTCTTCGAGCTCGGCCAGGCGTGCCGGCGCTTCACTCAGGACCTTCTGGAGCTCGTCGTCATCCCCGACCTCTTCCAGCAATTCCCGGGCACCTTCGACGTCGTCGTTCAGCGTGTTGTACTCGACCACGAACTCGTGGGCACGGCTGATCTGCTGGTACTCACGACCGACTTCGGCGTAACGCTCGCGGTCGTTGATCACTTCCGGATCGCTCATGTCCCGCTCGAGCTCGGCAAAGCGCTGCTCGATCTGTTCGGCCAGTTTCCGGATCACATAAAACAGTGTGACGGCCCGGCTGTGATTCAGCTCCGTCGCGCCGGCGGGATTTGGTCAGGCGACGATCTCGATCGGTTCGAGCCAGGCGTCGTCTTCGGGCTTCTCCAGCTCGAGGACGGCCTCCAGCGAGGCGATAGCCACCGCCAGCTGGCTTTGGTCGGGCTCTCGGGTGGTCAGGTTCTGGAGCATCAGCCCCGGCCACATCAACCCTCGCACCCACCGCTTGTCACGATTGCGGCCGGCCCACTTGATCACCTCGAAGGAAAGCCCGGCGATCAACGGAACCCCGAGGATCCTCGAGAGCAGGAGCCAGTACCAGGCCGGCAGGCCGATCGGAGCGAAAACGAAGATCGCGAGGACCATCACGATCAGCAGGAAACTGGTGCCGCAGCGCGGGTGGAGCCGCGAATACAGCTTTGCCCTGGCTGGAGTCAGCTCGTCTTCGGCCTCGTAACAGGAGATCGTCTTGTGTTCGGCTCCGTGGTACTCGAATACCCGCCGCAGGTCCTTGATCCGGCTGATCGCGACGATGTAGCCGAGAAAGATCGCCGTGCGGAGGATTCCTTCGACCAGCCAGAAGAGGACCGCAGAATTGAGCTGGTCCTTGAAGAGACTGGTCAGGCCGACCGGGATCACGAAGAAAAGGCCGATCGCAAGGGCCAGCGAGAATACGATCGTCATGCCCCAGGCGAGTCCGCCGATCTCTTCCTGTTCGCCTTCTTCCTCGGCCAGCTGGGCGTTCGCCGAGATGCCGAGGGCCTTGAAGCCGATCTTCATTGACTCGCCGAGCGCGACGATGCCCCGGATGACCGGCCAGCGGAGGATCCGGTTGCGGCGGGCCCAGGGTTCGATCGTCTCCCTGGTGATCTCGATTTCGCCCTCGGGGGTGCGAACCGCAACCGCCCAGGTCGTAACCCCGCGCATCATCACGCCTTCGAGCACGGCCTGACCGCCCACGGGGGCATCACGCTTCGCTACCAGTGCTCCGTCGGGCATCACCTCCGCATGTGCGGCGGTACTGCCTGAGCCGTTCAGGCCGGGAACTTCCCCGGCCGGAGGATTACTCCTGGCCGACGTTGGCCTTGGCCCGCTTTGCGGCGCGGCGCTGGAAACGTTCGACCCGTCCACCGGTGTCAACGAGCTTCTGCTTGCCGGTATAGAACGGATGGCATGCGGAGCAGAGTTCCACGTGGAGATCGGCTTTCGTCGAGCGCGTGTAGAACTGGTTGCCACACGAACAATGAACGTTGGCCAACGTGTATTCAGGATGGATATCTGCCTTCATAAGGACAATTCTAGAGAAGACGTCAAGCCGGCACCGTCCGACCCCCCGAAATGGCTAGAAAACAGCGAAATCCCGGATTCCCGAAGATTCAATTTCGGGGTTATTCGGGACGATCTGGCAAGGATTTCCGACGGAATTCCCAGCGATAGTGCGGTGTCGGCACGTGCGCTGGGGATTTCGTCGGTACTGACGCAGCCAGGCGTTCTGAAGAACCCCGTAATTTGCGGCAGGTTTTCCGTCCGATGCCTAGAAGACACTTTCCATAACCCCTGTGGTAGGAGAGGATTGCCCCAATGGCTAAAGAGGTATTCGATCAAGCTCGTCCCAAGAGTGTGAAGGCCCAGCTTTTTGCGGAAGCTTTCCGCGGCTGTGACGAGTGGGTAGTGCCGCCCCGGAAGCCTCGTTCGGCATCCCAGAGCCTTTTCGACGCTCATGCGCCGGTCAGGTTCCAGGACACCGATCTCGACTTCCGCGAAGCTGCCTGATCGCTAACGAATAACCGTCACGGTGAGCTTGCGATCCTTGAAGATCGCAGTTCCTCCTGACGTGCTGTTCAACAGCGAGTACACCTTCGTACCGGGGGATGTCGGAATCACGATCCAGCCTGCCCTGACCTGATTTGCGACTCCTGAGTCGGCTCCGCTGGCACTCGTGCCGGGGGTCGAATACTTGGTCTCGAAAGCGGAAGTGCCAGAGGAAAGAATCTGAACCGGCGGAACCGTAGTCGGTTCGAAGAGATCCATCCGGGCAACGTTGTTGCCGGTGGCCCGCATCGTGGCCTGGGCCTGAATTGCGACCATCGCCCCTTCCGGAACGTTCACCTTCACGAAAGGTCCGTCGTTGTAGACCGGCTTCTTGGAAGTCGTCGTCGTTTCTGCTGCCACGGTCGATGTCCCGTTGAGTCGCAGCTTGTACGAGCCAACGTTTCGATCGGCGATCTGCCTGCTGTAGATCGCACCGGGCTTGATCTTCTTCGTAGTGACCGCCTGACCACCGAGCTTGTCGGTGGAAACAGCCTTCGGTGCGATGTCATCGCGCTTCACCGAGAACTTGCCCGAGAGGGCCGTGGCCGTGCCACCGAGCGCCAGCACGAGTGCGAGGACTGCTACTGCCATGGATGGTGACGGGAGCCACCTTCGATTGTTCTGTGAGTTCATATTTCCCTAGGTCGATTTCGTTTGCGTTATTGCCTTTCCTGGCAACTACCCGCCAACCGTGCAAAGCAAAAGGGCGCCGACCGAAGCCGACGCCCTCTCGCGTCAAACGAATTTCTTCCGGTACTCAGGTCTCGGTGTAGAGCGGTCCGTCTCCGCCTTCCGGCAGGGTCAGGCGACCACCCTTGGCCGTGATCGCGCCACACTGGACGCAGTTCGAGGCGGTGACGTTGACGTCAACGATCGCCGCATCGGACTCGAGCTGATCCTCGGGGATCTCGTAAACCTGGGCCGGGCACATCGAGACCCAGGTCTGGGCGATCTCCCGCGGAACCTCGGTCTGGATACGGACATGGTTCGGCGCATCGTCGCGAGTCGCGTTTCCGGAGAGGAACACCGACGACAGCTTGTCGAAGGTGTACTCGCCATCCGGATCGGGATAGTTGTCGGCGGCCTTGCCGATTTCCATCTTGTAGGTGGCATCGTCGTGGTTCTTCCAGTGACCGCCGGGGAAGTGCCCCTGGGTCAGCGTCATCATCGACGCCATGGCGCCGCCGAAGAAGAAGCCCTTGGTGAACGGCTGACTGGCGTTCCTCGACTTGTAGAGGTCCTTCTCGATGATCGAGTTGTGGACCTTCTCGTCGTAGGAGGAGAAGTCGACCGAATCCCTCTCAAGTGCGTCAACGATGGACTCGGCGGCGTACATGCCGGCGTGCATCGCGTAGTGGACGCCCTTGAGCTCGGCAACGTTGACCATGCCTGCGTTGTCGCCGGCAATACACATGCCCGGTACTGCGAGGCGCTTCGGCATCGACCAGTAACCGCCCATCGGGATGGTCTTGGCTCCCCAACCGACCCGCTTGCCGCCCTTGAGGATCTTCTGGACGAAAGGATGCCCCTTGAACTGCTGAAGCACGTCATGGACGGAGAACGTCGCGTCGGTGTAGTCGAGTCCGGCCACGAATCCGATGGCGACCTTGTTGTCTTCCATCGGGTAGATGAACGATCCGCCGAACTCCTTGTATTTGGCGGACTTCCGGAGCGGCCAGCCCATGGTGTGGATCACCTGGTCGAGCGGCTCTTCAACTTCCCAGACTTCCTTGACACCGAGCTCGAACCGCTGCGGGTCGAGGCCGTTGATGTCGAAGTGGTCGAGCGCGGCGTAAGTCAGGTGGCCGACCACGCCTTCCGCAAGCACGGTCGCCTTGGCGATCAGGTCCGAGCCGGGCTCGAAGTTGCCGAGCTCCTGGCCTTCACGGCCCCGGCCGCGATCACCGGAACGAACACCCTTGACGATCTGATCCTCGACCAGCAGCTTGTCGGCCGCGGTCTCGGTGAGGATGTAAGCGCCCATCTCTTCGGCCTTTTCGGCGAGGAAACGGGAAAGCTTGGCGACCGAGGTGACGTAGTTGCCGTGGTTCTTGAAGTTCGGCGGCATCGGCTTGAGCGGCAGCGCCTGCTTCTCGGTGAGGAGATAGACGGCGTCCTTGGTGACCTCGCGGTACACCGGCCACTCGGAGCGCGGCATGTCGGGGAAGAGTTCTTCCATCGCCGAGGGGCGCATGTTGGCGCCGGACATCGCGTGGGCGCCGGCAACCTTGCCTTTTTCGACTACCGCAACCGGGACTTCGCCGAGCTTCTCGGCAAGTTCGGGACGGTCCTCGAGCAGCTGGAGCATCTTGATGGCCGCTGCCAGACCGGCGGGGCCGGCACCGACGATCGCGGCACCTACTTCAATTCGCTCGTCCTCGGGATCGGTCGGCCGGGCGATGACGCTTTCGGAGCTGAAGGGGGGCGGATATTCAGAAGGCGCTACGGGGGGCATCTGGTCGGTCCTTTCGGGAAGGCGAGCGGTGAAGAAAGCTTATTCAGAGGCCTTGGGGAGCGGTGTGACATCCACACCGCTCCCCGGCCTTCCGACTACTGCTGCTTTCAGCCCTTCTTGGCCTTGATGGCCTCGGTGAGCTTCGGCATGATCTTGTTGAGGTCACCAACGATTCCGAGGTCGGAGAACTCGAAGATCGGCGCGTTCGGATCCTTGTTGATCGCGACGATGTTCTCGGAGTTCTGCATTCCGACCTTGTGCTGGATGGCTCCGGAGACTCCTACCGCAAGGTAGAGCTTCGGCGCGACGGTCTTGCCCGTCTGGCCGATCTGTCCGGCATAGGGCCACCAGCCGGCGTCGACGACGGCACGCGTCGCGGCAACGGCTGAGTTGTCGAACGAGTCGGCGAGTGCCTGGGCACCGTCGAAACCTTCGGCGGAACCGAGACCACGACCGCCACCGATCAGCACGTCAGCTGCTTCGATGTCGATGTCGGCGCCACGCTGCTCACCACGGGTGATCAGCTGGGCCTTGGTTGACCATTCGGAGAGCTCGACGTCCAGATCAACGACCTCGGCGGTTCCGCCGGTCTCATTGATGTCGAACGCGTTGAGTCGACCGATGATGATTCCGGGCTCGGAGACGTAACCGACGTCGGCAATCTGGCTGTCCTGGAGGATCGGGCGCTCGGAGATGAGCTTGCCACCATCGACCTTGACCTTGGTTACTTCCATGGTCACACCGGCGCCGAGGCGGGCGGTGAGTCCCGCACCGATCTCGAAACCGAGCAGTCCGCCGCCGAACAGCGCGTAGGAAAAGCCGTCATCGGTGATGATCTTGGCCATGACGTCGACGATCGGCTGAGCCAGACCCTCGGGCACGTTCTTGGCGCGGTAGACCTTGGTGACACCGTAGTTACCGAGAGCGGCAGCGCTGTCATCAGCGATATCGCCAACGATGACGGCGGCAGCTTCGGTACCGAGCTCACCAGCCAGCCTGGAGGCCTCGGAGAGGGCGCCAAGCGAGTTCTTGTTGAAGTTGCCCTCATCGTCATGCAGGGCGTAAACCAGGATGCCGGCCATCAGATCAGCTTCCTTTCGTCGAGCCAAGCAACGAGCTTTTCGACCGTCTCGGCAGTGTCTTCATCTTCGATGATCTCGCCGGCCGCCTTCTGGGGCGGCGGGTTCAGGGAGATGACGGTGGTCTTGGAGCCGGCTTCGCCAACCTGTCCGGCGTCGATGCCGACGTCACCTGTGGACTTGGTGTCCAGCGGCTTCTTCTTGGCACCCATGATCGCCTTGAGGCTCGGGTAGCGGGGCTCGTTGATCGCGTCGCCGACAGAGATGACGGCGGGTAGCGTGAGCGCGACCGTGTCGTATCCATACTCGGCCTGACGCTCGCAGCGCAGCTTGCCATCCTCGACGTCCATCTTCACGACTTGAGTCAGTGAGGGCATCTTGAGGTGATCGGCCACAACGGCACCGATCGTGTAGCACTCGCCGTCGTCGGACTGCTGTCCGAGAAGGACGACGTCCGGGCTCTCCGATTCAAGAACCTTGGCGAGGGCGAGGCCAGTGGCGCAGACGTCGGAGCCGAGAAGGGCATCGTCCGAAAGGTGGACGGAGCGGTCGGCACCGAGGGCAACGGCCTTCTGCAGGGCACGCTGGGCAGAGCCCGGGCCCATGGTGACGGCAACTACTTCGTCGACCGCCAGGTCGCCGCCTTCTTTGAGCTGCATGGCAGCTTCAATGGCGTGGGTATCGAAGGGATTGAGGTTGTTCTCGCCGCTACGATCGAGCCGCATGCTGCCGGTGTCGATGCGCTTTTGTACCGCGGCGTCTGGTACCTCTTTCACCAGGACGCAGATCTTCAAGTGAAGCCTCCTTAGGGGGTGTTACGGAAGGACTCGCCCGGATTGGTGTTGGCGAGCCAAAAAACGGTTTGCGACGCGCAATCTTACTATTTGTCGCCGGATGTTGACTGACGAGTCAATCGGTCGCGGTCCCGACCAGCTCCGAGCAGAGCTCGAACAGCTTCTTTCGGTCTTCGGCAGTATCCCGGGTCCGGGGAATCCGGTACTTCGGCCGAGGACTCCTGTCTTCGAAGAATTCGCCGCCCGGAGCCTCCTCTGGAGCGGCTGCGCTCAACCAGACGGCGGTCTCGGCCCCTTCGGCGGGGGTCCGGAGGATCGGGCCGAGCAAGCGGTGGAAGCCCGGCAGAGCCTCGCTCATGCCGGGGGTGACCGCCCAGCCGGGATGGACTGAATAGAAGACCGGACCATCCTGTGAATGAAGTTGATTCCAATACTCGGTGAGCATCACTTCGGCCCTCTTGGTCTGGGCGTAGAAGGCGGTCGGCGAGTATTCCCGCCCCTCGAGTTGCGGATCTTCGAGGTCAAAGCCGCTGGAGTACATCCCTCCAGATGACATCGTGATCACCCGGCCGTCGTCACTCTCTTTGAGGCGCTCCATCAACAGCTCCGTCAACAGGAACGGCCCGAGCACGTTGGTCGCGAAGGTCAGCTCGAAGCCTTCGTCGGTGTGCTCACGCTCTGGCGGCATCACCCCGGCGTTGTTGATCAGCACATCCAGGTCCTCGCCCGACGCGAGGAATCCGTCGGCGAAGGTCCGAACCGATTCGAGGTCGGACAGGTCGCAAATGTGAAGTGTCGGTTCCACCCCGGACAGCTCGGCGATCTCGTCCCTGGCCGCCTCGCCCTTCTCCGGGTTTCGGCAAACCATGTTGACTTGCGCGCCGCACCGGGCGAGGTCGAGTGCCGCTGCCTTGCCCAATCCCGAGTTGGCTCCGGTGACCATCACGGTCCGTCCTTCGAGCCAGACCGGTTGCCACGAGAACATGCGCTTGCGGACTCGATAGCCGATCGCGCTGAACCCGGGCACCACCGCAAAGTCCATTCCCCGGTCGACCAGTTCAGCCAGCCTTCCTCCAAACAGCGCCATTCAGTCCTTTCGTCCCTTGCGGGCGTCCGGAACGGTTGAAGGCGGGTACTTGGCGCGGCTCTCGTCGATGAAGCCGGCCATGATCGCAGCGACCTCCGGGCTCTCGATCTCGATCATGTTCTCGGCATTCTCCTCGCCGGAGCGGGAGAGATTGAAGGACCCGAGAAAGACCGTGTCGTCGGCGACCGTGACCTTGGCGTGCATGAAGTTGCGAAGTTCCGCGGTACCCCACGGGACTGAATTCTTGCCCGAGAAGGGCAGCGAGCCGAGCACCTTGGCCAGCAACGGGATCTTCCATTTCGACTGGGTGGTCGCCCATTGCTCGAAGACCCGGTCGGTCTGAGGTTCGTCGATCACACCAGCGATGTCGAAATCACCGGGACGGTCCCCGAACTCGGCAAGGGTTCCGAGGATCGGAGCCGAGGTCAGCACGGGAGAGGCGATGCGGATCCGCGTCTTTGCGGTGCCGAGCCGGGTGGCGATCCGCTGGGCGAGGGCTTCACCATGGCCGGGGGTGAACCAGGCGCGCACGGTTGCGTCGCCGACCTGGATCGGGTTGGGGTCCCCCCTGCCGCTGTGGTCTACGTCTCCGGTCGTCCAGAGCTCCTCGAAGTTCTCCAGGAACTCGCGGGCGAGCTCTGGTGACTCCAGAACGGCGAGCACGTTCTCCTGGCGGGTCCAGGAATAGATCGACCAGTTGGCCGACCCGGTCCAGGTCGCCGCCTCGTCGCGCACCATGTACTTGTGGTGCATCAGGTCGGGTACTCCGCGGATGCCCTTGGTCTCGATCGGTAGCTGGGCCAGGATCTCCGGGTTGGTCTCCGGCGGCGGGTGGACCGCGGGGAGGAAGTTGCCAGCCTCATGATCGTCAACGTCGTTGTACGCCAGGCGCACCTTCACGCCGCGTGCCGCGGCGTCGCGGAAAGCATCGGCCACGATCTTGCCGATCGGATCCGGAATCCTGATGTCGTAGAGCGCGAGCACCAGGGTCTTCTCGGCCTTGCCGATGAAGTCGGCTATGCGCCCCGCCACCATCTCGGCCTGGGACATGTCCTCTTCGTTGCCGCAGTCGGTCAGACCGAATACGTCAATCAAGCTTGCGGTCTTTCGTGACGCCATTCTGGATGAACTCGACGATGTCGTCGGTCGGGGAACCCGGGGTGAAGACGCCGGAGACTCCCATCTCCTTGAGCGCCTCGATGTCGCGCCTTGGGATGGTGCCGCCGACCGTGATCAGGACGTCGTCCACCCCCTGCGCCGCCAGCAACTCGACGATCTTCGGGACCAGCGTCATGTGCGCGCCGGAAAGGATCGAGACGCCGATCGCGTCGGCGTCCTCCTGGATGACCGTCTCGGCAATCTGCTCGGGCGTCTGATGAAGGCCGGTGTAGATGACCTCCATGCCGGAGTCCCGAAGCGCCCGGGCGATGATCTTCGCGCCACGGTCGTGGCCGTCGAGGCCGGGCTTGGCGACAACCACTCGAATCTTGTGCTCTACCTCGGACTCGGCGACGGCGCTCACTAGAAGACCGGTATCTCCGTGTAAGTGCCGAACACTTCCTGCATCGCCTCGACCATTTCGCCTTCGGTGACCTGGACCCTTGCGGCCTCGATGATCGGATACATCAGGTTGCCGTCGCCCCGGGCAACGCGCTTCAGCTCGGTGAGGGCAGCTTCGACCTCGGCCGAGTCCCTCTTGGATTTGGTCTTTTTCAGACGCTCGACCTGGACCTGCTCGAGGGCGGGATCAATATGGAGCAGCGGTACTTCGTCCTCCTCATGCTGGTGCTGGTTCACGCCGACGATCGTGCGCTCGCCGTGGTCGAGCTCGCGCTGGAAAGTGAAGGCGGCCTCGCCGATCTCCCGCTGCGGGAAATTCTGGCGGACGGCTTCGACCATTCCGCCGAACTCGTCGATCCGGCGGAAGTAGTCGTAGGCCTCGGCCTCGAGCTCATCGGTCAGGGCTTCGACGAAATAGGAACCGCCGAGCGGATCGGCTGTATTGGTCACGCCGGTCTCGTGGCTGATGATCTGCTGGGTGCGCAGAGCGACGCGGACCGCTTCCTCGGTCGGCAGTGCGAGTGCCTCGTCGAAGGAGTTGGTGTGGAGCGACTGGGTCCCGCCGAGTACACCGGCCATGGCTTCGATCGCCGTGCGCACGATGTTGTTGAGCGGCTGCTGGGCGGTCAGTGACACACCCGCAGTCTGGGTATGGAAACGCAGGCGCATCGACTCGGGTTTCTTCGCGCCGTAGGTCTCCTTGAGTTCGCGGGCCCAGATGCGGCGGGCCGCCCGGTACTTCGCGATCTCTTCGAAGAAGTCGATGTGTGCGTTGAAGAAGAAGGAGAGTCGCGGCGCGAAGGCATCGACGTCGATCCCGCGTTCGATCGCCCGTTCCACGTAGGTGAATCCGTTCTTGCACGTGAAAGCGAGTTCCTGGGCGGCGGTCGATCCGGCCTCGCGGATGTGGTAGCCCGAGATCGAGATCGGGTGCCAGCGCGGCATGTGGTCGGTGCAGTACTCGACCATATCGGTGACCAGGCGCATCGCCGGCTCCACCGGGAAGCACCATTCCTTCTGGGCGATGTACTCCTTGAGGATGTCGGTCTGGATCGTTCCGGCGAGCTTGTCCGGGCTGACTCCCTGCCGCTCACCGACCAGCACGTAGAAAGCAAGCAGGATCGCGGCCGGTGCGTTGATCGTCATCGAGGTGCTGACTTCGTCGAGCGGGATGCCCTGGAAGAGCACCTCCATGTCGTCGAGCGTGTCAACGGCGACGCCTTCACGGCCGACCTCGCCGAGTGAACGGGCGTGGTCAGAGTCGTAGCCCATCAGGGTGGGCATGTCGAAGGCCGTTGAGAGTCCGGTCTGGCCGTGCTCGAGCAGGTAATGAAAGCGTTCGTTGGTCTCTTCGACCGTGCCGAAGCCGGCGAACTGGCGCATCGTCCAGTTGCGACCTCGGTACATCGATTCGTAGGGACCACGGGTGAACGGGTACTGGCCCGGCTCACCGATCTTGTCGGCGGAGTCGCCCTTCACGTCCTCGGGGCCGTAGACGGCCTTGACCGGCTTGCCCGACATCGTCTTGAATTCCTTGCCAGCCGATTCGGCCGCCCTGGCGGTGGCGCCGCTTTCGGAAGATTCGGTGGCAGCTGGTGTCCTGGTCGGCTCCATGATCAGGTCAGATAGTAGCCCCGATGCCGAACTTCCCACGGACTGGGGAGACCGTGAGGGATTACCGGCGCTTCGAGTGCCAGCTTCCGAGGCCGCCGAGGAGCACGGCGGCGCCGACCGTGCCGGCCACGGCGAGGTTCCGGCCGAGCTGGTCGAACCGCATGATCTGCCAGCCGTTCGCCTTGGCCCTGGCCACGAGCGGCCCGTCGGGATTGACCGCGACCGCATTGCCCACCGCCTCCAGCATCGGCAGGTCGGAGGTTGAATCGGAATAGGCCCAGGACTCGGCGAGGTCGATGCCGTTTTCCTCGGCGATGCGTTTCATCTCGGGGACCTTTCCCGGGCCGTAGACGAAGGGACCGGCCAGATCACCGGTGTAGACCCCTTCTTCGTTGACCACGTACCGGGTGCCGATGCCGCCGTCCATTCCGAGCACAGAGGCCAGCGAAGAGACCATGTCCGACCCGGCGGCACTGACGATGTAGGTCTTCCTCCCCGCGTCCTGGTGCCGGTAGACCTCAGCCAGCATCTCGGGATAGACCCGCGGCAGGATGCCGGCGAGCACTTCCGGCCACATCCTGGATATCTCGCTCGCGGTGACGTTCGCCAGGGTGTCCCTGGCCACCTGCATCACCTGGGCGGTCTCTTCGTCGGTCGCACCTTTGAGGCGATAACGCATGTGGTCGCGACCCCACTTGAGGATCTGCATGCGGGAAATCAGGCCCCGGCGGCGGGCGATCCGGGCGAACTCCATGCCGGAAGAACCCGCCATCAGGGTCTTGTCAAGGTCAAAAAATGCTGCTTCGTTCGATTCGGTCACAGCTGAAACGCTACCGGGCGGAGCTCAGGGCCCCGCCCAGGGCCTCCTAAGCTTCGACCTCAATCAGAATCGCATCTCCCTGACCGCCGCCTGAGCAGATCGCGGCGCAGCCGAGGCCGCCTCCGCGACGCTTCAGTTCGCGGACGAGGACGCCGATGACGCGGGCTCCGGAGGCACCGATCGGGTGACCGAGGGCCACCGCTCCGCCGTTGACGTTGACCTTGTCTTCGTCGAGGTCGAGCATCTTGATCGTGTTCAGCGAGACCGAAGCGAAAGCTTCATTGATCTCCCAGAGGTCGACGTCGGCCGCGGTCTTGCCGACCTTGTCGAGCGCGGCCTTGGCGGCCAGTCCCGGAGTCTTGGCGAGGCAGGCGTATTCGTCACCGATCTGGCCGTAACCGACGATCGTGGCGAGGACTTCCTTGCCGTTGGCTTCGGCCCAATCCTCAGAGGCGAGAACCAGGGCGCCGGCTCCGTCGTTCACGCCAGGCGCGTTGCCGGCGGTGTGGTTGGCGTCATCGCCACCGATCGCACGCAGCTTCGAGAGGCTCTCGGCGCTGACTTCGGGCCGGATCGCCTCGTCGGCATCAACAACCGTGTCGCCCTTGCGGCCCTTGACGGTGACCGGGACGATTTCCTCGCCCAGGGTGCCGTTGGCGCGAGCGGCTTCAGCCAGCTCATGCGAGCGGGCAGCCCAGCGGTCCATTTCTTCGCGGGTGATGCCGAGTTCGTTGGCGACACCGCTGGCCTCGTTGATCATCTGGAGGTGGGTGAAGGGGTTGGTCAGTCCGTCGTGGGTCATCGAGTCGACTGCCTTGACGTCACCCATACGGAAACCCGAACGGGCTCCGGGCAGGAGGTACGGGGCGTTGCTCATCGACTCCATGCCGCCGGAGACGCCAACTTCGATGTCACCGGCACGGATGGCCTGGTCGATCAGGCCGGTGGCTCGCATTCCTGAGGCACAGACCTTGTTGACGGTCTCCGAAGGGACTTCCTTGGGGATGCCGCCGGCGATCTGGGCCTGGCGGGAAGGGATCTGGCCCTGTCCGGCCTGAATCACCTGGCCGAAAGAAACCTGCTCAACCTGGTCGGGTGAGATTCCGGAACGTTCGAGAGCGCCGCTGATGGCAATGCCACCGAGCTCTGCTGCGTTGACCGAAGCGAGACCGCCACCCATCTTGCCGAAGGGTGTACGTGCGGACGAAAGAATCACTGTGCGGGGCATCTGCCGCCTTTCATTTGATTTGAAGAATCGAAGTTATGCGTGGAAGTGGGGAAAGCAAGCGGACTGTAACGACCGTGTGAATTCGCCGGACTCTTAGACTGGCGTCCATGAAGGCCTACCTGAGCGAATCTGCCCTGTCCGAAGTCGACGCCGATCTGGTCGCGGTTCCGCTTTTCGAGGGCGACTCGCTGACCGAACCGCTCGGCAAGACACCCGGAGCCGATGACGCTTCCGGTGATTTCAAGTCCTCCGTGACCGTCTACCCCGGCAAGCCGGAGCGGGTCGTGGTCGTCGGGCTCGGCAAGAAGAAGGACTTCACCCCGGAGCGCGCCCGCGTGATCGGCGCCGTAGCCCTCAAGGCCCTCAAAGCGATCAAGGGCGAAGCGCTGGCATTCATGCTTCCCGAGGTCGACGAACCCGGACCGGTCGCCGCAGCCCTTGTTGAAGGTGCCGCTTTCGGATCGTTCTCGTTCGACGACTACAAGACCGGATCCGACGGCGAGCCCGCCCCGCCCGAGCTGAAGACGGTCGAGATCGTCGCCGCGGTCGACGTCAGCGACGAAGTCCGTATCGGTGAAGCCGTCGGCAACGCCGGTAACCGCGCCCGGTACCTCCAGAGCCTGCCGGCCAATGTCGCCACTCCCGAGTACCTCGCGGGGCGGGCCCAGGAAATCGCTGACGCGCACGAGAAGGTCACGGTGGAGATCCTCGACCGCGCCGGGATCGTCAAGGCCGGGATGGGTGGCCTCGAAGCCGTCGCCAAGGGCGGCGAAGACATCGAACCGCGGCTGATCACCCTCAAGTACACCGGTGCCGGCAGTGGCGAAAAGCTCGGCCTGGTCGGCAAGTCCGTCACCTTCGACACCGGCGGCATCTCGATCAAGCCTTCGGCCGGCATGCACGAGATGAAGATGGACATGTCCGGTGGTGCCGCAGTGCTCGAAGCGGTCAGCGCAATCGCCGAGCTGGATGTCCCGATCGACATCATCGCCGTGCTGCCTTCCACCGAGAACATGCCTTCCGGGACGGCGCTCAAGCCCGGCGACATCATCACGCAGCTGAACGGGAAGACGGTCGAGATCACCAACACCGACGCCGAGGGCCGCCTCATCTTGGCCGACGCCCTCGTCCATTGTGCCCGCGAGGGTGCCGACCGCATGGTCGATCTCGCCACCCTGACCGGCGCCGTCCTGATCGGCCTCGGTTCGACCTACGCCGCTCTGATCTCCAATGACGACGACCTCGCCGCCGCGGTCAGCGCGGCGGGCGATCGCACCGGAGAGCTCGTCTGGCGCCTGCCGCTCCACGACGAGTACAAGGACCTGACCAAGGGTGACATCACCGATCTGGTCAACGCCTCCGCCCAGCGGAAGGCCGGGACGATCTACGCCGCATCTTTCCTCGAAGAGTTCACCGAAGGCAAGCCGTGGGCCCACCTCGACATCGCCGGCACGGCATGGGATACCGGACGCGAGTACTGGGGCAAGGGCCCCACGGGATTCGGAGTTCATCTGCTGGTCGCCCTTGCTCGGGATCTAGCCGGTCCCGCTCACGGGTAGGCAGCTCACTGCAGCAAAGGCCGAATTTCCCAGTTCGGAAATTCGGTGCCTCATGTAAGACCCATGATCATGCAGGTGCTGGTGCCGGAAGCGAGCAGCTTGCCGGTGTCAGCCGCGCGAAGGTGTGCTTCGGCCGCGGCCTGACGGCGACCGCGGTAGGTCACGTTCGATTCGCAGAGGACCCGTCCCGTTTCGCGGGTTATCGGCCTCAGATACTTGACTTCCAGGCCGAGGGAGGTGTACCCGGCCCCGAGGGGAAGCGTCGTGTGGACCGAGCAGCCGAGCGCCGAGTCGAGCAAGGTCGCGGCGAATCCGCCGTGGACCACTCCGATCGGGTTGTAGTGCTCTTCCCCCGGGTTTCCGGAAAAGATGACGTGGCCCTCTTCGATCTCCACGGGTCCCATGTCGAGCAACACGGCGATCGGGGCCGGAGGGATCTTTGCCGCCTTGATCGCATTCATGTACTCGAGTCCGGCCATCTTCGTGCCGGCCTCGGCGGAGGCCATCGGGTCCTGCCAGGTCAGCGTGCGGGTGCTGGTCGCATCCGGCATCGACTCCGCGAACTGTTCGGCAGCCCAGCGGGCGGTCGGCAGCTCGGCGAGCTCCTTGTCGCTGCTCACCGGTTGTCGGTCCGCTCAACTGCGGGCCGCGAGGTGACCTGACGGTCAACGGCAGCCGGGTACTTCAGGTCGGCCATGATCTCGGCCTCGGAAAGTTCGATCTTCAGAGGGGCGATCTTCACTCTTGTGCGGTTTCGATTGTTCTGCTTCATTTGAGGCCTTCCCTTCCCACCGCTCCCCGGTGGAACTGTCGCGAGTTTCTTCAAGAAACCCTTTGGTTGAGATCACCCTATAGCGAGTCAGTTGCGTCACGCAACCATCTGTGATGCACCGCACAGTTGCTTCAAAGGACTCGGCCTGCCACAATCGTTTCGTGCTCTACCACGACTATCCAGGCCAGGTTTGTTCGATCGCCTCTTCACTCGAGCTCGTCGGCGAGCGCTGGTCGCTCCTGATCATCCGCGACATCTTTCGCGGCCGGCGCCGGTTCGACCAGATCCAGAGTTCCCTGGGAGTGGCCCGCAATGTGCTCACCGCCAGGCTGAACCGGCTGGTCGACGAAGGTGTGCTCGAAAAGCGTCCCTACCAGACGAACCCGGAGCGATACGAATACTTCCTGACCCAGAAGGGCCTCGACCTCTGGCCGGTCCTGATGGCCTACCTCGGCTGGGGCGACAAGTACTGCGAGCCCGAAAAAGGCAAGCCGCGCCTGATCGTCCACAAGAAGTGCGGCGGCGAGATCGACGACCGCCGCATGTGCGTGAAGTGCGGAAAGGCCCTGGACGTCCACGACGCCGAGTCGATCCCGGGCCCAGCCGAACCCCACCCCGAAGAAGGGCTGCGGGAAACTGCGAGGGCCTGACCCCTCCCCTTGTATTCCAGGGCTTTCTCTGCACCGAACACGGATTTCCCAGTTCAGGAAATCCGTGCCTTATTCAGAACCGCGATGTCGGTGAGAGGGCAAAAACCAGGAGCTTGTTCTCCTGATCAAGTTTTGCCCGCCCTCGCGGTAGACCGAATCCTCATCCCGATCCATAGGATCGTTCAATGAACTTCGATCTGACTGATGAGCAGAGGCTGCTACGCGAAACCGTCCGTGACTTCGCCAGGAATGAAGTGGCTCCTGTCGCCGAAGAACTTGATCGCACCAAGGCTTTCCCTTACGAGATCGTCCAGAAGATGGCTGACCTCGACCTCATGGGAATCCCTTTCCCGGAGGAATACGGCGGAGGCGGAGGCGACATCCTCTCTTACGCCCTTGCGGTCGAAGAACTGGCCCGGATCGACTCCTCGGTGGCGATCACCCTCGCGGCCCACATCTCTCTCGGCACCACCCCGATCTACAACTGGGGCACCGACGAGCAGAAGGACGAATGGATGCCCGTCCTCACCTCGGCGAAGAAGCTCGCCGCGTTCGGCCTGACCGAGCCGGAAGCCGGGTCGGATGCCGGCAACACAAAGACCCGCGCCGTCCTCGACGGTGACGAATGGGTGATCAACGGCGCCAAGCAGTTCATCACCAACTCGGGCACCGACATTTCCGGCTGCGTCTCGATCACCGCGGTTACCGGCGAAGACGACCGCGGCCGGGTTGAGATCTCGAACTTCATCGTGCCGAACGGCACCCCCGGCTACACGGTCGAGAAGGCCTACCGCAAGATGGGCTGGAACGCCTCCGATACCCACCCGCTCAGCTTTGAGGACGTGCGCCTCCCCGAGACGGCCATGCTCGGCCCCCGCGGACAGGGTTTCAAGCAGTTCCTGAACATCCTCGATGGTGGCCGCATTGGCGTTGCCGCGATGGCAGTCGGCGTGGCGCAGGGTGCGCTCGACGAAGCGATCAAGTACGCCAAGGAGCGCCAGGCCTTCGGCCAGTCGATCTCGAAGTTCCAGTCGATCCAGGCGAAAATCGCCGATATTTCGTCAGCCCTCGAATCAGCCCGTCTGCTGACCTACAAGGCGGCGATCATGAAGGACCGCGGCGAGGATTTCACGCTCACCGCCGCCCAGGCCAAGCTGATCACCGGTCGCCTCGCGGTACGAGCAACCGAAGAGGCTGTCCAGATCCACGGCGGCTACGGCTTCATCGAGGAGTACCCGGTCTGCCGCTTCTACCGCGACGCCAAGATCCTCACCATCGGTGAAGGAACCGACGAAGTCCAGCAAATGGTGATCGCCAGGGCTCTAGGCTGTTGAATCTCTGATGATTAGTTCGGTGTCGATGAGGACTTGGGTGGATTTGGTCTCTGGTTCCTGGATGGCTTCGATCAGCATTGCTACGGCGGCGCTTCCCAGCTCCACCGGCTTCTCGTCGATCGTGGTGAGCATCGGAGTGGTCGACCTGGCGATGTCTCCGTCACTGCAGGTCGCGATACGGAGGTCTCCGGGAATATTCAGGCCTTCCGCGGCGGCAAGGTCAGCCACCGATTCGGCCAGGAGGTCGAGAGTCGCGTAGATGCCGTCCGGCCGGTTTGCCCCTCCGAGCACAGTCTTCGCGGCCTTCTCGATGTCCTTTGCGTTGGGGCTGCCCGACATCACCACCCGTGATGCGATGTCGTGACGAGCGCACCAATCGAGGTAGGAGTCGATGCTGTCCCGCTGGAAGGAGTCGATCGGTTCGGTCGCCATGAGGGTGATCGACTTCGCTCCGCGCTTGCGAAGGTGATCGAGCATGTCGCTCGTGGCGGCGACGTAGTCGTTGTCGATGACCAAATCGGAGGCTGACCCCCGGTCGTCGTCGAGTCGGCGCCCGATCGTGACCACGGGAAGTCCAAGGCGGTCGAAAGCGGCGATCGTCGGGTCGTCGATCGTCGGGTCGACCACAACCGCGCCATCCACCGCGACCCGGTCGGGCTTGCCGGTCGAAGACGTGATCAGCAGCCCGTAGTCCAGCTCGAGGGCCTTGGCCGCGGCCGCACCGAGCAGGCGAAAGAAGTACTGGACCGAACCGACCGCTTCCGGATATGAGCCGATGCCCGGCATCGAGATGGAGATCAACTGGGTCTTGCCGCCGACCAGCGAGCGGGCGTTCGAGTTCGGCACATAGCCCATCTCGTCGGCCAGTTCCTTGATCCGGGTGCGGGTCTCGTCGGACATTCGCCCTTTGTCGCGCAGGCCGAGCGAGACGGTCGCAGCCGAAACCGCTGCCTCCCTTGCGATATCGCTGATGCTCGGTCGCCGATTCATCGAAAGCAGAGCATAGTGAGGCTGGGGCGAGAGGTTGACTGGCAGCTTCGAATTGTGGTAAAACGTTTAAGCGCAAGTCCCGGACATGTGCGACAGTGTCCGGTCCGGGGAAAGTCAAACGGGATGGAGATACGCAGGAAATGCTCAGAACACTGAAGTCTTCGCTGGTGGTAGTAGCGGCCGGGTTGGGCCTGATGTTGCCGGCGGCTGCCAATGGCGCTACTGATGCCGACACGGTCCTCAGGAATGGAACGGTCCTCACGATGGACAGGGGGAACCCCGTCAAGGGAGCCGTAGCGATTCGAAACGGCCGGATCGTCTACACCGGCTCGTCCCGTGGCGCCGGCAAATTCATCGGTAAGAAGACCAGGGTGATCAATCTCAAGGGCAAGACCGCGATGCCCGGACTGGTCGACGGCCATTCCCACCCGCTCGGCGGCGGCGACATCCTCGACAACTGTGACCTCGGAAACGTCGAAGCCACGATCCCCGAACTGATCGACCTGATCTCCGCCTGCGACAAGGCTGATCCGGCTACCGGCAGCACCGACTGGCTGCAGGTCTCCAACTGGAGCCCGGTCGGAGTCCTCCCCGCCGGAACCGTGGTCACCCGCCAGGACCTCGACGCCGCGTTCCCGGACCGGCCCGTCTACGTCCAGGGATCCGACTTTCACAATTCGTGGGTGAACAGCCGGGCGCTCGAGCTGGCCGGTGTCACCAAAGACACGCCCGACCCGGGCGACGGCGAGTTCGACCGTGAAGAAGACGGCACCCCGACCGGCCTGCTGATGGACGGTGCCCAGTGGCTCGTCTTCGCAGCCATCCCGCCGAAGAAGCTCTCTGAAATCGTCGACGATGGCAAGCGGGCCGTACGGGCGATGAACGCGATGGGCATCACCTCGACCGCCGACTCGGCCTCGGACGAGATCTCGGTCAAGGCCTGGAAGGCGATCTCGAAGCGGGGCAAGCTGAACGTGCGAGTCAACTCGCTGCCGGTGATCGGCAACGACATGCCGGTCAACGCGGCGGCCAATTACTTCAAGGGCCTCGCCGGCAGGTACGAGTCGGGGCGCGCCCGCATTCCCGGGATCAAGCTCTTCCTCGACGGCGTGATCGAGTACCCCTCGCAGACGGCCGCACTGCTTTCGCCTTATCTGGTGCAGGATGGCGACAAATGGGTTCCCGGTAAATCGAAGGGTGACCTCTACCACTCGCAGAAGAACGTGAATCAGCTGGTCACCCGGTTCGACCGGATGAAGAAGCTGATCCACATGCATGCGATCGGCGACGCCGCGGTCCGTGAGGGCCTGAACGGCGCGGCAGCGGCCCGCATGGTGAACCGCTCGGCCAGTCTGAAGAACATCTCGATCGGCCACCTCCAGCTGGTCGCTCCGTCCGACTACAGCCGCTTCGGCAAGCTCGGTGTGTTCGCCACCATGCAGCTCCAGTGGGCGGTGAGCAACTTCTGGACCCAGGAGGCACTCCACCCGTTCATCGGCGACGAGCGTTTCAACCGGCTCTACCCCTCCGGCAGCCTGTTCAGGGCCGGAGCGCCGCTGTCGATGGGTAGCGACTGGCCGGTCGACCCGCTGAATCCGTGGCTCGAGATCCAGTCAGCGAAGACCCGGTCGAGTTCGAATGGTGATGTGCTTGACGCCTCCGAATCGATCCCCATGGCGGCAGTGCTAAAGGCCCACACCGCCGGTTCGGCGACTCAGCTCGGGCTGTCGAAGCGCGTCGGCTCGCTAAAGGCGGGCAAGGATGCCGACATCATCGTGATCGACCGCAATCCGCTCAAGGCGAAGCCGATGACGATCGAGAAGACGAAGGTCCTGCGCACGATCATCGGCGGCAAGACGGTCTACAGGCCCAGCGCGAAGTCAGCGAAGCTGATCGCGAAGGCCTCGTCCCTCAGTTCAGGCGAGGCTGGGGCGCACTAGGCCGCAGGAGCCTGCGAAGTAACCGTGCCGACGGAGCGGCCGGTTACTTCGGCTCCGCGTCCTACCGTCTCCGGGATTCCGTAGTACTGGAGGACCTGAAGTTCCTGCTCGCGATTGAGCGGCATGGCGGGATCAACGGCGGGTGCGTTGCGGATGACCTCGCGGTCATGCGGAACCCATACCCGGCCGGCGGCCGAGGCGCATTCGCGGATCGATATCGGGACCACTTTGCCGAACCGGCCCAGCTTGGCCAGGATGTACGCGGGCTCGCCGGACTCCTGGTCGACGAACAGTCCTTCGACCTTGGCCACGCTGTGACCGGAAATTTCGTCCACCCGGTAGCCGATCCACTGCTTGACGTCTTCGATGCCCGGCTGGCGCGAAGTCGGTTCCCTGGGGCTGGTTTCTTCAGACATCGACCTCTCCTTTGAGTAGCCGGGCGGCGGCGCTTGCGGGATCGATTTCCCGGCTCACCACCCTGTTCAGCAATTCGACCACATCGGGATCATCCTCGATCGCGGCCTCGAGGCGACGCCTGAGTCTTGCGGTCGCGATTGCCAGCACTTCACTTCGAAGGTTTCGGGCCCGCCGCTCCGAGAGCAAACCGGCCGATTCGATGTACTCGCGGTGCTCGACCACCTTGGCAGCCAGCTCCTCGATTCCTTCTCCGCGAGCGGCTTCGGTCCTCAGGATCGGGACCCTCCAGTCTCCCGGCGTATGCGCAAGCGAGAGCGCGCCGCGGACCTCACGGATCATCGTGTCGGTCATCGGGTGATCGGACTTGTTGACGACGATGATGTCGGGGATCTCCATGATGCCCGCCTTGAGCGCCTGGATCGAATCGCCGGAACCCGGCATCAGGGCGAGGACGATCGTGTCGGCGTGGTCAACGATGTCGATCTCCCCCTGGCCGACACCGACCGTCTCGATCAGGATGTCGTCCTTGCCCGAAGCGTCCATCACCAGTGCGGCCTGAAGCGCCGCTTCGGAGAGGCCGCCGAGGGCGCCGCGGGAGGCCATGGAACGAATGAACACCCCGCTGTCGAGGAAATGCTCGGTGAGACGGATTCGGTCCCCGAGCAGGGCGCCCTGGGTAAAGGGGCTTGAAGGATCGATCGAAAGCACGGCGATCTGCCGGTCGAGCTTCCGCAGCTCGCCGGTAAGGGCACCGATCAAGGTGCTCTTGCCGACTCCGGGCGGGCCGGTGAATCCGGTGATCCGTGCCTTGCCGGTCTTCGGGAAGATCTCCCTGACCAGTTCCCAGCCCTTGGGATCATCCGACTCGATCAGCGTGATCGCCCGCGCCAGCGCCCGCTTGTCTCCGCTCAGCAGCCTTTCGGCAAGCGGGGAAACGGCGTTCTCGGCTTCGACAGGGGACTCGGGCATCGATTGGCAGTCTAGAAGGTGTGGCCAAAACGTCCCGAAGGTCGGGGGCCGTGAGCCGTTGGAATGCAAGGAGAAGGGGATAAGGCGGGCTGGTGGCCCGGCGATCCCCGCCGACTGGTGGCCCGTTCGAGCCGACAATCGGTCTCCGGCGCCGCGGAGTGGTTCGGTGGCAAGCTCTGCCTACCGGGATTGGCTCTAAAGTCCGCCCCGTGCTCCGCTCGATCTCCTTCTTCGCCGACAACGGCATGCTCAAGCCGAAGTACCTCGGATTGTTCGGCCGTTATCTCAGGCGACGACTTTTTACCCGCCCCGGGCATCGATGGACGACCAGCGGTCCGGTCTTCTTCGGCCGGAACCTCCAGATCCAGACCGGTCCGGAGGCCCGCCTCAGCTTCGGCAAGTTCGTCTGGATCGGTGACGGCACCAAGATCCGCTGCCACGAAGGCCATGTCGAGATCGGCGACAAGACCGTGATGGGACAGGAATGCACGATCTCCGCCTACCAGCGGGTCCGGATCGGGGCCGAATGCGTTATCGCCGATCGCACGATGTTCATCGACTTCGATCACGGGGTGGTCGAGGTCGAGCGGCCGATCCGCCAGCAGGGCATCTACATGGAAGACGTGCTGGTCGGGTCGAACGTATGGATCGGCTACGGCGCCTGCATCCTGCGTGGCGTCCAGGTCGGGGACAACTCGATAATCGGCGCCAACTCGGTCGTGACCAGGGACGTTCCGGCCAATGCCGTGGTCGGCGGAGTGCCGGCCCGGGTCCTGCGGATGCGTGACGAGCCAAATGACCTGAAGTGGCCGGAGCCGGTCGAGCCAGTGCCCGGCAGCCCGGGCGTCCTCGATATTCCCTAGAAAAAAGGAATCAGAATCGCTTCGCTTCGCTGTGCGACTCCGATTCCCAAAGACCTGAATTCACTAGGCGGTTACTCGGAGTAGGCCCCGGTAAAGTTCGAGCGTCTGCAGTCCTACGTCGGACCAGTCGAACATGCGGATGTGGGCGAGGCCTTCTTCGACCATTCGCTTGCTCAGCTCTTCGTCACCAAGCACCTGAATAGCGGCCTCAGCGAGGTGCTCGGGATCGCTCGCCCTGAACCTCAGCCCGGCACCCTCGATCGGCACGACTTCGCGCAGGCCGCCTGTATCGGCGGCGATGCATGGGCACTCGGAGGCCATCGCCTCGAGAGCGACCAGTCCGAAGGGTTCATAGATCGAAGGGACCACGGTCAGGTCAGCGATCCGGTACAGCGAATGGAGCACGTCGTCACCGATCCAGCCGAGGAAGGTGCCATGAGTCATCAGTCCCAGCTCTTCCGCCTGCTTGTGCAGCTCGGCTTCGTGGGTGCCTGATCCGGCGACGAGGAAGCGGGTGTTCGGCAGGGCTTCGATCACCTTCGGCATCGCTTCGAGCGCGAGCTGGAAACCCTTCTCGTAGACGAGGCGGCCGATCAGCAGAACGAGGTTCTCGTCAGGAGCGGCGAACTCGGAACGCAGCCGGGCCAGCTCGACCGGGTCCTCGGCCGGCAGGTCTTCGGGGTCGATCCCGTTGGGGATGACCGAGATGCGGCCCTCTTCGACGGAAAAGACGTCGGCGATCTGTTCGCGCATGAAATGCGAGCAGGCGATCACGCGGTCGGATCGATTGGTGATCCACTTCTCGACTCCGTGGATGTGCGACTGCGGGTGCTTGTCGACCCAGCCCTGATGGCGACCCCACTCGGTTGCGTGAATCGTGGTGACCAGCGGCACGTCGTAGCGGCGTGCAAGGTGGTCGCAGGCGCCGGCTACCAGCCAGTCGTGACCGTGGACGAGGTCGAAGTCGTAGCGATCACCGAGCTCGACTCCGGCAGCGAGCATGTCCGAGTTCATGCGCTCGACCCAGGTGACGAACTCGGCCAGGTCGGTCGGCCGTTCGGGCTCGACGATGCGGTGGATCAGCACGCCGGCCATCTCTTCTTCGACCGTCGCCTGCTCCCCTCCCCTGGTCAGCACGTGGACTTCAACCCCGAGGTCGACAAGAGCCTCGGACAGCTTGCGCACGTGGCGGGCCAGCCCGCCCTCGATCAGGGGCGGGTACTCCCAGGTGACGATCAGAATCCGGTTCGGTGACATGACTTTGAGCCAGGCGTTCTAAGGCGTTAGCAGCGGGGTCAGGCTCAGGTCCGGGGCCAGTGATCTGACCCGTGTATCGAGCTGTACATGAGGTGCCGATTGTAGGGCCTCGAATGCGCTCTCGGCGTGACGGGTGGCCCGGAGGTACGGATAGTCGCCTGCCTGCTTGCGATTGTCCAGAAAGGCCCAGTCGCTGGACTGAACCGCGAGCAGCTCCCGGGCAGCCCTTTCCGCGTTGCCGCGATCAAGTCCCGAGGCAACCGCCCGGCTGACCTCGAGCTCCAGCTTGCGGGCACCCCAGGTGAGATCGCTGACCACCGGCTCGTCCCAGGTGGAGAAGTCCTTGTTCTCTCCCCAGGTCGAAGGCTTGAGGTCCGCATCGCGGGTCCGATGTTCGGCCGCAGCCTGATCAAGCGTGACCAGCCCGAGACCCCGCTGCTCCGCACGGGCGAGGACGTGCTCCAGCCAGATCGGCCCTTCGGACCACCAGTGACCGAGCAGCTCGGTGTCCACCGCGTAGACCATGAGTCCCCGCTCTCCGGTGCGTTCGCGAAAGCCTCCAAGGCGCTCGAGCGCCGCATCGATGAACTGGTCGGCCTGCTCGGAGGCACGCGCCGCCGCGGCTTCGGCGTCATAAGGATCGCCGTCGATTCGGAAGATGTGGATGCCGTTCATCGAGAGCCGGTGAAAGTCGAGGTAACCGGGCCACGACGGATAGCCGCTCATGTCCCAGAGCCAGGAGATCGCCGGCCAGTCGATCGTGAAGGCCACCGGGCCGGCTTCGGTCGCCACCGGCAGCAGCGCGTCTCCGTCGCCCTCGTGTCGGCTCTGGTCGGTGCAGAACCACTGGACTCCGTTTCGGGCCAGGTCCCATTCGAGGTCCGGCACGTAGGCACACTCGGGCAGCCAGAACCCGCCCTGCCATCCGAAGCGACGCCGGTGCGAACGAAGCCCCGTCTCCACCTGGAGGTCGATTCCCCGGCGAGACGCAAGCAGGGGCAGGACGGCGTGGGTAGCGCTTGATGCTGCCAGCGAGACCCGGCCGGAACTCTGCGCCCCGGCGAAAGCGCCGAGGACACCATCTTCATGCGCGTCGAGCACCGCCAGTGCCTTCTCGTACCGGGCCAGCTCGGCTTCGGCCGCCGCCCGGTATTCGGGATCGGCTGATTCAACGTCTTTCTGTGCCGCCCCGATCCGGTGGTCGACCAGAAACTCACGAAGCCGCTCGGCTACCCCGGGTGCCTCCAGCTGGTCGGCCAGGACCGGGGTGACCGTCATCGTCAGGTCGTGGGCGAAATCGAGGATCGGCAGATGCGAATGGATGGCCGCATCGAACAGCCACTCCTCCCCGAAAGGGTAGGTACCGAAGCCTTCGACGTACGGCATGTGGGAATGAAGGACGATCGCGAGATCGCCCACCGCATCCCCTGCGGGCTCAGACATGGCAGACGGCGATGAAGTCCAGGGCACTCTCGAGGTTGGTGTTGCTCAGCTGGAAATCGGCGACCGAGATTGCCGGGGTGAAGCGATCGTAGAAAGGCTTGGTCAGGCCGAGTGTTTCGTGGACCTTGTCCCAGCCGAGCGAAAGGGCGTGCTCGTGGAGGCGCAACTTGCCGGCGTGTGACAGGCCTTGGATCTCGACCCGCGAGAAATGCGGTTCGAGCAGCGCCCGGTATTCCTCGAGGCGGTACTCCTTGATGTGCCACGGGTTGTCCGACTTGTCGGCACCTTCCGGGGCGAGGGTCAGGAGGTTCGGGGTCGAGATGTAGGAGACCGGCGCGACCCTGGCGAAGCCTTCGAGCAGCTTGCCCGGGTCTTCGATGTGCTCGATCGTCTGCAGGAAGACGATCGCGTCCCGCGGCTCGTCGAAGCTCTCGACCAGTTCGCGGCGGAAAGTGAGGTTGCCGGTCGTGTACTTGGCGCTGGCGTGGGCGAAGGCCTCGGGGTTGGCGTCAACGCCGGTCACCTCGCTGGCCCGTTCGGCCAGGACAGCCGAGCCGTAGCCCTCGCCGCAGGCCAGGTCGACCACGGTCAGGCCGGGCACCCGGGCTGCGATCCACTGGTAGACGGCCAGGTGGCGCTGGTACCAGTAGTTCTCCTCGGGGACGTCCGGAAGCGTCCTCTCTCCGGTCAATTCGAGTGGTGGAACACCTTCGGGCTGGTCGTTTTGGATGTACGTGTCAGTCAAGGAAGGCGATTCTTCCCTATCTTTCCCCGTCGTGCCCGCCTCCCCGACAGCATCGCCGGACCACATCAAGGACGTCAACACCCGCTACCACGATGCAGCGGCTGATTCCTACGATGCCAAATGGGGCATCGACTTCGGCGAAATCGGCCAGGAGCAGGTCGCCGCGAAGCTGAAGCGGACTCTCGGCGGCAAGTTGCCTGAGCCATTCGAAGACGCACTCGAGATCGGAGCCGGCACCGGCTACTTCTCCCTGAACCTGGCCAGCCAGGGCCTGATCGGCAACCTCACCGCGACCGACATCTCGCCCGGGATGCTGACCTCCCTGAAGAAGACCGCGGCTTCGCTGAACATCCCGGTGAAGACCGTGGTCACCGAAGCCGAGGTCCTGCCTTTCGAGGACCAGAGCTTCGACGTCGTACTCGGACACGCGGTCCTCCACCACATCCCCGACCTCGACCAGGCCTTCTCCGAGTTCTTCCGGGTCCTGAAGCCCGGCGGCATGATCGTCTTCTGCGGCGAGCCCTCCCGTTACGGCGACCGCCTCGCGGCGGTGCCCAAGCGCACTGGTTCTTTCGCCGCCCCGCTCTGGCGGCGCCTTATCGGTGCCGAAACCCTGAGTCACACCGACGAAGAACTCGCCGACGACGAACACAGCCTCGAGCCCGAAGTCGATGTTCACGCTTTTGTGCCCGCCGACCTGCGCGCGATCCCCCCGAAGTCCGGATTCGAACACACCCGGGTCAGAGGTGAAGAACTGGTCGCCAATGTCTGGGGCTGGGGAATGCGGTCGATGGAAGCGACCGCGATGCCGGACACGATTCCTTTCGGCTGGCGGAACTTCGCCTACAAGAGCTACATCGCCTTTCAGAAGGTCGACAACGCCGTGCTCGAGCCCTACCTGCCTGCTGAGCTCTTCTACAACCTGCTGCTCTCAGCCAGAAAACCCGGCTAAGCCGGACCCTTTGTCGGGCTGGCCTGGTCCCTCTTCTTCCTCGGCTTCCGCGGTTCACGTCGCACGCGGTAAAGCTTTACTGCCTTCCTCACGCCCTTGAACTTGTGCTCGGAGGCCTTGGTGTAGTGGAAGGCATCTCCGGCCGCTTCGATCGCGGCGCCGTCTGCCAGCACGGCTTCCGGCCTCGCTGCTTCAGTGATCCGGCTGGCCAGGTTCACCGGTCGGCCGAACCAGTCCCCGGCGCGGGGGATCGCGGGACCGCGGGCCACGCCAACACGCAGAGCCGGAAGTTCGGGTCCTGCTTCTTTGCCGACCTCAATGAAGCGGAGTGACGCGTCCAGCAGGGCCGCCCCGTCTTCGGAAACGAGCATGGCCGCATCGCCGATCAGCTTGACCAGGCGAACCTCGGGGTTGGTCACGTCAATTGCCACCTGTTCGAGCAACTTGGCAACGGTGCCGATCCTTTCGAGCTCGGACCGCTCGCCCAGCCGGGTGAATCCGACGAGGTCGGCGAAGCAGACCGAGATCTCCGTCTCTTTTCCGGAACCGAACCAGCCTGGCTTCGAGGCAGCGACGATGTCGTTGTTCAGGTTGTCCAGGAAGTGGGCCCGGAGTGCCCAGCTCACTGCCTCTTCGGCCAGCGGCAGGAGGTCTTCGGCGGCGGCTCGCAGGCTGATCGCCGCGGTGTACTCATCAGCTTCCGGGTCGACGATCTCGGTCGCGACGATCTCGTTGTGGGCCTGGGCGATGTGGGCGGCGCTGCTTCCGACCTGACGGGTCACGGCCAGCAGGTTGTCGGCATCGAGACCGGCGTCGAGGAACTGCCGAAAACGCAGGGCTGCGTTTCGATCCTCGATCCCGAAAGTCCGCTGGTCGGGATCCGGCTTGGGGAATCCGACCGCCGCGATCAGCCGCTGGACGTATTTGACGTCAAGCCCGGTGTCGTCGGCGATCTCTTTGGGGGTGTACCTGTCCGTGCGCATGTCCAGGGCGATTTCCGAAGGCAGCAGGGCGAGGCGATCTGCCCGGACGGCATCCTGCATTACCTTGAGGGTCACGCCTTCGAACCTGAGCAGCTTGAGGAGCTTCATCCGCGACTTGCGAGGTTCGCCCTCGAGACCGTCGAGGAGTTGCTCCAGATCCTTGTCCGTGATTCTGGAGCCGGGGTAGGTCGGGTCAGGCATAGGCCACGGCTCCGCCCCGGCGAGGATCGCCACCACCGTCAAGCTCACCGCCGGCCGGGTCCCGGGTCACGACCTGAACCCCACCGAAGAAGAGGTTCTTTTCTTTCCAGCGAAAGACCTTTTGTCCGGCTGCGCTGATCCTCTCGAGGACCTCCGGATCGATTCCCGGCTCGGCCTGGAGCACATGGGCTTCGAGGTGGACCCTTGCGGCGTCGACTGCCTCCTGTGGCGACATGTCGCGGCAGAGCAGGTTGATCGTCGTCTGAAGGACCGCGGACCGGATGCGGTTGGACCCGGCACTGCCGAGTCCGGCAACCACTTGCCCGTCCTTCTGGATCAGGGTCGGAGACATCATCGAACTGACCCTGGTGCCCGGGACGGCCTGATGGAATCCGAGTGGATTGAGATCTTCTTCTCCGAGCATGTTGTTCAAATGTATTCCCGTGCCCGGCACCACGAGTCCCGAACCGGTCCCGTTCGAACAGGTGACCGACGCGCAGAGGCCCGAATCGTCCATCGCCGCGAGGTGCGTTGTCGAGCCCAGTCGGTCGTCATCTGACAGAACCCGGCTGAGCGCTTCATCGGACAGGAACCCCTCGGCAAACCCGTCGTTGGCGAGGTTCTCCGCGAAGTCTGTACGCCGCGCGAGGCTGGCCGCTTCCATCACCCGGGTCAGCTCAACCGTTCCGCAGCGGCCGAGGTCTTCCAGCAAAGCCAGGCAGTAAGCGATCAGGATGCCGCCGGCCGAAGGTGGCGGGTTGGTCAGGATCTCGTAGCCGTTGAACCCGACCGATACCGGCTCCCGCTCGATCGCCTCGTAGGCATGGAAGTCCTCGACCGAAAGCACTCCGCCCCGGTCCCTCACGTAACGATCGACCGCCTCGGCAGTCTCGCCTTCGTAGACCGCCGCGGCACCCTCTGCCCCGAAGCGCTCGAGGGCATCGGCCAGGTCCGGATACCGGAAGATCTCTCCCTCCCGGAGGATCCTGCCTCCGGGTGCGTAAATCTCCCTGGCCTCCGGAGTAGCCGTATAGATCCCTTCGAGGATTCGGAGTACGTAAGCCTGCTGGCGGTTGAGCGGCGCGCCTTCGCGGGCGAACCTCACCCCTGGTCCGATCAGATCCAGGAGCGACACGGATCCGAATCGCTCGAGGGCATCACTCAGTCCCGCGGCAGCACCGGGCACTGCGCAGGACGCCGCACCCACGTTGAATATCTGCGTGGTGTCGGCATCAAAGTGAACCGGGGCGGCTTCAAGGTCTCCGCTTCTCTCATGCCCACCCTTCCCGGGAGCAGCCACGAAGAAGTCGATCAGAATCGCGTCGGAACCGGGTGCCTTGACGATCATGAAACCGCCAGCCCCCAGGCCGGTCAGGGCACTCTCCAGCGAAAAGGAAGCCATTACCGCGGCGACTGCGGCATCGACCGCATTGCCGCCTTCGCGGAGGATCGACGCTCCCGCCTCAGCGGTCAGCGGATGGCCGGCGGCAACTACACCGCGCCTAGAAGGCATGGCCGCCTAAGAGAGGAACTCGGGAATATCGCTCGAGCCGACGACCGGCAGCGAGTCTTCCCGCGGAGCCTTCCGGCCACGGGTGGCCGAGCGCTCACCCGGCTGCGACTGGCGTGCTTCGACCGGACGGCGGGACGGACCCGACTTGCCGTCGAACCTCGTCGCCACAACGGTGATCCAGATCTGGTCGTCGAGGTCTTCGTCGACGTTCGCACCGAAGATGATGTTGGCGTCGGGGTGGGCCGCTTCACCAACCGCACGCGCCGCTTCCGACACTTCGATCAGGGAAAGGTCCGTACCGCCGGTCACCGACAGCAGGATCGACTGAGCCCCGTCCATCGGTGTCTCGAGCAGCGGGGAAGAAATCGCCTTCTCGGCGGCGATCATCGCGCGATCAGGTCCGGTGCCCATGCCGATGCCGAGCAGAGCCCGGCCGGCGTCGGACATGATGGAGCGCACGTCGGCGAAGTCGAGGTTGATCACCGAAGGAAGGGTCACGAGGTCGGATATCCCCTGGACGCCCTGGCGCAGAACGTCGTCGGCAACCTGGAAAGCATCGACCATCGGAGTGGACTGGTCGAGAACTGAGAGCAGGCGGTCGTTCGGGATTACGATCAGCGTGTCGACCTCACCGGCGAGGGCTTCGATGCCCTGTTCGGCCTGCTTCTGCCGGCGGCTGCCTTCAAAAGCGAATGGCTTGGTGACGATGCCAACCGTAAGTGCGCCGATGTCGCGGGCAAGGCGGGCGATGACCGGTGCCGCACCGGTACCCGTGCCACCACCGGCACCAGCCGCGATGAAGACCATGTCGGAACCCTTGAGCAGGCGCTTGATGCGGTCCTGCTCGTCGAACGCCGCACGGAATCCGAGCGAAGGATCTGCGCCAGCGCCGAGGCCCCGGGTCTCGTCCCCACCGATGTGGACCGTGAGGTCGGAAACGCAGAGCTGAAGTGACTGAAGGTCGGTATTGACCGCCATGAACTCGACGCCCGGGATCTGGGCCTCGATCATGCGGTTGATCGCGTTGACCCCGCCGCCACCGACACCGACGACGCGGATCACCGGTGAATGCGGCTGGCTGCCCGAGGAAGTCGAGGGCTCCTGGCGGCCATACCTCGGGCCGTCGTCACGCGAGGGTGGTGACTCGTTGAAGATCCGCTTGAGGCGGTCCTGCGGGTCGGGGACGCCGCTCATGTCGGCCGAGGGATTAGGCGCGGAAAGCGGGTCATCGTCCGACTCGGGAGCCGCTGGCGCTTTCGGTCGCGGACGGTCGACTGCGGGCTCGGAAGAGTGGTCGACCGGGTCGTTTCTGCCGAACCGGCCGGCGGCGGCAGGATCGGGGCCGGGGCTGGAAGGTGCTTCTACCTCAGGGCTGTCGTTCCCCGGCTCCTGAGTTTCGTTGCCCTCGTCACTCTGGGGGGTCTCGCCTCCTGAAGCGGAGGCCGAGTCCTGCTCACGCGGCTTGAACTCGGGCGGCTCGTTACTGGTCTCGTCGTCACCTGTAGAACGAAAGAGGTCCGCCAGAGGACCTTCACGCATACTCGCTCTCTTACGACGAGCCATCTTTCAAGACCTCCTTGGCCAAGTTTCGGTAGTACGAAGCCGCACGGCTTTCCGGATCGTACTTGAGGACACTAGCGCCTCGCACCGGCGCTTCCGCGAATTTCACGGCCTTGCGGATCCGGGACTTGAACACGAGGTCTCCAAAGTTCTCTTCGAGCATCGAAACCGCTTCCCGGGCGTGCAGGGTGCGGGAGTCGAACATGGTCGGCAGGATGCCTTCGATCCGGACATCCGGATTGAGGTTTTCCTGGATCATCTTGAGCGTCGACTGGAGCTGGACCAGCCCGCGCATCGAGAGGTATTCGCACTGGACCGGGATGATCACCTTGTTTGACGCGGTCAGGGCGTTGATCGTCAGAAGTCCGAGGCTCGGGGGTGTGTCGATGCAGATGTAGTCGTAGTCCGCGTGGACTTCAGAGAGTGCCTTCTCGAGCGACCTCTCGCGGCCGATCTTCGTGCTCATGGCGATCTCGGCGCCGGCCAGGTCGAGCGACGCGACGGCGATGTCGATCTCCCGGTGCGCGATGACTTCGGAGATCGGCAGGTCGTGGACCAGGACGTCGTACATGCTGTGCTCGACCTTGTCCGGGTCGATTCCCTGACTCATCGTCAGGTTGCCCTGGGGGTCGAGGTCGATGCAGAGAACGCGGTTGCCAAGTTCGGAAAGGGCGACTGCCAGGTTGAGGGTCGAGGTCGTCTTGGCGACGCCGCCCTTCTGGTTGGCGAAACTGATGACGTCGGCGCGGTCGGTCGGAACCTCTGGGGTGACCGGCTTGATGTGCGAGGCAAGATCGTCCCTGGTCGGCGCCAGCAGGTCGGCGGCCTTCATCCGGATCTCGCTCTCTTCGGCGGCGGCTTCCTCCTCGACCCGCGCCAGCTCCTCCTCGACCGGAGGGGCAGGGCCGGTTTTCTCAACCGGTTCCGGAGCGACGGACTCCGGCGGAGTCGCCACCGGGTCGGTGCCGAAGTCGACGTCGTCACTTACAGCGACGGGGGACGTTCCGAAATCGACATCGTCCTGCTCGACCGTCTCCTCTTCGGGGGCGGAATTCTCGCGGGCATGGTTCTTGCGGCTAAGGATTCGCATTTGGCCCGTTATTCGCATGGACACCCCGTTTTCCTGCCTCTGGTGTTTGCCTGCCAACGAAATCGGGTTGAATGGTCAAATCCTCGACTTCCTCGAAAAGCGCGTCCTCTTCGTAACCGGCAAAGGGGGCGTCGGCAAGTCGACCATCTCGATTGCCCTCGGAATCCGCGCTGCGCTTGAAGGAAAGCGGGTTATCGTGGTCGAGGTTTCCTCCACCGAGAACGCTTCGCGCATCTTCCGTCAGGCCGATGTGGGCTTCAAAGAGGTCGAAATGTCGAATGACCTCTGGGCGATTTCAATCGATCCGGAAGATTCCATGCGAGAGTACGTGCTGCTCCAGCTGAAGGTAAAAGCGATGCGGGATCTGCTCTTTCGCAGCCGAATGTTCACCTACCTCGCGGCCGCCACTCCGGGCCTGAATGAACTGGTGACGATCGGCAAGATCTGGGAACTCGCCCAGCTCGACCGAAAGGTCAAGCACGGGCGGAAGTACGACCTGGTGATCGTCGACCTCCCGGCCACCGGCCACGGCATCAGTTTCCTCCAGAGCCCCCGCACCTTCGCCAACATCGCCCGCATGGGACCGATCCACACCCAGGCCAAACAGCTCCAGGCGATGATCAACGACCACGATCATTCCGGCACCGTGATCGTCTCTTTGCCCGAGGAGATGCCGGTGAACGAAACGAAGAACCTCGAAGACCAGTTGACCGAGGACGTCGATGTCGCGGTCGACCGGATCATCATGAACGGCCTTTACCCCGAGAGCTACTCGGCCAAGGACCTCAAGGCGATCAAGCAGCTGCGGAAAAGTAACGACCCCGAGATAAGGGCCGCCGGCAAGGCGGCGATCTCCCAATGCTCCCGCACCGCCTCCCAGAAGGAGCAACTCGAACGACTCGAGGGAATGGTGAAAGCCCCGATCTCCACCCTGCCGTTCATCTTCAAGCCGGAGATCGACCTGAGTGCCGCCCGCAAGCTGGCCGAAGGACTTTCCTGATGGCATCGATCGAAGAAATCCTCGAAGGCAACCGCATCTGCATCTGCGCCGGTTCCGGCGGTGTCGGCAAAACGACCACTTCGGCGGCGATCGCCCTCGGCATGGCTGCCCGGGGCCTCAAGGTCTGCGTACTGACGATCGACCCGGCCAAGCGCCTCGCCGATTCGCTCGGCCTCAAGGAGCTCGGCAACGAAGCGACCATGGTCGATCCCGAGCTGCTCACCGAGCAGGGCGACGTCGTAAATGGCGGCGAACTCTGGGCGATGATGCTCGACGCCAAGGAGACATTCGACAACCTCGTCGCCCGCCACGCCGAAGACGAAGAGGCCCGGGACCGGGTCCTCAACAACCGGATCTACCAGCAGATCTCGGGAGCCCTGGCCGGATCCCAGGAGTACATGGCGATGGAGAAGCTCTTCGAACTCCACTCCGAGGGCCGCTTCGACCTGCTGGTCCTCGACACGCCTCCGAGTCGCAACGCGCTCGACTTCCTCGACGCGCCGAACCGCCTGACCCAGTTCATCGAAGGCAAGTCGCTCCAGATATTCATCAAGCCGACCGGCTTCGCGGCCAAGGTCGCCGGCCGTGGTGCCGGAGTCGCGCTGTCGGTGCTGAAGCGGCTGGTCGGCTTTGACCTGCTGGCCGACCTCTCCGAGTTCTTCACGGCCTTCAGCGGCATGATCGACGGCTTCCAGGACCGCGCCCACCGGGTCAGCGCCCTGCTCGCCGACGAAGAGACCTGCTTCGTGATCGTCTGCGGTCCCCAGGGGGATCAGGTCGACGAAGCGGTCTTCTTCCATTCGAAGCTTCTGGAGAGCAAGATGAACTTCGGTGGAGCAGTGGTCAATCGTGTCCGTTACCGGCTCGGAACCAGGGTGCCGAAGATCACCGCCCTGACCGAAAAGCTCGAGCCGGAGTTCGATGATGAAGCGCTGGCTAAAGAGGTCGCGAGGACGCTCATCGAATACGACCAGCTTGCTCAGCGGGACGAGAAGAACATCTCACGGCTCCGGGAAAGCCTCGGCGACGAACCGGTGATCCGTATCCCCTACCTCGACACCGACGTCCATGACATCGAGGGTCTCGGCGTCATCAACGACTACCTCTTCGCCGAGGAAGAGGTCAGGGTTGAACTCGCGACCAAATAGCCGGCCGGTTGCGCCGGTTGCTCAGGCGGGACGGTTGCGGCGGTACTCGAGTTCCGAGACGGACCACTCGGTGGTCTCGGGCTGAGGGAAGAACTTGCGGTTCGGGTCGCCGTGAGCCTGCTGACGGATCGAATCAAGGCCGTCCATCGCGTGCGAAGGCCATTCCATCGTCTGGCCGGGGCGAGCCTGGCTGAGCCAGTCCTCACGCAGGGCCGAGCCGATCTCGGTCGAAGCCGAAACCTTGATCTCGCCCGGGTCGGGAGCCGGTTCCATCAGTCGTTCCGAAGCTGAGTCGTCGCCACCCTTGCCGGAGCCGGGAACGATGCCGAGCGCGGCCTCGATCTCCGGCATCGACTCGAATGGCTCGGTGTGACGGCCGGGCAGAGGCTCCGGGTCAAACTCAGGAACCGATCCGAACAGGGGGTCAACCCCTGCCTCCACTTCCGGACCGAAACTTTCAACAATTCTTGGCTTGAAGACATGGATCTCCGCGTCGGACGGCTCGGGGATCGTGTCCCACTCCGAGTCGCCACGCTGCGCGATGCTGCCTTCGCCGGCCTGGAGCCCGGAGGTGATCAGGGTTTCTTCGGCGACCACGTTGAGGCTTGTCTCGTACTTGCCGAGCACGGCGTCACGAAGGATCTGACGGGTCGAGTCTTCGACCCAGGCGGCCAGGTAGCTGGCCGATTCGCCGCCGATCATCATCGTCTCTTCGTTGTTGATCAGGGACTGCTCGAGGTCGAGTGCGGATTCGATCCGCTTGCGTGCCTTCTCGTCTTCGGCGTCACCGGAAATGAGTGCGGCTGCCCGTGCGGCGAGCGGCGCGTCGATCACACCCTCCCCACCGAGGGCGGAGCGGATGGCGAGCAGGTGGTCGCAGAGCGCGTCGACCGGCCGGCTGCGCTCGCAGCCGAACTGGAAACGCTTCTCGGCAAAGGCGATCGCTTCGTTGCGCGGCGAGGACTCGGCCAGGCGCTGGGTGAACTGGTCGAGACTCTCGACCTCGGACTCGATCAGGAAGTAGCTGCCCGGGCGCGGCTGCGAGGCTCCGGTCTCCACCCGGCGCCAGGCTTCATCACCGATCGGGGCAAACGCGAACGGACCAAGCCCGACGGTGCCTTCCTTGAACAGCCGGAGGGCACGGACCAGACCGTGAAGCTTTTCGACGGCCACCTTGGGGCCGTCGCTGTCCTCGCCGAGCGGTGCCATCGCGAGGAAGGCGGGCTGCCAGGCGCTGCGGTCGGTTCCTTCGGAGGAAGTCGCTTCGAGCGGCGCATCGACCGAGTCGGCGCGAACGATCTTCAGGCCGTTGCTCAGCTCAATCTCGGAGGGACTCATCTCGAATCCGACCAGCGGCACGAGCAGGACGTCAGCTTCGTGGACGTCGCGGGCTTCGACCTCGAGTGCTTCGAGGGCAGCCTCGACCCGGCTGATGTCGAGCGAAAATTCGGTGGTGCCTTCCCAGAGCCCGGTGATGAAGACGGCGAGCATCTCCTCGGCACGCTGGTTGGGCTCGGACGGGACCGGCAGGCCCCGGGCCTCGAGGAACGGAGCGGCGACGTTCGAGGAAGCGACCGCGCCGCGAGCGGGTCCATATGAAGGCAGTGACTTCAGCTCGTCCAGGTGAGCGGTGATGTAACGCGAGGTGAGCGGCACGTAGCGGTAAAAATGAGAGCTGTCCCCGTTGTTTTCGGCAACGTCGAACGGGATCTCGTCACCGGTGGCCACCCGCGAGGTGAACCGGGTCGAAGCTTCGGCAGCAAGCCGCTTCAGGGACTCGTCAAGTACGGGATCGTGCATGGATTGCTAATTGCCGCTGCCGCATCCTGCGACTGCGGGTTTGTTCGCATCTTTCCGCACCTTTGCTTCCCGCACCGGTTATAGGTTCCAGAAGCTATGAAGGCTCGTCCAGCCGTCAAATCCAGTCTGTTCGCAATCACCACCATCACGGTTGCCGGTCTCCTGCTGCCCGGGATGGCCCAGGCGCGTCCGGGAGAGCTTTTACCCGGCATCGGTACCGCCGGCAAGGTCCAGGTGAAAGTCGGCAAGGACACTGACCAATTGGCGAACGACACGATCGTCGACTCGGGCGACCGGACTGTGGTTGTCGGTGAGTCGCGTCCGGGCCGCTATGGCTTGATCGCCCGCTACCAGCCCGACGGATCGCTTGACGGGTCATTCAGTAGTGACGGATACCTGCCGGGCTTCAGTTCCACGTGGGATCAGGTCGATCTCCAACCGGACGGATCCATCGTCACCGCAGGATCCCAGGGTCAATCCATCGCAATCGCCCGGTTCGATGAGGACGGCAGTCCGGACACATCGTTCAACGACAACGGATTTTTCTGGTTCGAACCTGAACGGTCACAGGCAAGCCCATTTACCGAACTACCGGTCTCGATCGAGATAAGTGCTTTGCGGGTCCTCTCGGATGGCCGCGTCCGGATCGTCGGCACGTACTTCTCCTGTGAACCCCCCAGCCCGGTGAATGGTGGCAATCTCGAAGGCTGCCCGAATGTCTTCGAACTTGCCTTGGCGGCAGACGGCACGCCCGAACCGGGATTCGGAGCGGCTGGATACAAGGTGCTCAACATCACCTCGATCGAAACCGGCGCCCTGATCCTCGACGACGGATCGGTGGTTGCGACCGAAGAGAAGGGTGACTACTACGAATTTCCTGCTGATTTCTCCTACGGGTCCGCTTCGTCAATCAGGTTCAAGCCGGACGGGTCACTTGACCCCGACTACGGTTCAAGGCTCGGCCTGACTCGCGCGTACTTCGCGGGTCCTTATGAGATGGCTCGCGGACCCGACGGGCTTCTGTATGCAGCCACGGGCGAAGGAATCGTGCGCATGACTGACGACGGGAGGCCCGACCCGACCTTCGGCCAGGATGGAGTTGCCTACCCGGACTTGACCCGCATCGTCTTTACGTCGCAGGATCTGCAAATCGGGGACCTGGCCTTCGATGATCAAGGTCGAATCCTGATTTCAGGTGGCATCAGTTCGACATACAGCTCTGTCGATGGCTCTCGGGCAGGCTCAGGCTTCATAGCTCGCTTGGCTCATTCGGGGATGCCGGATCACTCCTTTGGAGGCGCCGGTCTCAGTCGAATCTGGAGGAAGGCGCCGCCCGACGACTACAGCTTCGAAAACCAATCAGACGAGTTGATGCTTCAGAAGGCCGCTGAAACCCGTATCGAGTCCAGGCCGGATGGTTCCTATGTTTTGGCTGGTACAGGTCGCGGAGAGGGCGGGCTGCGTTTCACCCTGGCGGCAGTCCAGGGCGGTGAGTACACCGTGCCCGAGTGTCACGGCAAGCTAGCCGACTTCGTTGCCTCCGAAGGCGATGACACAATCAGAACCAATGGCGGGGTGATCGCCACTTTGGGTGGCAATGATGAGATTGATTCAAACTATTCGTCAGTCTGTGCTGGGGAGGGTGACGATTCGATTACAAGCAAGTACTCGGGCACTCTCGAAGGCGGTCCCGGCAAAGACTCCATTGTCGGCTCCAGCGATCCAGATCAGATCTTCGGCGGGTCCGGAGATGACCATCTGCAAGGCCTTGGCACCAATGACCGGATCGAGGGCGGCGCCGGGAATGACCGAATTCTCGGGCAAGGCGGTTACGACAGGATCTCGGGCGGGTCCGGTGATGATCGGATCAGTGGCGGCCAGCTGAACGATCGCCTCTACGGAGGCAGAGACCGCGACGAAATCAAAGGTGGTGGTGGTCGGGACCAACTCTTCGGCGGGCCGGGCCTGGACGATCTCGACCCCGGACCGCTGGGCCCCCTTGTTTCAATCTTCAAGGGCGACAACGGCAGAGTTGAAACGAAGTTCGTTCGATACGGCCGTAAAATCCGTATGAGGTCGAGGTTCAATACGACCTGCGACAGCGGCGACAGGGACCCAGCGGGAGCCGGGTTTGATTTCAGGGTCCAGAAGCAGCTTGGCGATTTTTCGTTCACGCCTGACGATGAGGACTCGATCACCAGAGGTGGTCCAATCCTCGAAGGTGTCGACGGCACGCTGCAGCCGGGTGAAGTCTCCGGTCGCCTCCGGTTCTTCGAGGACTGGAATGTCATGCTCGAGGAATACAACTTGCCTCACGAACCTGTCTGCTGGACGGGTAAATCCCCCGAGAATCCTTGGATCAAGTTCAACGCAACACTCCTCCCCCAGGAAAAGCAGTTTGCGAAGCAGTGAGCGCACCTTTTTCGCGGTGGTTGGTTTTGTAGTTCACCAGTCATCGCCCGTGGGGCGCTATCAGGAGGAGAAAGCCATGAAGAGCTTCGGGAAACTCGCTTCACTTGTTTCGATTGTGAGCCTCGTTGTGCTTGCCGCAGTGACGGGCGCATCACCGGCGCAGGCAAATGACAGCAGCGGTAACAAGATCTACAAGCACCGCTCGGATGACATGAGGCTCAGGCTTGCGGTCAAGGGGCATCGGGTCACCGTTGAATCGCTGAAGTACCGCCGAACCTGTGAAGGAAGTGGCAGCAAGAACGGCTGGACCAGCGAATTCACGAACGAGTCCGCCCGGATCAAGAAGGACGGCCTCTTCGGCATCAAGGACTACGACGATTTCGGACAGACGATCAACGTCCAGCTGAATGCTCGAATCAAGAAGGGGACCATCCGCGGATATTTCCGTGACACGTACTTCTACGCCGATCCGTCTGATGGCGAATCGACTCATTGCTGGACTGGCGAGGGCTACTTCAAGCCAAAGCTCAAGTTCAAGGCCCATCTGGTCCGCTGAATGGCCCGGAGGTGACCGTACTTAACCCCACCAAGTGGGGTTAAGTACGGTCACCTCGCTGGGCTGGTGGACCTAGGCGGTGACGGGTTCGGCGGGCTCGGCGTCGAGCCATTCGATTCCGTACTTTCGCATTCCATCGATCAGGGGGACGAGGTCCTGGCCCTTGTCGGTGAGGGCGTATGTGACCCGTGGTGGTACCTCGGGGAAGGTCTGACGCTCGACGATGCCCTGCTCTTCAAGGGTACGGAGGCGCAGGGAAAGGGTTCTCGGGCTGATGCCTTCGAGGGACCGCTCCAGTTCGCAGAACCGCTGGCTTTCTTTGGCCAGGTCACGGATTACGAGGAGGGTCCACTTGCCGGCGATTACGTCGGCGGTGCGACATACGGGGCATTCTGCGTTATCGATGGCGCTCATTGGTGAAGTGCCATGGCGGTTTGTTTTCTGCGGCCGGGTCCACGACGCGGCGGCAAGCCATTGGTCACTTCAACAAGTATAGGCATATGGCTTCACTTACTGAAGCGGAATCGCCTCTATCAGCATCACCGGTAGAGCCCCGGCCGCCAGAAACGGCGCCAGGGGCAGGGTCGTGACCGACGGCGACCGCCGTGTGCCGAGGCTGATCAGCACCCCGGCCATGCCCGCCAGGGCCAACCCGAGCAGGAGGGCCGGCCAGGCCTGCCAGCCGAGGAAGAGGCCGATCACGGCGACCAGCTTGACGTCTCCCATGCCCATTCCTTCGGGACGGACGAGCGCGGCCACAAGCAGTGGCAGGGCTACCACCAGGGCCGCTACCAGGGCCGACGTAGCGCCCTCTCCCCCCGTCCAGGCCAAGATCCCCAGCCAGAGAGCCACGGCGACCAGCAGGACCCGGTTGGGGATCACCCGCCGGCGGATATCAGTGACCGAAACCGCGGCGAGGGTTGAAGCGAGGACGATGCCGGCCGTTAAAGACATGAGCCGAGGCTAAAAAGCCCCGGCTCAATAATGGCTCAACAAATGCACGGGTTCTCCAGCGCGACGCTGACGAGGATTTCCACCGGAAGAGGCGGCGACAGTACTCAGTACGTGAGCTGCCTCTTCCGGTGGTACTGACGAAGTCAGCGTTGTGCTGGTGGACCCGGGCTCAGGTGGCTTCGCGAAGCTTCTGTGCTTCGTTGAGGCTCTGGAGCTTCTTGAGGCTCTGGTTCTCGATCTGACGGATCCGCTCGCGGGTGACGTTGAACGTACGCCCGACCTCGTCGAGGGTCCGGGGATGCTCCCCGCCCAGTCCGTAGCGCAACTCGAGTACGCGGCGCTCGCGGTAGGAGAGGTTCTCCAGCGATTCCTTGAGGGCTTCCTTGGTCAGCAGGTCAGCGGCACGATCGAAAGGCGACTCGGCCTTCTCGTCGGCGATGAACTGCCCGAACTCTGATTCCTCTTCGTCGCCAACCGGCTTCTCGAGAGAAACGGGTGACTGGGCCGAACGCTTGATCGAGTCGACCTCTTCCGGATCGATGCCGGTTACGTCGGCAATCTCTTCCGGGGTCGGCTCACGACCGAGCTCGGTGACGAGCTTACGCTCGGCACGGCCGATCTTGTTCAGCTTTTCGACGACGTGGACCGGGATACGGATGGTCCTCGCCTTGTCGGCAAGTGCCCTTGCAATCGCCTGACGGATCCACCAGGTCGCGTAGGTCGAGAACTTGAATCCCTTGCGGTAATCAAACTTCTCGGCCGCACGGACCAGCCCGAGGGTGCCTTCCTGAATGAGATCGAGGAACGGCAGGCCCTGGTTGCGGTAGTTCTTGGCGATCGAGACCACGAGACGGAGGTTCGATTCGACCATCTTCTGCTTGGCATCGAGATCGCCACGCTCAATGCGCTTGGCGAGATCAACTTCCTCCTGGGCGGTCAGCAGGCGAACCTTGCCGATGTCCTTGAGGAAGAGCTGCAGGGAATCGGTCGTCATGTCCGGCTTCAGGTCAAGAGCTTCCTTCTTACGGCGGCGACCACGTCGTCCGT